>NZ_JZRI01000055.1:0-90882 GCF_000952175.1 Pseudomonas sp. ES3-33 | reverse complement strand
GTATTATATAATCGTGCTTTTGTGTTATTTTTTTAATATTTACTGATTACGTACTTGCTTAACCACTCAGTTGCGCTAGAACTAATAGACGCGAAATTTAAATCTCTAATTTTCCAACACTTAGTAAAACCTCGTTTGCCATCCCACTACCATTGTAGGAGCAAATCAGGAGACATAAAAAATTAGCGGTAGCGTGCCTGGCCCTCTAGATAAGTATTGGAGACTGTAATGAAGTTTGAAAAGTCACAGACAGCAATCGACCACCTGACTCCCGAGCAACACCGAATTACCCAGGAGGCGGGCACCGAAAGGCCCTTCACGGGCGAGTACAACGACAACAAGGAGCCTGGCATCTACGTCGACATAGTGTCGGGAGAGCCACTGTTCGCTTCGACGGACAAGTTCGATTCGGGTACTGGCTGGCCCAGCTTCACCAAGCCGATCGTTTCGGCAAACGTGAACGAGGTGCGGGACAGCGCACACGGCATGGTCCGGACGGAGGTCAGGTCAGTACACGCAGACAGTCATCTCGGCCATGTGTTCCCCGATGGTCCTTCCGACCGCGGCGGTCTGCGGTACTGCATCAACTCAGCGTCCCTTCGCTTCATCCCGCGCGACGAGATGGAGTCCGAGGGATACGGTGAATATCTCGATCAAGTAGAGGAGGCTTAACATGCATCAGCGCGCTGTTCTCGCAGGAGGATGTTTCTGGGGCATGCAGGATCTGATCCGCAAGCGGCCCGGCATCATCTCGACCCGTGTGGGTTACACGGGCGGCGATATTCCGAACGCCACGTATCGTAATCACGGCACGCATGCCGAGGGGATCGAGATTGTCTTCGACCCGACAGTGACGAGCTACCGGAACATCCTGGAATTCTTCTTCCAGATCCACGATCCGACGACGCTGAACCGCCAGGGCAATGATCGTGGGCTCTCCTACCGGTCGGGCATCTATTATGTCGACGAGGAGCAGAAGCGCGTCGCCGAGGATACGATCGCCGATGTGGATGCCTCGGGGCTGTGGGATGGCAAAGTGGTGACCGAGGTCCAGCCGGTCGGCGAGTTCTGGGAGGCCGAGCCCGATCACCAGGATTATCTGGAGAAGCGCCCGGGCGGCTACACCTGCCACTTCGTCCGTCCCGGCTGGGTGCTTCCGAAGCGCCAAAAGGTTGACGACGTACAGCCAGCGGCCGGGACCGCGGCGGAATAGGCTTCACTGCCGTTGCCACTGCGCCGATCCGGTCCGCAATCTTCGTGACCGCGTCGTTCAGCGACGCGGTCATCGAACCCTACTTCAGAGTGACGGCTCGTTCCAGTCAGTCGCCATCGCAACACCAGGATCGCAGATTTATGCCAGACCTCTCGTCCTTTCCGATCACGCAGCGCTGGCCGGCATCTCATCCCGATCGCCTGCAACTCTACGCAGCCCCTACGCCCAATGGCGTCAAGGTCTCGATCATGCTTGAGGAGACTGGCCTGGCGTACGAGCCCCACCTGATCGACATCTCGAACAACGAGTCGAAGGATCCGGCGTTCGTGTCGCTGAACCCGAACGGACGCATACCGGCGATCATCGATCCGGCTGGCCCTGACGGTAGACCCATCGCCTTATGGGAATCCGGTGCGATCCTCCTCTATCTGGCCGACAAGACGGGTCAGTTCATCTCCACCGAACCAGGCCAGCGTTACGAGACCCTAGCGTGGGTGTTCTTTCAGATGTCGGCCATCGGGCCGATGTTCGGTCAGCTCGGCTTCTTCCTGCGATTTGGCGGCAAGGACTATGAGGACAAGCGGCCGCAACAGCGCTTTATCGACGAATCCACGCGTCTGCTGGGGATTCTGGATCGCCGGCTGGAAGGCCGCGACTGGATCGTCGACGACTATTCGATCGCGGACATCGCGACGCTCGGCTGGGTGAATGCGCTGGTGGAATTCTACGCTGCGGGTGACATCCTTGGCCTCAGCAGCTTTTCGAACGTCCGCGCATGGCTTGGACGCGGGCTGGCTCGACCGGCCGTCCAGCGTGGCCTCCACATTCCCGCGAGGCCAGCATGAGCATCATCGCCGCCTATTATTACAACGAAGGCAAGCGAGTTCGCGAAATCGCGCTCGATGAGCACGTCAAGTTGGGCGAGAGTCGCTCGGGCTTCTGCTGGATCGCGCTTAGCGAACCCACCCCCGAGGAACTACTCGCGATCCAAAGGACATATAATCTTCATCCGTTGGCGATCGACAACGCGATGCACCCGCTGTGCCCGCCCAAGCTCGAGGTCTACAACGATGAGTTGTACGTCGTCGCGCAGACCGCCGAGCTGGTCGGCGACCGGATCAGCTACGGCAAGATGGCGATCTTCACCGGTCACAA
This sequence comes from Pseudomonas sp. ES3-33, assembly GCF_000952175.1. Classification (NCBI taxonomy): domain Bacteria; kingdom Pseudomonadati; phylum Pseudomonadota; class Gammaproteobacteria; order Pseudomonadales; family Pseudomonadaceae; genus Pseudomonas; species Pseudomonas sp. ES3-33. The sequence goes on along the minus strand of NZ_JZRI01000055.1, from coordinate 88,514 downwards.
TCACCTTATCACCGTGCGGCACGGCAATGCCGGAGCGCTGGGCAAACTTCGGGAGCAACTCGAGGCATCGCCGACGCAGTTCGGCAAGGGTGTCGACTATGTGCTGCACGCGATCTTGCATCGCGTGGTCGACCAGTATCTGCCCATCTTCGAAATGATCGAGGACGACGTCCTGGCGATGGAGCGACGGTCGCTGCACGATTTCCTCGGGCCAGAAGAGGTGGCGCGAATCTTCGAACTAAGGTCCGAACTCACGCGGTTCCAGCGCACGCTCGGGGCTATGGCCGAGCTGGTGCGAAAGCTCGTTCGCGGCCACTTTCCCTGCATCAGCGCCGAAATGACACCATATTTCCACGACGTCGCGGACCATGTCCACCGCGTGCAGTCCATGGTCGACGGCCTCCTGCTTGTCCTGTCCACGGTCTTTGAGGCCAGCAGCCTTCTTGAAGCGCAAAGGACGGGGGTGATCACCCGCCAGCTGGCGGCTTGGGCGGCAATACTGGCAGTCCCGACGGCGATCGCTGGAATATACGGCATGAACTTTAAGCACATGCCGGAGCTGGACACGGCCTACGGATACTTTGTCGTGCTCGGAGTGATAGCGATATCGTGCGTTTTCCTATTTGTGCGCTTCAAGAAGGCTAAGTGGCTGTGAATACTGCCCATCGTTTTCTTCGCCGTCATCTGACGGTTACAGCGGGCCTTATACGGAAGCTTGTCCAATCCAACTCAAGATGAAGGTGCGTCCATGACATAGCAGCTGACCGACGCTCTACAAGCAGTTCAGTCCTTCATCGCCAAGGGCTAAGACCGCGAATAGCGCGTCAAGGACAGCAATCTCGTCGATCTCGAGCCAGGATCAACCATCGGTCCGTGCGGCATCTGCGTCGACGCGGCGTTTCGCCTCGGAAGCGGTGATGATGGCGATAACGCCTCCACCCTCTACGCGATCACCGATCCGGCGACCGAGCATAAGGGCCTGTTGATCGACGTGTTCGATGAAATCTGCTACCGCGACCCAGTTCAAGAGTCGGGACCTCAATGTAGAAGAAGTTGACTAACGAGCATTCGCGTCATCCGATCAAGCAAGCTGGAGACATTTATGAAAGCCATTGGTTACAAGGTTCCGGGACCCATCGCCGCGGATGCCGCGCTGGTCGACATCAATCTGCCTCGGCCTGTCGCTGCAGGATACGATATCCTGGTTGAGGTGAAGGCCGTCTCGGTCAACCCGGTCGACTACAAGGTCCGCAACAGCACGCCGCCGGCAGATGGCGATTGGAAGGTGCTGGGATGGGATGCCGCCGGGATTGTGCGCGAGGTCGGCCCCGACGTCACGCAGTTCGAGTTAGGCGACGAGGTCTATTATGCCGGATCGATCACACGGCCCGGTACCAATGCGGAGTTCCATCTCGTCGACGCCCGGATTGTCGGTCACAAACCTGCGTCGCTCTCCTGGGCGGAAGCGGCGGCGCTGCCGCTGACGACGTTGACGGCCTGGGAGGCGATGTTCGACCGCCTGGACGTGGCGAAGCCCGTACCCGGTGCGGCGGAGGCGATCCTCATCATCGGTGGCGCGGGCGGGGTTGGGTCGATCGCCGTCCAGATCGCGCGACAGCGCACGGACCTCACCGTCATCGCCACAGCCTCTCGACCGGAAACCCAAGAGTGGGTAAGAGGGCTTGGAGCTCACCACGTCATCGACCATTCTCGTCCGCTCGCGCCACAGATCGCCGAACTCGGCATCGGTGCTCCCGCTTTCGTCTTTTCGACCACACATACCGAGCAACATGTCGCCGACATCGCCGAACTGATCGCCCCACAAGGACGGTTCGGACTGATCGACGATCCCAAGGCATTCGATATCATGGTTTTCAAGCGCAAGGCGGTGTCGATCCACCACGAGCTGATGTTCACGCGGTCGATCTACGGCACGCCCGACATGAATGAGCAGGGCGAGATTCTGGATGCGATGGCAGCGCTGGTTGACGACGGCAAAATCCGCACGACGCTGACCCGGCGACTGTCGCCGATCAATGCCGCCAATCTGAAGACGGTGCATGCACTGATCGAAAGTGGCGCGGCTAAAGGCAAGATCGTCCTCGAAGGCTTCTAACGACCGCGATCGCCAAACATCTTGTCCAACCTCAAAAAGCCGAACGGGTTATGCCCCAGCGATGAGAATCCCATGACCAAATCTATTGCCACCGCCTCGATCAACCGCGAAACCGCAGTCGCCCTCATCGACGCGGCGCTCGCTGCGGCCCGTGCCATCGGCATCCCGGCTGCCGTCGCCGTCGTCGACGCCACCGGTAACCTGCGCGCGTTCGAGCGCACCGACGATGCGCCGTTCCTTACCGTCGATGTTGCCATCGACAAGGCCTGGAGTTCCGCCTCGTTTGGGTTCCCGACCCATGTCTGGAACGACTATGTGACCAACGATCCAAAAGTGGCGCCGCTAGCCTATCGCCCTCGGATGGTCGCTGTCGGCGGCGGTTATCCGATTCTGGAGGATGGGAAGTTGATCGGCGGCATAGGCATCTCCGGAGGCAACTATCAGCAGGATCAGGATGCGTGCGTCGAGGCACTCATGAAAATCGGGTTCCAGTTGCCAGCCTGACGACTGTGAGGCCATCACCGGTGGTAATGGCCAACAGATCCAACCTTTGAGAGGCCTAATGATGGAAGCGTTCGTCGTCTTTACGCGGGAAGAAACCAGCGACCCACATGCACTCGCAACCTATTCTGCAGGCGTCGGACCATCGTTCGATGGTCACGACGTTACCTTTCTCGCCGCTTATGGCGCGATCCAGCATTTGGAGGGGCCGCCCATCGAAGGGGCCGTAATCTTGCGTTTCCCGACGATGCAGGCCGCTCGCGACTGGTATGACAGTCCCGCCTACCAAACCATCGCTGCTCAACGCTTTGCCGGTTCCCGTTACCGCGCCTTTATCATTGAAGGGCGGCGGTGACATACCGACAGAAGCACTTCGGCGCTGACCACGAGGTATCGGCGTGTGAACTCGCATCTTGGGAATCTGTGGGGGGGACCAAGACAGCGGCGCTAGGGGCTCATATCGTCGATCGGATCAGAGAGTTGCTCGGCGAGAATGGGTTATCTATTGCCGAGCTGACGGAGCGGAGCCGCCCTCTCCCAGCGGATTGATTCAATCGTTGACGCTCCTCCTATCCGGATCCGGGTTTTCGCACGCTGATCAACAGAGTTACAGCGCGCAACGCCTGTAGTGGGCATCAGGGGATGGGTGGCAATCAGGATGATTGCCCACCTTCCAACGATTAACCTTGCTCAAGTTGCTTCACTAGTCGCTCCGCGTCGAGATGGAAGTCCGAGAAAACAATGCTACCGCCAGCGTCGATAACCGTAAACCACGGAGTTCCTCGTGTGCGGTAGTCTTCCATGAAGGTTGGAAACGGCGAGCCGGTCGGTTGCTCGTCGTGACCGAAAACGATAGGAAGCTCATACTTGAGCTGGTTCACGCGCAACTTCTCGAAGGTATTCTCATGCGTTCCTTCGAAGACGGTCTGGATCACTGCGAACCCCACGTCTTTTGAGCTCAACGCTGCATGCAACTTTTGTAGCGTCGGAAACCCATGCAAATGGCAACCTTGGCACCAATGCTGGAAGGCAAACAAGATTTTCGGGCCGGGCCCGATATCTGACAGTTTGAACGGCGCGATACTTTCCCCATCTTTGCCAATCCATTTTTGCACCCGCAGCTCAGGCGCTTGTCGTTCGATCTCGTTCATCTGATCCTCCAACCCCGATACAGAAGCTTAGTGGATGATCGCGCGTCGCGACGGTGCGCGAACGTCCGACCTTATTTTCCCTATTTCCTGAAGCCAGAATAGATCAGATCGACATTTCGTCCTTAATATACTCAAGCTGCCGGCGAGCGCGAACTGGGCAACCATGCGCTGGTGAGCCTTGAGCTTTGCACGCTGCCCATCCGTTTGAGAGCGAACCTGCAACTTCCGCTCCGCATACCGCAGATCAGCGTACGCAGCCTTGGGGTTATCTACCCTATAGCCATTGGGTATTGGGAATCATGCTGGCCTGACGCTATGTTCGATACGCGATTTTTTACGATGATAGAGCATCTGTATCTGATTTTTAGTCGATTGGCTTATTCGGCGGATGTGCGGGCAAATGCTTTACGCAGAGTACTGAAATGAAGGCCGGCTTCGGTCTGCCGTATCGAGCAAGAGGGGTCACTATGGTCACCAGAGGTTTCACCGGTCGCGGTTCAGGCGACCAGTCCGATCGGATTCCGCCAGGTCAGCATCTGGTGGAGGATTTCCCTGTTCTGTCGGCCGGCCCTACGCCGAGGGTAGAGCCCTCCGACTGGAAATTCACAGTCAAAATTGGTCCGAAGCCCGTCAAAACGTGGAATTGGGGCGAATTCAACACTCTACCAAAGACCCAGGTGACAAAGGATATTCACTGCGTCACCTCTTGGTCCAAACTGGATACCGTTTGGGAGGGTGTACTCATTGAAGACATCCTTGCAGATGCAGAGCTTGATCGGCCTACCGATTTCGTCTTGGCGCACTGCTACGATAATTATTCGACAAACGTCCCTCTGACGGATCTGCTTTCCGGGAAAGCGATGGTCGCCCTCAGTTATGCGGGCAAGCCACTTTCCCGCGATCATGGGGGGCCGGCGCGTCTTCTAGTGCCGCACCTTTACTTCTGGAAATCCGCCAAATGGGTGAATGCGCTGCAATTCACGACGCGTGACGAGGCCGGCTTTTGGGAGCTGCACGGCTATCACATCTACGGCGATCCGTGGCGCGAACAACGATACACCCATGACTGAAAACGAAGCGCAAGTCCGTTCGTGGCAATCATGCGTGATCGACGACATCATCCAGCAAACACCGAGTATCAAGAGCTTCTTCCTTCGGTTGAGCAAGCCGTTCGCGCACACCGCAGGTCAGCACGTCGATATCCGGCTGACCGCGCCCGACGGCTACAGTGCAATGCGCAGCTACTCGATCGCGTCATCGGCAGTTTCGACCCCGATCGTCGAGATAGCTATCGAGCGCATGCCGGATGCCGAAGTTTCGCCGTTTTTTCACGACATCGCGGCGATTGGTGACGAAATCGAAGTTCGCGGTCCGCTCGGTGGCCATTTCCTTTGGCCTGAGCCTGCCATAGATCCGGTTCTGTTGATCGGGGGAGGCTCCGGCCTCGTGCCGTTGATGGCAATGATCCGGCAGCGCCGCGCATTGGCCCAAGCCGTTCCGACAGCGTTGCTCCTGTCCGCACGAACCGCCGAGGACGTTCTCTTCTCAGAAGAACTTCATTGCATCGAAATCAGCGATCCGGCGTTCGTCCTGGCGCTCGCGATTACGCGCGAGAAACCGGTTCGCGCATCGGACTTTGCGCGACGGATCGACGGCATGATGGTCCAAGAAATTCTAACCAGGCTTCAGGGAAAGCCGACGCAAGTGTTCGTCTGCGGGTCTAACGGATTCGTCAACATCGCAACCGATAGCGCGCTGCTGGCGGGCTTGGACGCCTCCATCATCAAGACGGAGCGCTACGGGGGCTAGCGGCGCGAGCTATCTCACGTCGCGCCGATCGTAGACGTGCGCCCTGGGAAGCTTTGGCGATCAACGTGAACCGTTTTGCCGAACACAGTCTTCGTACCCCCCGGCCTCTAGAACGCCTTCGCTCGCGATACCTGGCTCGACATCAAGCTCAATTTGAAAGTTCCTGCACTATCCGTCGTCCTGATATGCTCGACCAGCATGATGGGCGATTCGAGCGGGACCGCTTCCGTCCCAATCGAGGCTCGGTTACCTTAGAGCATCGGCTCGGCGCTACAGGAGGCGCGTGCGGCCTCTGCCTGGCGGTGAAAGCACTTTGGGCCATGTCGCCTGGATAGCGGCCAATCGTCAGCATCTGCTCCGATGTCGGCCAAGGTGCAGTCGCCATCTTTGAACGCCGCGAATTGGAGATCAACGCCATGACAGCGATCCGCGTGCAACTGCCGGAGATGCAATATGACAACTGATGTATTGCTGTACACCACGAATTGGTGCCCGTTCTGCCGCCGAGCGAAGGCGCTCCTCAAGGAAAAGGGCGTGCGATGGAAGGAGCTCGATATTGAGGCGGATCCGGCTCACCGGCAGGCCATGGCGGAAGCGTCGGGGCGAAGCTCCGTGCCGCAGATCTTCATCAATGGCACCCTTATCGGTGGCTCCGATGAGCTATTCGCGCTCGATGTCAGAGGCGAGCTCGACAAACTTCTCGGGCGCAACCCGCCTGCCACCTGAGGAGGTGCGGCTTGGGGCAGCCAGCCCGCGAGCCTTCGCCGGTTGATGAATACAAAAGGAGAGTCCGTTGGTCTCAGCCATCTGGAAAGACACTACTATCGCCACAAGCGACGAAACAGTCATCGTCGAGGGAAATCACTACTTCCCACCGTCAGGAGTCGACCTGAGCCTGCTTGAGATGAGCCCGCACACATCTGTCTGTCCGATCAAAGGCGCCGCGCGCTTCTTTCATGTTCGCGCGGGTGACGCGCTCAACGTGAACGCCGCTTGGACCTATCCCGCCCCCACTCCGGATGCCGAGGGTATCCGGGATTACATCGCTTTCTGGAAAGGCGTGGACGTTGCCTAGCAGACTGGACGGACGACTTCGCTGATAGCCATGCGGGCGCCGACATCTCAATTATCCTGCCCACCCCGGGCCTCGTCGGCTGCAGGAATCTGCCCGGCACCTTAGCGCGACCCGGCACTGGCGGTCTCGCACCCGCCGCGCCTCTGTTCTATCAATAAGGATGGATGACATGGAGCATTCCGAGTTCGATGCCGCTTTCGCGAAGCTTGCGGAGGGATACAGAGAAGGGACTTATGAAGGCCGGCGTTTCAGCTTGATCGTCCGGCGATCTGGGGACGGACGTCGCAACAGTCTGTTCGCCAGGGAGTTGGACGGGACTGACATTGTCAGCTTCAACCTCTTCCGCGTTACATCAGATAGGACATTGTTGAAGCCGTGCGAAATGTCCGCCGAAAAGGTCGTAGCGTTCGTGCTGGAGTTCCGACCGGACACCTGACGGGCAGAAGAAGATCCCGGCCAACCGGCGCGCCTGCGACGGCCGGCTATCTAAGGCTGCGCAAGCCTATAGCCGCAGCTCATTGCACTTCGTCTGGCGAGGAATTCAACATCGATACGTCGCCATCCGCGGGGATATCGGTACAGGCGCCCGTGTAAGCCAGATTGAGAAATCCTAAGCGATGACTAACACCAATGACGCCACCCTTCCGACACATTCTATTCTTGAGGAATGCACAGCGATGGCTGTCGTCAACGCTCTGAAGATTATTCTGAAGAACAGCTACGCGATCTACCTTAAGACAAAAAATGCCACTCGGGCGCATCCCGCCCCTACTTCAGGGACTTTCACTTGCTTCTCGCTCTGTCACTCACAGCATCGGCACGCCCATGACGCATGGTATCCAGGCCTCATAATTTTCCCATATAACCTTCTTGTCTTTTGCGCACCCAGAAAGACTCGAGGCTTTAACTGGACAGATGAGCCCTCGAGGGTAGTGTTCACCTGATTGGCTTTCTCATATCTGATGTTGATTCGCACAGTGTGCCAACCAGGTGATAGTTTCAAAAAACCTGCGCTTCAGAGCGAATTAGACGATCTTCGATAAGAGCGATCCGCCTCAAAATCCAAAACATCTAACATTGTCCTAGAGCCATATTTGTACCTAGTACTATGGCGCTCCCATTAACACATTTGATGATGCACAGAAAACTTAGCTCATGATAGCTTTCAGCTAACAGCTATTCGGAAGCCCGAAAGGATTCAACCGTTTAAGCGTGAACCGTCGATTATAAATACTTTCGTAAGTTAGCTTTAAAGGACGCTTTTAGTCCTTGTAAATACGCATTACGACTCCACAGCTACCAAATCCATACGGCGCCAGCAACCATTAAAACACCCGACACTACTAAAACAATAGTAGAGGCGCGATTGCTGCCTTTCAAAGTATGACCAACACCCACATCCATAACTAGGTGTCGAATTCCGGCTACGAGATGATAAATAAATGAAGAGTATACCAACCAGAAACTAACTTTGCCGAAAGGTGAAGAAAAAATCTCCTTGACTTCATTAAAACCCTTTTCTGACTCCAACGATTTGCTCAGCATATACAGTATCAGTCCCAGAAAAATAAAGAGCATAATTCCTGAAATCCGGTGCAGAATCGATGTAAGCGCCGTGAGAGGAAGCTGAATGGTTCGAATATCAAGATTAACCGGCCGCTTTTTATTCATTTTGACTCCAGTCAACAATTCTAGTGGGGGATTTCAGTTTTCGATCTCATTCATCATAGCAGCTGTAACTAAGGCTGGCGGCGACAATAATGGAGATATTCGGGGCTTACGTTGCATTTTGAGGTCGCAGGTGCATGTGCGTAAATTGAAGCAAATTGCAAGGTTATGCCCAATAGGTAGCTAGCTTATTAATTTAACAAAAGTGACGTGTGTCGTTCTGCAGGGCATGCTGTTCCCCAACCCTGGAAAACCTATCCTCTTTAACACGTCAAAGTCGATTGATAGGCTTGCTGCAACAGCTATCTGCCCGGTTGAAGTCGAAGATCGATGTATCTGTAGGGTTTGGAAATAAATGCGGGCGCCCACCGCACTCACGGCTCAGTTACCATTCTTTGTGCATCGCGGCCGCGCGGCTAGTTGGTAGCTGTTCTAAGCCTAGTCAGTGCCGCCCTTCGCCCCAAGCCCCATAGTCAGATTTGAGAAATGACAGTAGGCGATGCCGCAACGCGCTTCATCGACCTATGTAAAACGACTCCTTTATCGAAATAGTGCACTCATCGCTCTCCACGGCGATCCCTTCATCGCGAATTGCACCGCCCAAGACGATCTGCACTGAAATCAATACTTTCTGATGCCTCTTGATTAGAGATGCCAGCCATAATCATCTCATCGCCAACGCATACGGCGTTCGGCAGCCAACACACTCTCACTCACTACTGGAAGCTCAGACATGAAAACCATAGGCATTGAAAACTCGAAGTCCAGCGTACAGGCCCACTTAACGCTTGGAACCAAAACTATGGGGCTAGGTATCTATGGCGCGTACTTGGCTCTCGCTATTATTTACTTCTGGTTCGGCGGCATGAAATTTACCCACTACGAGGCCGAGGGCCTGGTTCCACTGGTGAGCAACAGCCCGCTTTTGGGATGGGTGTATAGCATTTTTTCGGTCGACATGTTCTCCAGCCTGCTCGGCATACTAGAGATTTCGATCGGCACTCTGATCGCAGGCCGCATGCTGTCGCCCAAACTATCCGTGGTAGGAGGCGCTCTGTCTGCAGGCCTGTTCTTCACAACCCTTAGCTTTATGTTTTCCACTCCGGGCGTCATTGAGCCTAGTTTAGGGTTTCCGGCGATTTCCGTTGCGCCAGGTCAGTTTCTGCTTAAAGACTTAGGGTTGCTTGCTGTTTCGATATTTGTGGCAGGCCATTCGCTGGTTGAACTGGAAAAACGTAAAATTAATGCATAATTTTTTCAATGGCTTAAGGCAGTAATGCCTTAGGCCTTTTTGCCATCATTTTCCCCCGCCAGATCTTTCAACCAGTCACGAGGGCTCAACCCCGTCTTGCGTCTAAATGCGCGAGACAGCGCCGAAGGACTTTCGTAGCCGACTTGAGCTGCAATCAGCGTAATCGAGCGCCCTTCTCGCATCAGCTTCTGAGCCAGGCTAACTCGCCAACTCAACAAATAATCAGCAGGCGTCTGTCCGATGACACTCTTGAAATGCACGGCATACGCAGCGCGTGACATATTTGACTCACTGGCCAGCTCTGCTATTGACCAGGCATGTTCCGGGGAGTTGTGCATCTGTAAAAGCGATCGGGCAAGCCGCATGTCGGCCAGTCCAGCCATCATTCCGGTGCGCAACTGGTGATGATCGAGCAGGTAACGGAGCAACAGAATGATTAGGAGCTCAAATAAGCGCTCAAGCGCGGCTTCCCTTCCACAATGCACATTTGCCGCCTCGGCAAACATCCACTCCAACGTGTCTGCCAGCATGGGCAGATCATCGAGTGCGAGCACCAAACAGTCCGGTAATGAAGCCGACAAAGGATTATCAATTCCGCCCTCAAACTCCATGGAAGCACACAACAACTTTGCGCCATCGGACTCACCCGCAAACAATTGATGCTTGGCGGGGCGTGGCATAAAAATCAAGCTAGGGCGAGTGAGCTGCAAATCCTTGCGATCGGGACCAAGCAACGTCACGCTGCCGGCCTGAAGCAGATGGATATAACCTCGCCGCTCGGCGCCATCGTAAGATGCAGAGCCGCATAGGTCGCCGTCATAGAACAGATTGGCCCGCACGCCGAACCGCGAGAGCAAATTAGACAAACGATCCATTGGCCGATCCTTGACGAGTCAGAACGCACAGACCATACCATCTGCGTTGTCGTTCAGTGCCTGTAGCGAACATGCCGGCGTAAATCAGCCAACGGATAAAGTGATCACTGAGCAGCTCAGCCTCCCTTTCCAGTTCGGCTGTTAAAAAAACAACACCGTTGTTTGAAAGCACCAGCAAATCAAGTGCTCACTCTTCTATTTTACGGGGTTGTACGCCGGAATCCCAGAAATTTCCGTCAGCCCAGCTCCAGTCCCGCCACGAGCGCATCCAGGTCGATGAACTTGCCGTCAGTCTGGAAGGTGTAATGCCCGTTCAGCAGGATGTGCCGCCAGGCCGCTGGCGACATCTGCGTGATCAACGCCAGCGCCTTGGCATTGCCAGCTGCCTCGTACTTCGTCAGCAGCAGGGACAGGATCGCCGAGTTGTAGAAGATGATCGCGTTGCCGATCAGCCTGGCGCACTGGTTGCTGATCTCGATTTCGATGTCGGTGCGGCCGGTCAATTCCTTCTTCCCACCGACTTGGGCGATGGTCGAGCGTAGCTGGTGATAGGACTCAATGCGGTTCTGCGAGCGGTGAACATTACGCTCCAGTTGCGGGTCGCGCAGGTAGCGCAGTGTGTAGATACTGCGGATGAGCTTGTCGAACTCGAAGATTGCGCGCCGCGTCGGGTTCGGCGCCGTATAGGTGCACAGCTTGCGGATCAGCGTGCCCTGCGTCATTTCCTTCAGGCCCAGTGTGGCGACGATTCGGTCGATGTTCGCCTTCTCACCGACGATGAGTTGCCGGTCGATCTGGCCAGCCGGCCGGATCAGGCATTTCTCGTACAATGCCAGATCATCGGCGCAATACAGCTCCTGCAACTGGTCGTCGAGGTCGGTGAAGCGCGGCTCGAAACGAAGTCCGAACCAGTGCAGGATGGCGAAGTTGGCCTTGTTGATGCTGTGCATGTCGCCGGTGATCGCGCTCGGCACGATGTCCGACGTGTTGCGGTACCAGATGTCGAACACGTGGTGAGCCTCGTACTCGTGTGCGCCTATCAGGTAGCCGTTCAACGGCACGTGATTGCACAGCAGCGTGTAGGCGACGACGCCCTTGCCGCGGCCGAAATATTTGCGCGAGTAGCGCGCCTTCACAGTTGGTCGCTCGACGCCGAATTTCTGCCCATCAACGGCACCGTACAACGAATCGAGGTCGAACGAGTAATGCGGGAAGATCGGCAGTGCGGCGATGGCGTTGCTGATGCAATCGTTGGCCACATGTAGCGTCGCCTGGCGCAGGTACTGCTGGTAGGTACTCTCCAGGACGTGGTACGGGATGTCGCTGGTACGTGCCATAACCTGGTTGCCGTGGTTCATGGCTTGGGCAATGATCACCGCCATCAGACTGTCGGCGTCGGCTACCTTCTTCGCATAGCGTGGCTGCAATGGTGTCAGCGCCGACAGGAACTGGCACTGGCCGTTGACGAAGCGAAACACGTCGGCGACATCGCAGTATGGCAGTTGCTCGTAGAGAGCTTGCTCGCGCGCCTTCTGGTTCTCCCCCTTGGGCTTGCGCCAGGTCAGTCTCTGCGTGTCCTTGTCGTATTCCAGGTGCGTCAGCTTGCCCTGTTTCAGCTCGCGATTGAACGCCACCCATTGCGCACGCAACTCGGCCGCCAGTGCATCGAGCTGGGCACTGACCGGCTGCCGCAGGAAGGGGATGTCCATCTGCGCGAGCACGGCGGCTTTCTCGTCCATCGAAACCAACTCGTCGGACAAATGCCGGTGCTGCAAGCTGTCGTCAATGTAGAGCTCGCCCGCCTGGAAGCGTTTCCTGACCTGACGGTAAAGCCAGAATTCGTAACGATCGGCATGCAGGCCTGTCGGCGTGCCTTCGGCATCGAACATCAGCAGGTACGGACGCAAGCGTTTCGGCAGCGTTGCCGCCGGACATTCGTCGAGTGGCCGTTGTGATAGGCGCTGCTGCTTGGCGAACACGCTCTTGGCCCAAGTCAGCGCCGCGAGCCATGGGTTATCGGGGGCCGTGCCGGCGAAGTCGAGCGCGACGTACAGCGGCCGTAGATGGCGTCGAATGCGTTCGGCCAGGCCGTCCACCGCCTGCCAGTGCAGCGCCAGTTTGTTCAGTGGCTTGACGCTCATGCGCTGCGCCGTGTTTTGCAGCAATTCCCTGGACATGATTTTGTAGGCGCGTTGGCGCACCTCGCCGAACGGCGTCGGATCGGCCACGCTGTCGTCCACGTACAGCGACAGCAGGCGGCCAACCTGCGGCGTTTCCTGATGGCGTCGCAGCTGTTCGGCGACAAAGGACTGTTTCGCACCCGTGCGGCTCTCGTCCTCAAGTTTTTTCATGTGGAAGGCCATCGCGTCGACCAGGTTGTCGGTGAGCTGCCGGTAACGTACCCAGGCATAGCACAGCAGGTAGAGCCGGGTCTGCTCCGCCTTCAGGTGGCGCAGGTCATGGACGGTATAGAAGTTCGCCAGGCTCGCGTAGTACAGCAGGTTCTGCTGCGAGATGCCGAGCTTGGGCAGCAGCGCCTTGGCGATCCCGTGCAAGGACTTCAGCGTGGCGCGCTTCTCGCGCTCCCCTGCCATCTGACGCCAGCCGAAATCTTTAGCGTCCTGCTTGAGCGCTGCCAGTTGAGACAGGGTGTCGTCACGCACCAGGAGCTGGCCCAGCGCAGCTTTGGCCGATTCGTCCAACACTTCTGCCAGCAAGCCGCCCAAGCGCCTGCGTTCGGTGGACAGGGCTTCACTGACCAGCTCTTGTAAGGTGGTGTGGCCGGGCCGGATGATTTTGTGCTCGCTGAGCCAAACGATCAGTTCGGCGGCCACGAATCCTGGCATTACGTCGCGCCGCACGATCTGTTCAGCCTGCTGTGCCAGTTGCGGCAGGAAGCTAGCCGCCCACGACCGGTAGCCGAACAGTTCGGCGATCTGACCCCTCTGGCTGTAGTGCTCATGCTTGGTGATCGCCTTGCGTTCGAACGCTTCGCCGTGGAAATAGCGACTCAGCACGAAGGCGCAATCGTCCTCGACCTCATGCCAATCGAAGCGGAAGAAAGCATGCTTGGCCTTGAAGTAGCCGATCTGCAAGACGCAATAGACTTGGGCCTGCAGGCTAGGCCGGCTGCTGGCGAACGCCAGTTCAGATTCGGTCAACGCCAGGTATTCCAGCCGCTGAGCATCGTCGAAGTCCGGTAGGCCGTACAAGGCTTCCTGCTCTGCGTCAGAAAAGACGGTGAGTAGCTTATTCTTGTTGCTCATCGACCGTCCTTCCCGCACCACGCCAACCTGCTCGCGTCAATGTTTCGATCAACGTAGTGCGCTTGACATTGAAGTTGCGGCACACCGCCGCCTTAGACATGCCGCCATCGAGCGCGGCGACGATGGCGTCCAGCTTCTCACCAGTGATCGCCTGCGGCCGGCCGCCGATCCGGCCGCGTTTGCGTGCGGCGGCCAAGCCCGCGACGACGCGCTCCTGAATCAAGGCGCGCTCGTACTGCGCGAGCGCACCGAACACCTGGAACAGGAATTCGCCCGAGGGCGTCGTAGTGTCCAGGTTCTCTGTCAGCGAGCGGAACGCCACCCGCTTGTCCTTGAGCGAAGTCACAATGGCGAGCAGGTGCGACAGCGAGCGACCGAGCCGGTCGAGTTTCCACACCACCAGCACATCGCCGGCTCGAACGAACTCAAGCGCCCGCGCCAAGCCGGCACGGTCATCCTTCGCGCCAGAGGCACGATCCTCAAACAGGTGACGCGGATCGACGCCGGCGGCGAGCAGCGCGTCGCGCTGCAAGTCCGTGCTCTGGCGGTCGGAGTCCGACGACACGCGCATGTAGCCAACCAACATAGGCGGATAACCATCAAAAACAGGTTTCCGCATAATAGTGAATAGCGATAGAGTTTTCCGTACATTTTTGAGGGGGTGTTGCACAGGTAGCACAGCGGCGGCTGACAGCCTGTCGCAAAACAAATGTTTTACGACACCTCCTTGAGGTTGCCGCGTTTACATCATTACCTGAACAGGTATAAAATTCCGTCATGACAAACAAAGAAAAACCGCTCGAATGGATCGCGAGCAGCCACAAGGATTTGATGGCGTTGCCGTCCGACGTGCGTCGCCGTTTCGGTTACGCGCTCTCGTTGGCGCAGATAGGCGATCAGGATGACGCAGCAAAGGTGCTCAAGGGGTTCGGTGGTACCGGCGTGCTGGAGGTCGTCGAAGACGATGCCGGCGGCACCTATCGAGCGGTATACACGGTCAAGTTTGCGGAAGCGGTGTTCGTCCTGCACTGCTTCCAGAAGAAGAGCAAGAGCGGAATCGCCACGCCAAAGGCCGACATGGACATCATCCGCGCTCGGCTGAAGGTGGCCGAGGTATTGGCACAGGAGCTACGAAATGCAAAAACGAATCATTGAAGGCGTCGAGGTTCAGCGCAGCTCGGGCAACGTCTTTGCCGACCTTGGACTGCCTGACGCTGAAAAGCTCAAGATCAAGACCGGCCTGGTGGTCGAGATCAGGAGGGCCATGCGCGCCCTTGGGCTGACTCAACAAGCGGCGGCCAAACGCATGGGCATCCCGCAACCGAAGGTGTCGGGCATGATGCGCGGCGACTTCACCAATCTATCCGAACGCAAGCTGATGGATTGTCTGAATCGCCTCGGCTACGACATCGAAATCAAGGTACGGCCAGCAGCCGAGCCGATCGGGCATCTAACGCTCGCAACCGCTTAATCGGAGCTCTCCTGATGGCAGCCCGCATCACCGACGACGAATGGGACGAACTGACTCCCGAGAATTTCGATACCACGGCACTGCTGCGTGCAGTCGATGCCGTGGACGTGCTGCGCGGCGATTTGAATGACAGCGCAGACGGCGCACCTCCGCAACTGCGCACCGACCTGTTGAAGCTGCATCAACTGGCAATGGCCGCGTTCAACGAGGGATCACGCAGCCGAGTGGCTTAGCTATTTGATCTCGCCGTGGATCTTCAGGATCAGGTTGATCATCTGATGACCTCGCTGGAACAAGTGCAAGAAACCCTGTCCCGGTTGACGGCGCTCTACCCAGAAAGCCTGTCCTGAATGTTCTTGGAGACAACCACATCATGAGCCGCAGCCGCCGCAAAACGCCCATCGTTGGGCACACGACCTGCCGTAGCGAGCGCGAGGACAAGAAACTCTGGCATCAGCGCTGGCGAACCCACGAGCGCACCGCGCTGGCCAGCGCGTCGCCGGAAGCTCTATGCGCCCATCTGCCTCTACTGGAAAACCAGGTCAGCAACGTCTGGTCGATGGGTAAGGATGGCCGCTCCTACTGGCCCATCAAGCGCCAGGCCGCCACGGCGGATCGCATTGCCAACCACAAGGGACGCAATCCGCAAGAGCGCGCCTCCCTGAAAAAGCGTCTGCTGCGCAAGTGGATGAGCAAATGAACCTGTCCACCATCGAGGCGCTGGCTATCGCTTGGGCGCGAATCGCTGAAGAAGCAGAACTCCCAGCCGGCTACGAGGGCACGGCGACGCCAGAGGCGCATCGGGCCTGCGAGGTGATCCAGGAGCGGATTCGAGAGCACGTCGTCGCCACCAATGACATGCGGCTGTTCGGCCTGCTGCACCTGCTTGGGCAGGCGTCGCTGCGCATGGAGCAAGCGCTGTGGCCGGAAGAATATGCGCGGATGACCCGCGAGGTCGAGGAAGCTCTCCGAGAGGCCGACGACCCCAACGCCAAGTCGTACACCCACGAAGAAGTCATGCAGGCGATGCAGGAACGCATCGACCGAGCGCGAGACAAAGCCATGTTGATCGGCTGACGGAAATTTCGGCGGTTCCGGCTGATCCAAGAATCTTGGCGTGACCTTACCTCCGCTCTACCGCTGGGTGCCAGCCTCGGCGCACGCCTAACCACCCAACTCAGAAAGGAAAATAAGTTGGTAAAACGCATTCCCGTATCCGAGCTTCGTCTCGGCATGTACATCCACAAGCTCGCCGGCTCTTGGGTTCGACACCCATTCTGGCGCGGCAGCTTCCTGCTGACCGAGCCTCAGGATCTCTCTGCCATTCGAGAATGTGGCGTCGGGGAGGTCTGGGTCGACTTGGCCAAAAGCCAAGTCGACCCAGAGAGCCCAGAGAGCCCAGAGAGCCCAGAGCCCAGAGCCCAGAGCCCAGAGCCCAGAGCCCAGAGCCCAGAGAATTGTCGGAGGAGCAATCTCTGCCGTCTAGTCCACTAAGCAAGAAAAGTGACGGCGCAACCTCAATGGAGAGCGAAATGTGTTATGCACGGAAACTCTGTCTTGCGGCCAAGTCCCAAGTCATGGACATGTTCCAGGAAGCCCGGCTTGGCAAGGCCGTCGACCCAAGCACGACGTTGCCGCTGGTCGGAGAAATCGCTGCCTCGGTGCTGCGCCAACCTCATGCCCTCATCAGCGTCGCACGCATCAAAACGCACGACGATTACACCTACCTGCACTCGGTTGCCGTCTGCGCCCTGATGCTATCGCTGGCCCGGCATCTCGATCTAGACGAGGAGCAAACGCGCCTGGCTGGCATCGGCGGACTGATGCACGACCTAGGCAAGGCCGCGATGCCGCTGGAAGTGCTTAACAAACCAGGCAAGCTCACCGATGCCGAGTTCGCCATCATGAAGCGCCACCCTGTGGAGGGCGCAAAGATGCTGCGCGCAGGCGGGGCCGAGCCCGGGGTGGTGGACATTGCCCTGCACCATCACGAGAAGATCGACGGAACCGGCTACCCGGATCGCTTGGCCGGTGACGCCATTTCACTCCTGGCCCGCATGGGCGCAATCTGCGACGTCTATGATGCCGTGACGTCGGAGCGAGCCTACAAAAAGCCGTGGGACCCGTCCGCGGCGATGCGGCAGATGGCCAAGTGGGAGGGCCATTTCGACAAACGCATCTTCCACGCCTTCGTCAAGGCCGTGGGCATCTACCCCGTCGGCTCCTTGGTTCGCCTGTCCTCTCAGCGTCTGGCCGTTGTCGTTGAGCCGGGAATGGAATCACTGCTGACTCCCAAGGTTCGCGTGTTCTTCTCGCTACGCTCGAGAGAGCCGATCCCGATGCAGACCATCGACCTGGCGGCCACGAGTTGCAAGGACAGTATCACTGGCCCCGAAGACCCGACGCTCTGGAACTTCAAGAACCTCGACGACTTGTGGATGGAATAGCCCCCACAAAACGACGGCCCCGTGAGGGAGCCGTTGAACATCGTCGAGCGATGCCCGTCCAGGGAGGGATGGCCGAGCTCGATTCTCCAGAAGGTAGCTGGTGACACGAGTGTTGAGCCCACCCAACTAGGGTGACGGAAATTTCTGGGGTTCCGGCTTACATCCCCATCAAGGAAGACACCCAGGCGAAGCTGGCGCTGACCGGGATTACCGGCACGTCGATCATTCAGCTGAGCGGCGGCACGCCCCAGAGCCCGACGCTCAAGGGCAAGGACGGCAAGCTGCCGGTGATCGTGGCGTCGCCCTCGCCCATCGCTCGCCTGCTGAACGACAGCAACGACCTGATGGCGGGCGTCAACACGCTGATGCACAACGCCAACCTGATGTTCTCCACGGAAAACGTCGAGCGCATCAGCAAGACCCTGGAGCACCTGGAGCAGACGACGGGCACCATCGCGGACCAGCGCGGCGATATCCGCCAGGCCATGCAACAGCTGGCATCAGTGGGCAAGCAGGCGGGCGCCATGCTGGAACAGACCTCTGCGCTGATGCGCAATGCCAACGGCCTGCTCAATGATCAGGGCAAGCAGATGTTCGGCAGCGCCGAGCAAGCCATGAAGTCGCTGGAACAAAGCAGCGCCACCATCAATAAGCTGCTGTCCAGCAACCAGGACTCGCTCAACAATGGCATGCAGGGTCTTAACGGGCTCGCACCCGCTGTGCGAGAACTGCGCGATACGCTGACCTCGTTGCGCGCCATCTCCCAGCGCCTGGAAGCCAATCCCAGCGGATATCTGCTGGGCAACGACAAGAACAAGGAATTCACCCCATGAAGCTGACCCGCGCCCTGCTCTTCACCGGTTTTGCGCTGATCAGTGCCTGCTCGATCCTGCCCAAGTCGGATCCGTCGGATGTGTACCGACTGCCATCGCCTCAAGGCGCTGCTCCGGTCAGGCACGACGCCGTTCAGCCGTGGTCGTTGCGTCTGGCCAAACCCCAAGCAAGTCAGGCACTGAACAGCCCGAACATCGCCGTCATTCCCCAGGGCGACCTGATCAGCAGTTACAAAGCCTCGCGCTGGAGTGACCCTGCCCCCGTGTTGCTGCGCAATCGCCTGCTGGATGGCTTTCAGCGTGACGGCCGGGTAACGCTGCTAAGCACTGACGACAGCAACTTCCAGGCGGACCTGGAGCTCGGTGGCAATTTGCAGGCGTTCCAGACCGAGTATCAGGGTACGGCGGCTACCGTGGTGGTGCGTCTGGATGCGTTGTTGGTGCGCGGGTATGACCAGCGGATTCTCGCCAGTCGCCGCTTTGAAGTGCGCCAGCCGCTGACCGACGTGCAGGTGCCGGCCGTGGTGGCCGGGTTTGGCCTGGCGAGCGATCAGTTGACGGCGCAGGTGGTGGATTGGGCGGTGGCGCAAGGCCAAAAAGCAGCCCCGCTGCCGCGCCCATAAATCCGGCACATTCCCTCTCCAGGCGCGAGCTAGATCGCGAAGCGCTTGAGGGGGCCGCTGGGTGTCAGGTTGCCAGCGTTATCGCTCACGACCATCGCGAGCTCGCTCCTACAAGGGGCCCTTGTTAGCCGAAGAACCAGTAGCAAACGCCGATTGCGCAGGCTACTCCGGCGAACTCCGCCAATAAAGCGCAGCCAACAGCATGCCGCGCACGCTGAATTCCTACCGCGCCGAAGTACACCGCCAACACATAAAACGTGGTTTCAGTGCTGCCCTGTATCGTCGCCGCCACCAACGCCGGGAAGCTGTCGACCCCAGACGTTTTCATGGTCTCGATCAACATGGCGCGGGCGGCGCTGCCGGAGAAGGGTTTGACCATCGCTGTCGGTAGCGCGTCAACGAACCGCGTGTCCCAACCCGCCCACTCCACAAGGTGCCGAATGCCATCCAGGCCAAAATCCAGCGCGCCCGAGGCCCGCAACACGCCGACCGCGCAGAGCATCGCCACCAGGTACGGCAACAGATTCTTCGCTACATCGAAGCCTTCCTTCGCACCTTCGACGAACGCTTCATAGACCTTAACTTTGCGTAGCGCGCCAATCACCAGGAACAGCATGATCAGGCCAAACAGCGTCAGGTTGCCGAGAATGGAAGACAGGCCGGCCAATGCGGTGGCTGACAGCGTCGCCAGCAGTGCCATGAAGCCGCCGAGTGCCAGGGCACCGGGGATCATGTAGGCAAGCACCACCGGATCCCACAGACGCAGGCGTTGCATGAATGCCACGGATAGCAACCCAACCAGAGTCGAACAGCTGGTGGCCAGCAGGATCGGCAGGAACACCAGGGTTGGATCCGGCGCACCTTGCTGCGCCCGGTACATGAAGATCGTCACCGGCAGCAGCGTCAGCGAAGAGGCATTGAGCACCAGGAAGAGGATTTGCGCGTTGCTGGCAATGGTCGGGCTGGGGTTGAGCTCCTGCAGTGCCTTCATGGCTTTCAAGCCGATTGGTGTGGCAGCGTTGTCCAGGCCCAGGCCGTTGGCGGCGAAGTTGAGGGTGATCAGGCCGATCGCCGGGTGACCCGCCGGGACTTCCGGCATCAGCCGCAGGAACAGCGGCCCCAACGCTTTTGCCAACCAGTCGACGATGCCGGCTTTTTCGGCGATCCGCAGAAAGCCCAGCCAAAGGGTGAGGGTGCCAAACAACAGGACCATGACCTCGACCGACAACTTGGCCATGGCGAAAATGCTCTCCACCATCGCGGCAAAGATCCCGGCGTTGCCGCCAATCAACCACTGCGCCAGCGCCGATACGGCGGCCACGATGAAGAAGCCAAGCCACAGGCCATTAAGCATCAGTCAAATCCCCCAAAGAATGCGGCGAATGATAGCGGGGTAGCCAGAAACGACAAACCCCGGATTTCTCCGGGGTTTGTCTGGCGGCCTATTTACATGGATGGCCTCAACCTACTGTAGGAGCTGCCGAAGGCTGCGATCTTTTGATCTGGCTTTTAAAAAAAATCAAAAGATCGCAGCCTTCGGCAGCTCCTACAGAGTGATCTGCACCCCAAAAGTCATGATGAATGTTCAACATTTTGGGGGCAGACCAGCGTGCGTCAGTTTTTGGAAATTTCGCCTGCCGGCAGTTTTTCCTTGCTGCGCCAGTGCGGCAACGAGTTCCAGTAGCGTTGGCCCTTGGCATCGTCGTACATGCCTTCCCAGCGGGAGATGACCAGGACCGCCAAAGCGTTGCCGATCACGTTCAGTGCGGTACGGGCCATGTCCATGATGCGGTCGACACCGGCGATGAACGCCAGGCCTTCCAATGGAATACCCACGCTGCCCAGGGTCGCCAGCAGCACCACGAAGGACACGCCCGGCACGCCGGCGATGCCTTTGGAGGTTACCATCAGGGTCAACACCAGCAGCAGTTGCTGGCTGATCGACAAGTCAATGCCGTACAGCTGGGCAATGAAGATTGCCGCGATGCTCTGATACAGCGTCGAGCCGTCGAGGTTGAAGGAGTAGCCGGTCGGTACCACGAAGCTGCAGATGGCTTTCGGCGCGCCGTAGGCTTCCATTTTCTCGATAACCCGCGGCAGCACGGTTTCGGAGCTGGCGGTGGAGTAGGCCAGTACCAGCTCATCCTTGAAGATGCGCATCAGCTTGATCACCGAGAAGCCGAACAGGCGAGCAATCAGGCCCAGCACCATGAAGGCGAAGAAGGCAATAGCGAAGTAAACCAGCAGCACCAGTTTGGCCAGTGGCAGCAGGGACGCGAAGCCGAAGTTGGCCACGGTCACCGCGATCAGGGCGAACACGCCGATCGGGGCATAGTTCATGATCATGTGGGTGACCTTGAACATGCTTTCCGACACGCCCTGGAACAGGGTGACCAGCGGATCGCGCAATTCCGGTTTCAGGCTCGACAGACCGAGGCCGAACAATACCGAGAAGAAAATGATCGGGAGCATCTCGCCGCGAGCAATGGCCGCGAAGATATTCGACGGGATCAGGTTGAGAATGGTCTCGATGAACGCGTGTTCATGCTGGACCTCGGCAGCTGTGGCCTGGTACTTGGAGATATCCACAGTGCCCAGGGTGCTCATGTCGATGCCGGAGCCCGGGTGGAACAGGTTGGCCAGTACCAGCCCGACGACGATGGCGATCGTGGTGACCACTTCGAAGTAGAGGATGGTCTTGAGGCCGATGCTGCCGAGCTTTTTCGCGTCACCGACGCCTGCAATGCCGACGATCAACGAAGAGATTACGATCGGAATCACGATCATCTTGATCAGACGGATAAAGATATCGCCTGCCGGTTGCAGAACGTTACTGATCCACCAGGCTTTTTCGGCACCGAAATGGTTGAGCAGCGCACCGATTGCAATCCCCAATACCAGACCGATGAGGATCTGCCAGGCGAGGCTAAGCTTTGCCTTCTTCATATCTTTACCCTTACTTGCGTTTGACTCAGGCAGATGCGCGGAACAGGAACGCTCATGGCGAAAAAGTCTTGTGCATCGGCCTCCGTATAAGGTGCCCCGGAGCGCTTGTTGGTAGCTCTCTGGCAGGCGAAAAAAGGCGCAACTATTCCGATGCAAGGCAGCGACGTCTAATGCCGTAAACGCCTACCCTATGCCGAATCGGCATGAGCTTTTTTAATCGAAACTGGCGTCCCAACCGGTTCGAATACGACATTTCGGCAGGCAAAAGTGCCGTGAACCGGCCATTACAGCGGGTATTGAGTGTTTTTTGATCAATCGTAGAAAGGGATTTTTGGCGCAAAATTCGCTGATCAGAAAGTCAAATAGCCTTGAAAAATCAGGTTATTTTTCTCGATGTACGGTCGCCAGGAAACACCGGGAAATGTATTTTTCCGGTGAAATTGATTCGAATTGTAGAGAGGAAGGTGCAAACGAGGATTGAGTGCTAACCGAATGCCTCGATTGCATAAGCTCTTCGCAGGTTCGTCGACATTGAATATCGCGAACCTGCGTCGCAGCTTTTTTCCTGACCCGGCCCTTGCGCAGGTACTCCCTGTACCCGTAGGTCACTGCGCCCCTGAAACAGGCAGAGCGTCCCGGCCCCCTGGTCATGCGCCTGCCGTCATCGGGCAGTGCAGCGGAAAGACGCCTGGCGGCCTCTTTCTATTTCAAACTCAGTACCACTTTGGATCTTTTTTCAGTTGTTCCATCAACAGGTTCTGCATGCCCTCATCGGGCTTGCCGAGGAACCGGTAAGTAGCATGTCGCGTCGGCGACTTGTCAGCCGGCAGACCGGCTGGCACTTCAACCAGCATCCCGTAGGCGTCATCCTTGTCGAAGCTGACAGCAACGATCAGACGCTTGTTCAGACAGGTCGCCTGCGATTCGCATAGCGGTCCTACAAGGTACTTGTCGCCATCCTCTTCCACTGCATTCATTTGCTCGGCGTCTCCGGACAGGTTCATCACCCATTCCGGCAGGCGTTCTTCCTTCTTCACCACGCCTTGCCAGGTTTCGCGATACTGCGGATCGGAATTCAACAGCTCGTTGACCCGCGTCTGGCCATCATTGGCCGCCATCGCCATGGCACTGCCGCCCAGTAGCAGGGCGGCTGCCAGTGTCTTCAACGAGACGTTCATGTTCAGCCTCGACCACGACGGCCAAAGAAGAACGACGCAATGAACATCACCAGGAACACGACAAAGAGAATCTTGGCGATACCCGTGGCGGTGCCCGCGATACCACCGAAGCCCAGTACGGCGGCAATGATGGCAATGATCAAGAATGTGATTGCCCAGCTCAACATGGTGATTCTCCTTACGCTTCTATTTTAGAGGTGATGCTTTGTGGTGCTTTTCCCGGCGCAAGCAGCGCGCCAAGTCTGGTGATCAGAACACCCAGCGCTCCTGACGAGGCATCTCATTCGCAGGCTGTGCCTGGTCGACGTCCATCATCCGCAGGGGGGTGCTATCTGCCGCTTGACTGCTGGCGGCACTGAAGTGGGTTTGAGTCGGATATTTGAATGACAGATGCGGCGCTTCCTGCTGCTGGCTCTGCTCCCAACGCTGGAATTGCTGGCCGCCAATCAATGTGATCAAAAGCGCAAGTACAGCGAACAGACCTTGCTGGATGTGCAGGGGCGAGATGCGCAATTGGGCGGCACGTTGGCGATTCATCCGGAAACTCCTCCCACTTCGGTGGTGATCTTGTTGTGGGCGATCTTTTGCCCTGATTACCCAGAGTATTGCAGCCTGCATGCCAGCTTTTTCATAAGAAAAAAGTGTTTAAAAACAATGACTTAAAAGATTGTTGAAAATCACATTGAACGCATCCTGCACGATGGGCTCTCTACGGTCGTGCGTAATGCACGATAATGCCGTAGGAACTTTCATTCTTTTTGAATTGAGAGGAGGGCGCGGATGTCAGAAATGGACGTGGGCAATTGCCCTAAACACCGTATTTCACAAAAAATCCTGTTAAATCAAGCCTTTGTCTGACGAGGCGGTAGATAGCTACCCTTCCCTTGATGAAAAGGCACAGAATTGACCATGCAACTTGCCCGATTTTTCCGGGACTAACCTAAGATCATTCTTTATGGAGCGTAGGAAAATGGAGTCAGCCACTGAGCATCAAGGCCGCATTCTGCTGGTGGACGACGAATCCGCCATCCTGCGAACTTTCCGTTATTGCCTTGAAGACGAAGGCTACAGTGTCGCCACTGCCAACAGCGCTGCCCAGGCAGATGCCTTGTTGCAACGCCAGGTGTTTGACCTGTGCTTTCTGGATTTGCGCCTGGGAGAAGACAACGGCCTCGACGTACTCGCACAGATGCGCATTCAGGCGCCATGGATGCGTGTCGTCATAGTCACCGCTCATTCGGCTGTGGATACGGCTGTAGATGCCATCCAGGCCGGTGCTGCCGATTATCTGGTCAAGCCGTGCAGCCCCGACCAGTTGCGTCTGGCCACGGCCAAGCAATTGGAAGTGCGGCAACTGTCGGCGCGTCTTGAAGCGCTGGAAGGTGAAGTGCGCAAGCCCAAGGACGGCCTGGACTCCCATAGCCCGGCCATGAAAGTGGTGCTGGAAACTGCCCGCCAAGTCGCCGGTACCGACGCCAACATCCTTATTCTCGGCGAGTCAGGGACGGGTAAGGGCGAGTTGTCCCATGCCATTCACGGCTGGAGCAAGCGCGCGAAAAAATCTTGCGTCACTATTAACTGTCCTTCGCTGACCGCCGAGTTGATGGAGAGCGAACTGTTCGGTCACAGTCGGGGTGCTTTTACCGGCGCCAGCGAAAGCACCTTGGGTCGAGTCAACCAGGCGGATGGCGGAACTTTGTTTCTTGATGAGATCGGCGATTTTCCCCTCACGTTACAACCAAAGTTGCTGCGTTTTATTCAGGACAAGGAATATGAGCGAGTCGGCGACCCGGTCACTCGCCGTGCCGATGTGCGGATTCTGGCGGCGACCAACCTCAACCTCGAAGACATGGTGCGCGATGGGCGTTTTCGCGAAGACCTGCTTTATCGGTTGAACGTCATCACGTTGCATCTGCCGCCTTTGCGCGAGCGGCGTGAAGATATCCTGAATCTGGCTGATCGCTTCCTGGCCCGCTTCGTCAAGGAGTATGCGCGACCGGCGCGGGGTTTCAGCGAGGAGGCCCGCGAGGCGTTACTCGGGTATCGCTGGCCGGGTAACATCCGCGAACTGCGTAACGTAGTGGAGCGTGCGAGCATCATTTGCCCGCAGGAACGAGTCGAGATCAGCCACCTGGGCATGGCGGAAACGCCGGTGAACAACGCGCCGCGTATTGGCGCGGCACTGAGTCTGGACGAGCTGGAAAAGGCTCACATCGGCGCGGTCCTGGCCACTGCCGACACGCTGGACCAGGCTGCCAAGACCTTGGGTATCGACGCCTCGACGTTGTATCGCAAACGCAAGCAGTACAACCTGTGAGTCATCCCCGATGAAACTGGCGATGAAGTTGCGCACCCGGCTCTTTCTGAGCATTTCCGCGCTGATCACCGTCGCGCTGCTTGGGCTGTTGCTCGGGTTGGTCAGCGTGATGCAGATGGCCAGTTCCCAGCAGTCGCTGGTTCGCAACAATTTCGCCACCCTGGATCTGGGGCTGAAGCTGCGCCAGACCCTGGGTGACCAGTTGGTCGTCATGCTCAGCGAGAACCCTGACCGCGCGGCTTTCGATAAATCCAGGGATCACTACCTGCAGTTGCTCGACGAAGGCATTGCCAACGAACAGGTGAGTGACGGCTTCAAGTACGGTTTCAAGCAGGCCAAGGCTGACTACCAGGATTTTTTGCAGGCCTACGCGGATACGCGTAGCCCCTCCCATGTGTTGAGCGGAAACGAAGAGCTCACGGAAAAATTCAACAAACTGCGCAATGGTCTGCTTTCCGAGCACAAGCGCGCCCTGGATGCCATCTATGCAACTGAACGCTCAGCGCGAGACCGTGCCTTGTTGGTTGCCGGTCTGATCGGGCTGGTTGGCCTCGCGGTGCTGATTATCGGCTTTGTCACTGCCCATGCCATTGCCCGGCGTTTTGGTGCTCCGATCGAGGCGCTGGCCCAGGCGGCTGACAATATTGGCCAGGGCAATTTTGAAGTCACCCTGCCTATATCGTCAGCTGCGGAGATGAATCTGCTGACCAAGCGGTTTGGCATCATGGCCGAGGCCCTGCGCGAGCATCAGGCAACCAATGTTGACGAATTGCTCGCCGGCCAACAGCGCCTGCAAGCGGTGCTCGATAGCATCGATGACGGCTTGTTGATGATTGACCGCGAAGGACACCTGGAGCATTTGAACCCAGTGGCCCAACGGCAGCTGGGCTGGGACTCGGACCGCTTGGGGCAGGGGTTGGGTTCGGCCCTCGAACGTCCGGAGCTCGATGGGCAGCTGCAGCTGGTGTTGCGCGGCGGCACCCTGGAGCGGGCTCCCGAAGACCTGAGCATTGAGGTCGACGGCGAATCGCGGTTGCTCACCTACAGCTTGACGCCTGTGAGCCACACCCAGGGGCATATCCTCGGCGCGGTGATGGTGCTGCACGACGTGACCGAACAGCGTGCATTCGAACGGGTGCGCAGCGAGTTCGTGCTGCGGGCTTCCCATGAGTTGCGCACACCGGTCACCGGCATGCATATGGCGTTCGGCCTGTTCCGGGAAAGGGCCAAATTCCCGGAGGATTCTCGTGAAGCCGATCTGCTGGATACGGTAAACGAAGAGATGCAGCGGCTGATGCAGTTGATCAACGATCTGTTGAATTTTTCTCGTTACCAGAACGGTCTGCAGAAGCTCACGTTGGCGCCGTGCTCCATCGAAGATTTGCTGGAACAGGCCCGGGTGCGTTTCTGCGGGACCGCCCTGGCGAGCAATATCGATCTGGTGGTGGAAGTGCAGGAACCGTTGCCCCGGCTGCAGGCCGACCAGGCGCAGCTGGATCGTGTACTGGATAACCTTATTGATAATGCGCTGCGCCACACCTCCCCGGGCGGGCAGATTCGCCTGCAGGCAAGACGCCACGGCGAACGTGTGATCATCAGCGTAGAGGATAACGGCGAAGGCATTGCCTACGGCCAGCAGGGGCGGATTTTCGAGCCTTTCGTGCAGGTCGGTCGCAAGAAAGGCGGCGCGGGCCTCGGCCTGGCGCTGTGCAAGGAGATCGTGCAACTGCACGGCGGGCGAATGGGGGTTTACTCGCGACCGGGGCAGGGCACGCAGTTCTACATGGCCCTGGCGGTCTGAAGCGTGGTCAGGCCTCGTCGTCCAGGCGACGGCCTGCCAGGCGTCGGCCACGGGTAATCAGTTCGATGAACTGCACTGCGCTCAATGCTCGAGCGAATAGCCAACCCTGACCGAACTTCACTCCTTCGCTGCTCAGGAAGGCGGCCTGGGCTTCATGTTCGATGCCTTCGGCAATCACCTTGAGTTGCAGGGCCTGGGCCATGTGGATGATGTGCGGCGCCACGCCGCTGCTGGCAGCGTCATGTCCCAGGGCGTCGATAAACGCCTTGTCGATCTTCAGGCAGTCCACTGGCAGCGTTTGCAGATAGGCGAGGCTGCAATAGCCAGTGCCGAAGTCGTCAATCAGCACCTGGTGCCCGACGTCCCGCAAGGCTTGCAGGTTTTCCCGGGCGACGACTACGTCGATCAATCCGCGCTCGGTCACTTCAAAGGCAATCTGCTTGGCGGCGACCCGGTGCAAGGTCAGCAAGCGGGCCATGACCTGGCCAACGCGCGGCACCATCACATCGCATGCCGCGAGATTGACCGAGATGTACAGCTGGGGGTTGGCGCGCAGCAGTTGGCCCAACTGCTCCAATAATCGTTGCAGGACAAAATCAGTCATTTGGCGGATCTGGCCGGTATTCTCAGCCATGGGGATGAACAGGTCGGGGCTGGTGAGCGTGCCGTCCGGTCGGCGCCATCGAAGCAAGGCTTCGGCGCCGACGCAGTTGCGGCTGTCGAGGTCGAAAATCGGTTGATACAACACTTGCAGTTCGCCCCGGCGGATGGCGCCGCTGAGCTCGGCATCCATCGACTGGCGCTGCCGCACCAGCAGGAAGACCAGAAATCCGACAAAACCACCCAAGACCAGGCTGGCGGGGACCAGCCACCACCAGACCGGCGGCACGTGGATTCCCGTGCGCGGTGATATCAGCACCAACTGATAGGCGGGGTTATTGGTGGGCATGCGGTAGATCAGGTGTGTTTGGGTAATCTGCAAGGCATCGCGGCTTTTTGGCGACCAGACTTCCAGCGGCGGCCAGGCCTGCTCAGCACCGAGGACGGGTATGGCGCGTTTGCCATGGTCGAGCACCACGAGCAGGCTGCTACCTGGCGTCAGGTCGACCATGTCGGTCAAATGCCCACGCGAAGTGGCGACCCGAAAATTGCCGCGCCCCAGCATCAGCGCCGCGCGATTTTCGTCCGGTTCGGTGGTGGTGTTCAGCCAGTAGCTGTATGTGGGCCCCTTGATGTCCGGGGCGCGGCTCAACGACAGGCCTTCCTGGCGAGGCCGGTTGGAGCAGATGCGCGAGGAGTCCATGTAGGCGGCTTCGTAAACGAAGCGATAGTTGAATGTCACCTGCTGCAAGGTGGCGATCATTTCATCGTCGCAGGTGCGCAAAGGCTGGGCTTCAAGGTCGTCGAGGCTTTCTCGCAATTGGCCGAACAACTGCTCCAGGCGTGCAAGAAAGCGTTCGCCCTGGGCATTCATCTCTTCGCTTTCGTTTTTATCAATGTGGTGGACGGCGACGAATAAACTGCCTGTCAGCAATAACGTTGCACTGAAGACAGCCGCCAGCGTCGCCAAAAACCATGGGCGATAGAACCAGCTACGTAGTGTCTCTCGGCCAGGTCGCATCCAGTAACATCCGAAGAATTACCAATGAGTTATAGCTGCTGGTTGAGTAAAACGCCCGACCGTCGGGCGGGCGTCATTATTTTGTCTGATTCAAGACTTGTAGCAGTGCCGCAGTCTGCGCATCCGGCGTGCCGTCGAACCGGGTGGGCCGGAAATGCATCTGGAACGCCGACAACACGTGACGAGTGGAAACATCCAGTTCACCGGTTTGCGGTGTGGCATAACCTAGGCGCGCCAGTTGCCCCTGGAACCAGCTGATACTCGGCAGCTGCACATTGAACTGCGCTTGCTGGCGTGCCACGGCTTGTTCGTTCGGCCACACGCCCAACCCTTGCTCCGCCAGGCGCTTCCACGGGAACAGCGGGCCCGGGTCGAGTTTGCGTCCCGGAGCAATGTCACTGTGCCCGATGATGTTGTGAGGATTGATACCGTAGCGCTTGCTGATGTCCTTGAGCAGGAAGACCAGGGACTGGATCTGGGCGTCGCTGTAGGGATACCACAGGCGGCCGGTCGGCGTGTCCTTGAAGCCCGGATTGACGATTTCAATGCCGATTGAGCTGGAGTTCAGCCAGGTACGGGTTTGCCATTCGCTCTCGCCGGCGTGCCAGGCGCGCAGGCCTTCATCCATCAACTTGTAGATGGTCGCCTTGTTGTCATCGCCGATCAGGTAATGACTGCTGACTTCGCCGTGGGTCAGCAGTTGCAGCGAGCGCTCAAGCGACGCCGAGGTGTAGTGCACGACCACGAACTGGATGCGGCTGTCGTGGTTGGCTGAGGGATGACTGGTGTCGATGCGCGGGCCACTGGCGCAACCTGCCAGCAGGACGAGCGACACAAGAAGGGCGAAATATTTCATGGCGAGTGACGATACACGTAGGATGATAATGCAACAGTGTAACGTAATGCCGGGCGGGTCGAAGGCCAAAGCGCTGATTTAAACAAAATGGAACAATTGGCCTTACCCCAATTCGATGCGGTTGCGCCCCGCATGTTTGGCCCGATAGAGCGCCTGGTCGGCTCTTTTTAATGCCGCGTCACTGTGCTCGCCAGGCCGGAAGGCGGTCATGCCCATCGAGAGGGTCACCGTTACCGGTTCACCCTTGAAGTGAAAAGGGCAGCCTTCGATGGCTGCGCGCAATTTTTCGAGAAGACTGGCACCTGTCGCCGGTAAGGTCGCGGGCATCAGCAGGACAAATTCTTCGCCGCCGAATCGGGCAATGAAGTCCGAGCCGCGCAAGCGCTTGCGCAGGACGGTGGCAATGATCTTCAGGACCTTGTCGCCCGCCAGGTGGCCGTAGTTGTCGTTGATCCGCTTGAAATGGTCGAGGTCGAGCATGGCCAACAACAGGCTGTTTCCCTGTTGGTGCCATTGGCTGATTTCCTCATCTAGGCGCTCGTTCCAGGCAGCGCGGTTGGGCAGGCCGGTCAGCGGATCGATCAGGGCTTTCTGGCGCTGTTCTTCAAGGTGTTCGCGAAAGCCCAGGGCTTCGTGTTCCATGTGGGCCACCCGATCAGCCAGGCCTTGCAGGCGACTCGCCACTTCCTGTTCACGCTCGTCACGCTGTTTCTGGAAATGGTCCAGGGTGCCCAGCAGGCCCTCCAGATGGTTCTCCAGGGCATGCTTGAGCCCGTCCAGGTCTGCGGCGTCCTGCATGCTGCTCTGCAAGCCATCGACCTGTTCGCGGATTTGCGAGTCCATCTCGCGCGCAGCAGACCGGTTGTCGGCATGCCCGTCGCTGGCCGCCCTCAGGTTGCTCTGGAAAGCCTCCAGGCGTTCGTTGAGCTGCTGCAGGTAGGTTTCGAATTCATGCTGGCCGCTACCGGTGATCGCCAGCATCAAGGTGGCCAGGTCGTCGAGGATCGGGATCAGCTCATACCAGTTCAAACCATTTTGCAGGCGCAGGCGCATGGCCTCGGCTTGCGGACGATGACGTTCGGGCAGTGTCAGGTCGTCAAGCAGGCCCAGTAACGTGTCTTCAATGTGCCTGGCCACCGAGCTGTAGGTGGGCTCTGGCGAGTCCGGAAGCGCGTAGAGCGTGTCTTGCTCGGGAGGTTGCGCCTCGGCGACCGGAGTGTCGAGCGTGTCTGGAGGCGTGGGCACGTCTTCGACGGTGGGCGTTTCAGCGCTGGTCGGCGCAGACGCTTCGGTGGCAACTGCGGGTTGCTCCGGTTGCTCCGGTTGCTCAGGTTGCCCAGGCTCTTGCGGCGGCGGCGGCGGCGGCGGCGGCGCCGCTGGCGCTGGCTGTGCAGCATTTGGTGCCGGTGCCGGTGCCGGTGCCGCTACTGGCACTGGCACTGGCACTGTAGCCAGCGGGGGTTGCTGTTCAGTAGCTGCAGGTGGTTGCGGGGGGGGCTCGGCAGCGGGCGCCTCAATCACCGGTGCGCGTACTGGCGCCATCGCTGCTGGCACCTGCGCGGGAGCGGTGTCCTCCGCTTCACGGTTGCCAAAAAGGCGTTGCAACAGGCTTGGTCGTCCCGATTCCTCTGGGCTTTCAAGCCGACTTAGCGCTTTACCCTGCAGCCCGCTCAACTCGCTAAGCAGCAGCGGCATCTCCCGAGCCTGGCCAACCCGTGCATCCAGTTGCTTGGCAAACTGCTTGAGGGGGCGACTCACTTCTCGCGGCAGCGGCAGTGTTTGCAACTGGGCGACCAGTGCCGTCAGTGCGGCGCTGATTTGATTGACCCGGGTCTCGCGGCGTTGCTCGGAATCGAGCACCGCTTTTTCCAGGCGCGGCAACAATGCGGCGAGGCCGGCGTCCATGTCATCGGTACGCACCACATCGCGCATTTCCTTCATGCATTCATCGACCGTCCGATCAGTGCCCTCGGCCGCCAGCGTGCTGCGCACCAGTCCACGGCGCAGCAAATCGAGCCGGGCCTCCCAGCGCCGTTCGAGTTTTTCCTGATGTTCGATGCTCTGAAGGTATTTCTCTTTCCAGCGCTGGGCTTCGTCGCTCATTCATGGGATCCGCTAGGGGGCAGGACTCAATGCGGGGAATGCATCAGCCGTGAGCGAACCCGGCAGACGAATCTCTACCGCGACCGGCAGGTGATCGGAAATGGGTTGTGCCAGGACCTCGACCTTTTCAAGGGTCAGGGTCGGGCTCAGCAAAATATGGTCCAGGCAGCGTTGTGGACGCCAGCTGGGGAAGGTCGCTTCCAGCTGCGGGGCGAGCAGGCCGAGATCGCGCAGCGGCGAATTCTGCAGCAGGTCGCTGGCGTGGGTGTTCATGTCGCCCATCAACACCTGGTGCTTGTACCCGCCAATCAGTTCGCGGATGTAGGCCAGTTGCAGGCTACGCGTCCGCGCCCCGAGCGCCAGGTGCATCATCACCACGACGAGGGCCTCCGGGCCTTCGCCGAAACGCACCAGAATTGCCCCGCGACCCTTGGGCCCCGGCAGCGGATGATCTTCAATCGCCCAGGGGCGCAGGCGGCTGAGCACGCCATTACTGTGCTGGCCGAGGCGACCGAGATTGCGATTGAGCTGTTGGTACCAGTAGGGGAAGGCCCCGAGCTGGGCCAGGTGTTCGACCTGGTTGACGTAGCCCGACCGGATGCTGCCACCATCGGCTTCCTGCAAGGCGACCAGATCGAAGTCACCCAGCAGGTCGCCGATCTTTTGCAGATTGGTGGCGCGCCCGGTGTGGGGCAGCAAATGCTGCCACCCCCGGGTCAGGTAGTGCCGATAACGCTCGGTACTGATGCCCACCTGGATATTAAAACTGAGTAGCCGCAGACGGCTGTCAGCGGGCAACCCGGTCGATTCCAGGTGATGTTCGTTGACCCGCGGATCATGCAGGCCAACCACTCGTTCAGTTCCCCAGCGGCGCATGGCAGGCCCCGCGCTTAGTTGGCAGCAGCCTTGTTAGCCGCTCGCTCTTGTTCGACCAGCTTATCGGCCAGTTGCAGTGCTTGTTCGGCGCCGCCGGCAGAGCCGATGTCAAAACGGTACTTGCCATTGACGACCATGGTTGGCACGCCAGTAATCTCGTACTTCTTGGCGAGTTCGCGAGCCTGAGTGACCTGGCCCTTGATGGCGAAGGAGTTGAAAGTAGCGAGGAATTTATCCTTGTCGACACCTTGTGTTGCCAGGAACTCGGCCATTTCTTCCGGAGTTACCAGTTTCTTGTGTTCTTCCTGAATCGCCTTGAACACGGCGGCATGAACCTTATGCTCGACACCCATCGATTCCAGGGTCAGGAACATTTGGCCGTGGGCGTCCCAAGGGCCGCCGAACATCGCCGGGATGCGCTTGAAGTTCACATCGGATGGCAATTTTTCAACCCAAGGGTTG
Organism: Pseudomonas sp. ES3-33; assembly: GCF_000952175.1. NCBI lineage: Bacteria > Pseudomonadati > Pseudomonadota > Gammaproteobacteria > Pseudomonadales > Pseudomonadaceae > Pseudomonas > Pseudomonas sp. ES3-33. The sequence goes on along the minus strand of NZ_JZRI01000055.1, from coordinate 55,267 downwards.
ATCACTGGCTCGAATTTGTAGCAATGCGGGCAGCCATACCAGAACAGCTCTACCACCTCGATCTTGCCGGGCACGGCGACCTGAACCGGGTTGCTCAGTTCGACATAGGGGGCGGCAGGTGCTTCGGCTGCCTGTGCAGTCATGCCGAACAGGCTGGCAGCGACGAGAGCGGCGCTGATGATCAGATTACGCATGCTTTACTCCTGGACAATTTTGGTCGCCTCGCGCGACCTGTATTGAGACAGGTCATGGCGGGCTTGAGTTCTGTAGTGTAACGGCAGCGGCCACAAAAAAGGGCGGCCAGAGCCACCCTTTTTATACTTGCTGCGACGGATTAATGGAGCGTTAACATTGCAGGAGATGTCCGTCCCCCGTGATGCTCCATCAGCCGGCCTTAGTGCAGGCCCTGAATGTAGCTCGACACCGCGGCGATATCTTCATCGCTCAGGCGTTTGGCAATGGTCTGCATGGTCTTGGTGTCGCCGTCGTTGGTGCGGCCGCCTTCTTCCTTGCGGAAGTCGGTCAGTTGCTTGGCAATGTATTGAGCGTGCTGGCCACCCAGGTGCGGGAAGCCGGCAGCAGCGTTGCCGGCGCCGTTAGGCGAGTGGCAACCGGTGCAGGCAGGCAGGCCCTTGGCCAGGTCTCCACCACGGAACAAGGCTTCACCGCGAGACACCACTTTCGGGTCGGCGGCGCCAACGCTGCCTTTCTGGCTGGCAAAGTAGGCGGAAATATCAGCCAGGTCCTGATCGCTCAGGTTGGTCAGCAGGCCGGTCATTTCCAGTACGACACGCTTGCCGGACTTGATGTCGTGCAACTGCTTGTTCAGATAACGTTCGCCCTGGCCTGCCAGTTTCGGAAAGTTAGGCGCCATGCTGTTGCCATCCGGGCCATGACAGGCGCCACATACTGCGGCTTTCGCCTGACCAGCAGTCGCATCACCTGCAGCATGGGCAATGCCGGAGATCCCCACGGTCAACAGCAGACTCACGATCAATTTGTTCATCAGCTAATCCAACTACGGCTAAGGGTTAAAGAGTTATGGACCGGGATCACTCGCTCATCCACTGGATGATGGCTTGGTAATCCTCGGCACTGCAGTCCATGCACAAACCACGCGGCGGCATCGCCTTGAAACCCTGGGTCACGTGTTGCACCAGCGTCTCCATACCTTTCGCCAACCTCGGCGTCCAAGCTGCCTGATCGCCCTTTCTGGGCGCCATGGGTAGCTGGCCGGAATGACAGGCACCACAAACACGGTTGTACACAGCTTCCGGATCCTGTGTAGCCTGAGCGCTGTAAAGCGGCATCAAGATACCGGCAGCTAGCAGCCATTTCGTCATAAAACGACCTTTTCAGGGTTGAGAGCGTGCTGCGTTCTGATGCGCAATCAAGGTCTATCGCTCTCGTGTTCTTCATCCTACGCTGGGACAAAGCGCACACAAAATCTGCGGCATTATATACTGGCGTCACTGAAACGGAAACGACACTGCTCGCCGCGTCCATTCCCGGCGCCGCCCACATCGGAAATCCCATGCAACTCAAGAACCCCATCCTCGGCCTGTGCCAACAGTCCACCTTCATGCTCAGCGCTGCCAAAGTCGATCAATGTCCCGACGACGAAGGCTTCGAAGTGGCTTTTGCCGGCCGTTCCAACGCCGGTAAATCCAGCGCGTTGAACACCCTGACGCATGCCAGCCTGGCGCGGACCTCGAAAACGCCCGGTCGCACGCAACTCTTGAACTTCTTCAAGCTAGACGATGATCGCCGTCTGGTCGACCTGCCGGGCTACGGTTATGCAAAAGTACCCATCCCGCTGAAGCTGCACTGGCAGCGTCACCTGGAAGCGTATTTGGGTGGTCGCGAGAGTTTGAAAGGTCTGATCCTGATGATGGACATCCGTCATCCAATGACCGATTTCGATCTGTTGATGCTCGACTGGGCTGTCGCCAGCGGCATGCCGATGCACATCCTGCTGACCAAGGCCGACAAACTGACCTACGGCGCGGCGAAAAACGTTCTGCTCAAAGTGCAGTCGGACATCCGTAAAGGCTGGGGCGACGCGATCTCGATCCAGCTATTTTCGGCGCCAAAGCGCCTGGGCCTGGAAGACGCCTACACTGTACTGGCGGGCTGGATGGAACTGGCAGACAAGGGTGCGCAAACGGCCGAGCAATAAATCGCGGGCAAAAAAAACCCCGGACTTCTATGGGGAGGGGGAAGTTCCGGGGTTCAAGTTCTGGACCGCTAGGGCGGGGTCCAGATATCTGCCAACACTTAACACAACATAGGAGCATCGAAGGGCTTCACCAGCCATTCAGTAACTCTGAGTGGTGATTTGGCGCTTTAGTTCAGATTATTTTCGAATGCGTTTGGAATAACCCCAAGAACATTACGGTCTAACCCGCGAGGCCGCGACTAATTGCCGCGGTGCGGTTCCTGTAGAGAACTTGCTCCGGGCGATGGTCTAGCGATTCTGCGGGGCGCCAGATCATCCTCGACGCCCTCAAGTTTTTCGCGAGCGATCTCGCCCCTGCAGTATGGGATGAATTGGGGCTCAGTGAGCTTCATCCCAGTTATTACCCACACCGACTTCGACCAGCAGCGGCACGTCCAGTTTTGCGGCATTACTCATGTGAGTGCGGATTTCTTCGCGCACCTGGTCCACGAGATCCTCACGCACCTCCAGCACCAGTTCATCGTGCACCTGCAGGATGACTTTGGCATCCAGGCCTGACGCGGTCAGCCAGTTATCCACCGCCACCATGGCTTTTTTGATGATATCCGCCGCAGTGCCCTGCATGGGGGCGTTGATCGCTGTGCGTTCAGCGCCTTTGCGCAGGGCCGGGTTCTTCGCGTTGATGTCCGGCAGGTACAGGCGGCGGCCGAAGATGGTCTCGACATAACCTTGCTCGGCTGCCTGGGCGCGGGTGCGCTCCATGTATTGCAGTACGCCCGGGTAGCGCGCGAAATAACGGTCGATGTACGCCTGGGACTGCTTGCGATCTACGCCGATCTGTTTGGCCAGGCCAAACGCACTCATCCCGTAGATCAGGCCGAAGTTGATCGCTTTGGCGCTGCGGCGCTGGTCGGTGGTGACATCGGCCAACTCGACGCCAAACACTTCGGCGGCGGTGGCCCTGTGCACGTCCAGATCATTGCGGAAGGCATGCAACAGTCCTTCATCCTTGGCCAGGTGGGCCATGATCCGCAGTTCAATTTGCGAATAGTCCGCCGCCAGCAGCTTGTAGCCCTTCGGCGCAACGAACGCCTGGCGAATTCGCCGGCCTTCTGCGGTGCGAATCGGGATGTTCTGCAGGTTCGGGTCGATCGACGACAGGCGTCCGGTGGCCGCCACGGCCTGCTGATAGGACGTGTGGATGCGGCCGGTACGCGCATTGATTTGCTCTGGCAGCCGATCGGTATAGGTGCTTTTCAGTTTGCTCAGCGAGCGGTACTGCATCAGCACCTTGGGCAGCGGATAATCCTGTTCGGCCAGCTCGGCCAGTACCGCTTCGGCTGTGGAGGCCTGACCCTTGGCGGTTTTGCTGAGGACTGGCAGACCCAGTTTTTCGTAAAGAATCACCCCCAATTGCTTGGGTGAGCCCAGGTTGAATTCCTCGCCGGCGATGGCAAACGCCTCGCGCTCAAGGGCGACGAGTTTTTCGCCGAGCTCAACGCTCTGGATGCCCAGCAGATTGGCGTCCACCAGCGCGCCCTGACGCTCGATGCGCGCCAGCACCGGCATCAGCGGCATTTCGATTTCGTCCAGGACCTTGCACAGGCTCGGTGTCGCTGCGAGTTTTTCCTGCAGGGCGAGGTGCAGACGCAAGACCACATCGGCGTCTTCGGCGGCGTAGGGGCCGGCAAGTTCCAGGGAGATCTGGTCAAAAGTCAGCTGTTTGACGCCTTTGCCTGCGATCTCCTGAATGTCAGTCTTGCTCTGGCCCAGGTACTTCAGCGCCAGGCTGTCCATGTCATGGCGCGTTGCCGTCGAGTCCAGTACATAGGATTCGAGCATGGTGTCGTAGGCAATGCCCCGAACCGTGATCCCGTTGCTCTGATCGCCACCAATAGCGCAGTTGGCCAGGATGTTGGTTTCGAACTTGGCGTGCTGGCCGACCTTGAGCTTGTGCGGATTTTCCAGCAGCGGCTTCAACGCCAGTAAAACACTGTCGCGATCCAGCTGTTCCGGGACGCCCATGTAGGAGTGGGTCAGGGGAATGTAGGCTGCTTCATTTGCGGCAACGGAGAAGGACAGGCCCACCAGTTGCGAGTGCTGGGCATCGCCGCCATTGGTTTCAGTAACAAACGCAATCAACGGAGCCTTGTTGAGCTTGTCCAGCCAGGCTTCGAAGCGTGCCTGGTCAAGGATGGTTTCGTATTGAGCCTCGACGGCGCCCGGCTGTTCCTGGGCAATTTCGACAATCTCCTGGCCCGAGCGCTTGGCCTCACGCTGGTTGTCTTCAAACCAGCTCTTGAATTCGAGCAGCGTGTACAGCTCGGCGAGTTTGTCGTGGTCCGGCTGGCCCATTTGCAGGTCGTCGAGCCCGATGTCGAGAGGGACGTCGATCTTGATCGTGGCCAGGCGATAGGAGAGGAATGCCATTTCCTTGTGCTCTTCAAGCTTGGCCGGCAGGGTCTTGGCGCCGCGAATCGGCAAGGTCGGAACGATGTCGAGCTGCGCATACAACTCGGTCAATCCGCCATTCACGCCGACCAGCAGCCCGGATGCGGTTTTGGGTCCAATGCCCGGCACGCCTGGAATGTTGTCGGAGGAGTCGCCCATCAATGCCAGGTAATCAATGATCTGCTCGGGAGCGACGCCGAATTTCTCCTTCACGCCCTCTACGTCCAGCGCGCTACCGGTCATGGTGTTGACCAAGGTAATGTGGCCGTCGACCAGTTGTGCCATGTCCTTGTCACCGGTAGAGATCACCACCGGACGGTCGGCCGCCGCACTGCTGCGGGCCAGCGTGCCAATCACGTCATCGGCCTCGACGCCTTCGACGCACAGCAACGGGAAGCCCAAAGCCTTCACGCTCTGGTGCAGCGGTTCGATTTGCACGCGCATGTCGTCGGGCATACTTGGGCGGTTGGCTTTGTATTCGGCAAACATCTCATCGCGGAACGTCCCGCCCTTGGCGTCGAACACCACAGCGAAGGGGCTGTCCGGGTACTGCTTGCGCAGACTCTTGAGCATGTTCAGCACGCCTTTGACCGCGCCGGTGGGCAGGCCTTTGGAAGTAGTCAGCGGCGGCAGCGCGTGAAAGGCGCGGTACAGGTAAGAAGAACCGTCCACCAGGACGAGGGGGGCTTGGCTCATGAGCAGGATCAACCTTTTCGGCGGGTCCGGCGCTAGAATAGCGGGACCGTTGACGACAAAGGGACAAGGTTATCATGCGCACACTAAATCGCCTGTTGCTGGCTGGCTTGTTTGCAATTACACCGTTGGCCGTCATGGCAGCGGACGATGCGCCATCCTCGGACCCGGATGTCACCATTCGCACGGAAGGCGACAAGGTCATTCAGGAATACCGTCAAAACGGCTTCCTGTATGCGATCAAGGTCACGCCGAAGGGAGCGCCGCCGTATTTCCTGGTGCGCGCAGACGGGACCGATGCAAACTTCATCCGCTCGGATCAGCCAGATATGCTGATTCCGTCGTGGAAGATCTTCGAGTGGAAGTAGTTTCTTAATTTCAATTGGCGCTGGCTGACCCGGCGGCGCCCGTACTGGCAGTTAAAACATGTCTGTGTTCACCCCCCTGGCTCGGCCCGAGCTGGAAACCTTTCTCGCCCCGTACGGGCTCGGCCGCCTGCTTGATTTCCAGGGGATCGCCGCCGGTAGCGAAAATACCAATTTCTTCATCAGCCTGGAGCAGGGCGAGTTCGTCCTGACCCTGGTTGAGCGTGGGCCGGTGCAGGAAATGCCGTTCTTCATTGAACTGCTGGACGTGCTGCACGCTGCCGACCTGCCAGTGCCCTATGCCTTGCGCACCACCGATGGCGTGGCCCTGCGTGAACTGGCCGGCAAACCTGCATTGTTGCAGCCGCGCCTGGCGGGCAAGCACATCAAGGAGGCCAACGCGCAGCATTGCGCTCAGGTCGGTGAGCTGCTCGGCCACCTTCACCTGGCCACCCAGGCCAATATGATCAAGCGCAAGACCGATCGCGGCCTGGACTGGATGCTGGAGGAGGGCACGCAGTTTCTTTCGCACCTGGATGCCGAGCAGAACGAGTTGCTGCAGCGCGCGCTGGACGAAATCAACCGGCAGAAGACGAAAATTCTGGCGCTGCCCAGGGCGAATATCCACGCCGACCTGTTTCGCGATAACGCGATGTTCGAAGGCACGCACCTGACCGGATTGATCGACTTCTACAACGCCTGTTCCGGGCCGATGCTGTACGACGTCGCGATCGCCTTGAATGACTGGTGTTCGGACGAAGACGGAGTCATTGATGGGCCGCGGGCCCGGGCGCTATTGGGGGCTTATGCAGGCTTGCGTCCCTTCACCGCGGCGGAGGCTGAGTTGTGGCCGACCATGCTGCGAGTGGCGTGCGTGCGGTTCTGGCTGTCGCGGTTGATCGCCGCCGAGTCGTTTGCCGGCCAGGATGTGTTGATTCACGATCCGATGGAGTTCCAGCGTCGGCTGGCGCAGCGGCAGAAGGTGAGTACACCGCTGCCGTTTGCCCTGTAACCCCATTACGTGTAGGAGCGAGCTTGCTCGCGAGGGTCTTCTACGATAACGCGGGGTGCCTGGCACCCCACATTGCTGCAGATTTCTTCGCGAGCAAGCTCGCTCCTACAGGGGGTGGTGTTGCTTACAGTGACTCCAGGCACCCCGCCAGATCATTGGCCAACTTCTCCAGCACCTGCTCATACCCCTGGGCGGTCGCTGGCGTGTATCCGCCCAGCGCATCCAGCTCTGCCAGTTTCACCGGGAGGCCAGCCACCAGGGTTTCCGCCAGGCGCGGGCGTAATGGAGGTTCGCTGAACACGCAGGTCTTGCCGACTTCCTGCAGTCGCGTGCGCATGGCGGCAACGTGCTGGGCACCCGGTTGCACTTCGGCGGCAACGCTGAACACACCCGCGTGCTTGAGGCCGTAAGCGTCCTCGAAGTAGTCGAAGGCCTCGTGGAACACGAAGTACGGTTTGTCGGCGATGGCTGCCAGGCGCTTTTTCAAACGCAGGTCCAGTGCGTCCAGGCGCTCATCGAAGGCCTTGAGGTTGCTCTCGTAACGCGCAGCGTTGGCGGGGTCCGCAGCGCTGAGGTCGGCGGCCATTTTCGTGGCGATTACCCGGGCGTTGACCGGGGACAACCACAAATGCGCATCCAGGCTGCCCGGACGATGATCATGATCATGCTCGTCCGCTTCCTCGGCATGGGAATGACTGTCTTGGGCAAAATGGCGCAATTTCAGACCCGGCAGGTCCTGCACGGCGACGCTTGGCAGCGTGCGACCTTTCAGCACGCGAGGCAGGAAGCCTTCCATATCGGGGCCGATCCAGTAGACGAGATCGACGGCCTGCACCTTTCGTACATCGGATGGGCGCAGGGCATAATTGTGCGCAGAAGCGCCAGGCGGCAGCAGTACTTCCGGAATCGCCACGCCGTCCTGGACGGCCGCAGCGATCAGTTGCAGAGGCTTGATGCTGGTCAACACCCGCACCTCGGCATGGGCACTGGCCATCATGATCGAACTGGCGAGAAATGTAACAAAGAAAGAAAAAAGTCGGGACACAATGACCACTCGAAGAGGCGAGAAGGGGTAACATAATAACGTCTCTCACAAAACTCGTCGCCGCTCATGCCAAAAACACCGATAGCCAGTCGTCCCCATGACCACTCTCATTGCGTCCACAGCGCTCTGTCGGAGGCTGACGCCCTGTGCGCGCGTCAAGGCCTGCGCCTGACAGCCTTGCGCCGTCGGGTGCTGGAACTGGTGTGGCAAAGCCACAAGCCGCTGGGGGCGTACGACATTCTTGCGGTGCTCAGCGAACAGGACGGCCGACGAGCCGCGCCGCCTACCGTATACCGGGCCCTGGATTTCCTGCTGGAAAACGGCCTGGTGCACCGGATCTCGTCACTCAACGCTTTCATCGGCTGCAATCACCCCGAGCATGCGCATCAGGGCCAGTTCCTGATCTGCCGGGAGTGTCACGCAGCTATCGAGCTTGAACAGAAGTCCATCAGCGACGCGATCATCGACAGCGCCAGTGATGTCGGGTTTGTGGTTGAAGGCCAGACCGTTGAGGTCGTCGGGCTGTGCTCGGGTTGCCAGGGGGCTTGATGAGCAACGCGCTGATCCGTCTTGAACAGGTTACCGTAACCTTCGCCGGGCAAAACGTCCTCGATAACATCGAACTTGGCGTGGAACCCGGGCAAATCGTTACCTTGATCGGTCCGAACGGTGCGGGTAAGACGACCTTGGTAAGGGCCGTGTTAGGTCTGTTGAAACCGGACAGTGGCAGCGTTTGGCGCAAGCCGAAGCTGCGGGTTGGTTACATGCCGCAAAAACTTCACGTCGACCCGACGCTGCCGCTCTCGGTGCTGCGCTTTCTGCGCCTGGTGCCGGGTGTAGACCGTGCCAGGGCCTTGGCTGCTTTGAAGGAGGTCGGTGCCGAGCACGTGATCGACAGCCCGGTGCAAAGTGTTTCCGGCGGCGAGATGCAACGGGTGCTGCTGGCCCGCGCGCTGTTGCGCGAACCTGAACTGCTGGTGCTTGATGAGCCGGTACAGGGCGTGGACGTGGCGGGTCAGGCCGAGCTCTACAGCCTGATCACCCGATTGCGCGATCGCCACGGTTGCGGCGTCCTGATGGTGTCTCACGACTTGCACCTGGTGATGAGCACGACCGATCAGGTGGTGTGCCTGAATCGCCATGTGTGCTGTTCCGGGCACCCCGAGCAAGTCAGCGGCGATCCGGCCTTTGTCGAGTTGTTCGGCAAGAACGCGCAAAGCCTGGCGATCTACCACCACCACCATGACCATGCCCATGACCTGCATGGTTCGGTGGTCAGTACGGCCTCACCGGCCTCTACCCATGTTCATGGAGATAGCTGCAAGCATGGCTGATTTTCTGCTCTACGCCCTTCTTGCAGGCTTGGCCCTGGCGCTGGTGGCGGGGCCGCTGGGTTCGTTTGTGGTGTGGCGGCGCATGGCCTACTTTGGCGACACCCTGTCCCATGCCGCCCTGCTCGGGGTAGCCTTGGGTTTCCTGCTGGATGTCAGTCCTGCCGTTGCGGTCACCGTGGGCTGTCTGTTGCTGGCGGTGCTGCTGGTGACCTTGCAGCAACGCCAGCCTCTGGCGTCGGACACGCTATTGGGGATTCTTGCACCAAGCACCCTCTCATTGGGCCTGGTGGTACTAAGCTTCATGCATGAAGTGCGGATAGACCTGATGGCCTATCTGTTTGGCGACCTGCTCGCCATCAGTCCCGGCGATCTGGCCTGGATTCTCGGCGGAAGTGCGGCGGTTCTTGTGGTGCTGTTGGCGATGTGGCGACCTTTGCTGGCCATCACTGTGCACGAGGAATTGGCCAAGGTTGAGGGGTTGCCGGTGGCATCTCTGCGCCTGACCTTGATGCTGCTGATTGCCGTGGTCATTGCGGTCGCGATGAAAATTGTCGGGGTGTTGCTGATCACTTCGCTGCTGATCATTCCGGCGGCGGCAGCGCAGCGTCACGCTCGCTCGCCGGAGCAGATGGCACTGGGCGCGAGCCTGCTGGGCATGCTCGCCGTGTGTGGCGGCCTGGCGTTGTCCTGGTTCAAGGACACTCCGGCGGGCCCGTCGATTGTGGTGACGGCGGCCGCGCTGTTTCTGCTGAGTTTTGTCCTGCCCCGTCGAGGGGTGTAGACTTGCTCGTTTTTTGCGCAAATAGAGAGTCGCAGGAATGAAGCCGTTCACCTCCCGTTATCTGCTCCTTGTCGCATTTTCCATGCTGCTGGGCGCTTGCCAAAGTACGCCACCGGCGACCCCCGAGGTCACTGATGCGCGAGCTGCGGCTGTCGCGCAACTGGAACAAAGCCTCGCCAGCAGTGAGCTGGCGACTGCCGAAGGGCAACTGGCTGCCTTGCAGGCCGAGGCCCCGAATGACCAATCGCTCGAGCAGTACCAGCGTCAATTGGCCGAGGCTTATCTGCTGCGTAGCCGCATTGTGCTGCAAAAAGGTGATGTGAATGCTGCCGCCACGGCCCTCAGCCGGGCTCGGGCGCTGATGCCCAAGGCACCCGCGCTGACCGGCGGAGTCAACAATGCCATCGTCAATGCACGCAAGGCCGAACTGGATAAAGCGGAAGCGGCGCTCATGGCGGCCGAAGCCAAGCCACCGGCCAAAGTCATCGACCCTACGGCCGAAAGCACCACGGTGGCGCTAAACCTGACAGATATGGCCAAGTTGCGCCGCCAGTTGGACGCGATCGCTGCCGATGTAGTGAATTATCAGTGCGATGTCAGCATTCAGGCGCCGCGCACCCAGGACTATCCATGGTTGGCAACTTTGTTGACCAAGCGAGTGAAGAAGCTGGATTCGGGCTTTGATCTGAAGCTGAAGAAGCAGATTCTGCGCAATATTCCTGCGCAGATGGTTTTGATTCCGCGTAAACCTTAAAAGCATCGCGAGCAAGCTCGCTCCTACAGTGGTTAGCGCTGATCACAGCCTGTGTGTTCAGCCGTAAACCCTGTGGGAGCAAGGCTTGCCCGCGATGGCATCCTTACAAACGCAACAAATATTAAGCCGGAACCGCCTTGGCTTTCGGCTCACGATCCCAAACCCGATGTTGCCCGATCGCTGCAATAAACGGTTTGAACAGCTTCGTATCCGCCCCCACGATCAATCCCGCATCCGCTTCTAGCTTCAGCACGTCCAGCAACTGCTTGGCTTCGCCGTGCAAGGCGATCGCCTTCAGATGCTTGTAGGCTTCCAGCACGTAATGCAGCGCCACCCCATCGGTGCTCAAGGCCTTGATCGACGCTGCGCCACCGGGCACGAACACCGCGTCAAACGCCACTGACGGCAAGCCTTCCATCGACGCATCCACCGGCAGTGTCTTGCCGTCTGCGGTCTTCACCGGTGCCGAAGTCGGCCCCAGCAGCTTGGCGTGCGCCCCTTCGGCTGCCAGCGCCTTTTTCAGCGCGTCAATCGCTGCGCCATCGACACCGTTGGCCGCCAGAATCGCCACCTTGCGGCTCTTTATGTTGCCGGGCAGAAGGTTGGCCTGGCTGAGCGCGGGTGAGCGATCCAGCGACGTCTTCGGCACATCGACCGTGCCGGCCTTGGGTGCCGGCAAACCGAGGTTAGCGGCTACGCGTGCGGCCAGTTCAAGATCAATGTTGGCGAGGATCTCGTTCACCTGACGGGCACGAATGAACTCACGTTCGACTTTGCCCAGCTCGAAGCTGTAGGCCGCAATGATGTGTTCCTGCTCGTGCTTGGTCATGCTGTGGAAGAACAGCCGCGCCTGGGAGAAGTGGTCGCTGAATGACTCGCTGCGCTGGCGGATCTTGTTGGCGTCGATGCGTTCGGGATAGGACTCGAAACCACCGTCCTGTGCCGCCGGCGGCGTCTCTTTCGGCCAGCCGCCGTCGATGGAGTTAGGCTCGTAGGCCGCACGGCCCTTGTCGATCGTGGTGCGGTGCAGCGCGTCGCGCTGGCCGTTGTGGAACGGTGCCACCGGACGGTTGATCGGGATTTCGTGGAAGTTGGGGCCGCCAAGACGGCTGATCTGCGTGTCGGTGTAAGAAAACAGCCGGCCTTGCAGCAGCGGGTCATTGGAGAAATCGATGCCTGGCACGATGTGCCCCGGGCAGAACGCGACCTGTTCGGTTTCGGCGAAGAAGTTATCCGGGTTGCGGTTCAGCACCATTTTGCCCAGTGGCGTGATAGGCACGATTTCCTCGGGGATGATCTTGGTCGGGTCGAGAATGTCGAAGTCGAAGGAGTGTTCGTTTTCCTCTTCGACAATCTGCACGCCCAATTCCCATTCCGGGTAATCGCCCATCTCGATCGCTTCCCACAGATCTCGACGGTGGAAGTCGGTGTCTTTGCCGGCGAGCTTCTGTGCTTCATCCCAAACCAGCGAGCAGGTGCCGTTGGAAGGGCGCCAGTGGAATTTGACGAAGCGCGATTTGCCTTCGGCGTTGATCAGCCGGAAGGTGTGCACGCCGAAGCCCTGCATGCTGCGCAGGCTCTTGGGAATCGCGCGGTCGGACATGGCCCAGATCACCATGTGCGCCGACTCCGGGACCAGCGAAACAAAGTCCCAGAAGGTATCGTGGGCAGAGCCGCCAGTAGGAATTTCGTTGTGGGGCTCAGGTTTCACGGCGTGGACGAAGTCGGGAAACTTGATCGCATCCTGGATGAAAAACACCGGCATGTTGTTGCCCACCAGATCGAAGTTGCCTTCGTCGGTGAAAAACTTCACGGCAAAACCGCGCACATCGCGCACGGTATCGCCCGAGCCGCGAGGGCCCTGCACCGTGGAGAAGCGGGTGAATACCGGGGTTTTCTTGCCCGGGTCCTGGAGGAAACCGGCCTTGGTCAATGCCGCATGGTTTTCGTAGGCCTGGAAGTATCCATGAGCACCGGTGCCGCGGGCGTGGACGATACGCTCGGGAATACGCTCGTGGTCAAAGTGCGTGATTTTTTCACGCATGATGAAGTCTTCGAGCAGCGAAGGCCCGCGCGCGCCGACCTTCAACGTGTTCTGATTGTCCGAAACCTTTACGCCCTGATTGGTGCGCAAGGCCTGGCCTGTGGCGTCGGAGCGGAATGTTTCCAGGCTGTCGAGCTTGGTATTGGTATTGTTACGGTCCAGGGTATCGGTCCCGGCCAGTTCGCTTTTAGGTGTGGCAGGTTTCTTGGTACTCATCAGTCGTAAACTCCTCTTTGCGATCTCGTCCTAGCCGGACTTGTGAGCAATGTTCCAGGCACGGCACCTGGCGATTCTCGAGCTGCCTAATTAGTGACTGGTGACCGTTTCAGCCGTTCCTTTTTTCTGACCTTTGATCGCGTTATTGCCAAATCGCTGGTTGAATGCGAAATAAATGCTAAGAACCTCTATACGGACAGGCTAAAATGCGCGCCCGGCTAACCGCTGACCCTTTTCCAACGCGCCCCACAAGGTTCGCTACGTGATCGAGTTTCAAAACGTCCACAAAACCTACCGCGTCGCCGGTAAGGAAATTCCCGCCCTGCACCCGACCAGTCTGACGATTGAGAATGGCCAGGTGTTTGGCCTGATCGGCCACTCCGGCGCGGGCAAAAGTACCCTGCTGCGCCTGATCAATCGTCTGGAGAATTCCACTGGCGGCAAGATCTTCGTCGACGGCGAAGAAGTCACTGCGCTCGACGCCAGCAGCCTGCGACGCTTCCGCCAACAGGTCGGGATGATTTTCCAGCACTTCAATCTGCTGGCCTCCAAGACCGTGGCCGATAACGTCGCGCTGCCCCTGACCCTGGCCGGCGAGCTGTCGCGCAGCGAGATCGACCAGCGCGTGGCCGAATTGCTGGCGCGGGTCGGGCTGTCCGATCACGCCAAAAAATACCCGGCTCAGTTGTCTGGTGGGCAGAAGCAGCGCGTTGGCATCGCCCGCGCCTTGGCCACCAAGCCGAAAATCCTGTTGTGCGACGAAGCCACCAGCGCCCTGGACCCGCAAACCACCGCGTCGGTCCTGCAGTTGCTGGCTGAGATCAATCGCGAGTTGAAGCTGACCATCGTGCTGATTACTCACGAAATGGACGTGATTCGTCGGGTCTGCGACCAGGTGGCGGTAATGGACTCTGGTGTGATCGTCGAGCAGGGCTCGGTTGCCGATGTGTTCCTGCATCCCAAGCACCCGACGACCAAGCGCTTTGTGCAGGAAGACGAGCAGATCGATGAAGGCGAACAACGCGACGACTTCGCCCATGTCCCAGGCCGCATCGTGCGTCTGACATTCCAGGGCGAAGCGACCTACGCGCCTTTACTGGGTACTGTCGCTCGCGAAACGGGTGTGGACTACAGCATCCTCGCCGGCCGCATCGACCGCATCAAAGACGTCCCTTATGGGCAACTCACTCTGGCCGTCACCGGTGGCGACATGGAGGCGGCATTTGCCCGCTTCACCGCGGCTGACGTTCACATGGAGGTGCTGCGCTGATGGAAGCCCTGACAAGTTTCTTCTCCAACATCGACTGGTTCGAAATCTGGCTGGCCACTGGCGACACGCTGCTGATGCTCGGCGGTTCACTGTTGTTCACCGTGCTGTTGGGCCTGCCGCTGGGTGTGCTGCTGTTCCTGTGCAGCCCGCGTCAACTGCTCGAAGCCAAGGGGCTGTACGCCCTGCTGTCGCTGGTGGTGAACATCCTGCGTTCGCTGCCCTTCATCATTCTGTTGATCGTGATGATTCCGTTCACTGTGCTGATCACCGGCACCTCCCTGGGTGTAGGCGGTGCGATTCCGCCGCTGGTCGTGGGCGCCACGCCGTTTTTCGCGCGACTGGTGGAAACCGCCTTGCGTGAAGTGGATCGCGGCATCATCGAGGCGACCCAGGCCATGGGTGCGACCACTCGGCAGATCATCACCAATGCCCTGCTGCCGGAAGCCCGTCCGGGCATCTTCGCCGCGATTACAGTGACAGCGATTACATTGGTGTCCTACACGGCAATGGCCGGTGTCGTCGGCGCTGGCGGCCTGGGTGACCTGGCGATCCGTTTCGGCTATCAACGTTTCCAGACCGATGTGATGGTGGTGACTGTGGTGTTGCTGCTGGTGCTGGTCCAGGTGCTGCAAACCGTTGGTGACAAATTGGTTGTGCATTTTTCCCGCAAATAAATACTCTCGTCTTTTGCAAATGAGCCGGCCATTCGCTGGCAGGCGCCGCATAACTGGCGCCTCACATGGAGTTAGCTGAATGAAAAAACTACTCGTCGCGTTCGCCGCCGTTGCTGCGTTCTCTGCCCAGGCGGACACCCTGACCGTTGCCGCCACGCCAGTCCCGCACGCAGAGATTCTCGAATTCATCAAGCCAGCCCTGGCCAAGGACGGCGTGGACCTGAAGGTCAAGGTCTTCACCGACTATGTCCAGCCCAACGTGCAAGTGGCCGAGAAGCGCCTGGACGCCAACTTCTTCCAGCACCAGCCATACCTGGATGAGTTCAACAAGGCTAAGGGCACCAACCTGGTCGCCATTGCCGGCGTGCACCTGGAACCACTGGGCGCCTATTCCAGCAAACACAAAACCCTGGCCGACTTGCCAGGCGGCGCCAACGTGGTAATCCCCAACGACGCCACCAATGGCGGTCGCGCCCTGTTGCTGCTGCAGAAGGCTGGGCTGATCAAGTTGAAGGATTCGAACAACATCCTGTCGAGCGTCAAGGACATCACCGAGAATTCCAAGGACCTGAAATTCCGCGAACTGGAAGCGGCGACCATCCCGCGCGTGCTGACCCAGGTCGACCTTGCGCTGATCAACACCAACTACGCGCTGGAGGCCAAGCTCGATCCGTCCAAGGACGCGCTGGTCATCGAAGGCAACGACTCGCCCTACGTGAACATTCTGGTGGCCCGTCCGGACGACAAGGACAGCGAAGACATGAAGAAACTGGTCGCGGCCCTGCACAGCCCTGAAGTCAAAGCTTTCATCCTGGAAAAGTACAAAGGCGCGGTATTGCCAGCGTTCTGATCTAGCGATAAAAACACAAGATCGCAGCCTTCGGCAGCTCCTGCACAAGCATCGGTAACGACCCGATTCCGTAGGAGCTGGCGCAGACTGCGATCTTTTTTTGTGCCTCAAAAAACTATTGGCGTTTGAGCATCACCGGCAACTGCGCCACCAGCTTCACATTATTCAACGGCGCCCGAATAAACCCGCGCTGCGTCCCATCCGGGCCAATCACCGCCAGGTTGCCGCTGTGATCCACCGTGTAGTTTGGCTTGGTGGTATCTGCCGGGATGAACGGGATGCTCACCGCATTGGCGAATTTTTGCAGGTCGGCGATCGAGGTCGGCGTCAGGCCGATGAACTGCGGGTCGAAGTAGCCCAGGTACTGCTTAAGCTGCTTGGGCGTGTCGCGATTGGGGTCGACACTGACCAGGATGATCTGCAGCTTGTCCACCACGTCCGCCGGCAACTCACTCTTGATCTGGCGCAGTTGGGCGAGGGTGGTCGGGCAGATGTCCGGGCAGAAGGTGTAGCCGAAGAACAGCAGTGACCATTTGTCTTTCAACTCGTCGACCGCAACCGGCTTGCCATCCTGGTCGGTCATGGTCAGATCCGGCAGGTTGCGGCTTTGCGGCAGCAGGATGATGCCGGCGTCGATCAACTCCGTCGGGTCCCCCTGGCCTTTGCCAGACAGCACTTTATTGATGGTCAGGCCCAGCACAAGCGCGATCAGGGCGACGAGGATGAAGACGGTTTTCTGGGTTCGAGTCATAGGTTCAACAGTAAGTAGTGGTCTACGAGCAGCGCGATAAACAGCAGGAACAAGTACCAGATAGAGTACTTGAAGGTGTTGATCGCCGCGTGCGGCCGAGTGCCACGGTACAGCACCACGGCCCATTGCAGGAACCTCGCGCCCAGGACGAGCGCGCAGGCCAGGTAGAGCAGGCCGCTCATGTGGATCACGTAAGGCATCAGGCTGACGGCCAGCAACGCGAAGGTGTAAAGCAGGATGTGCACCTTGGTGTAGTGCTCGCCGTGGGTCACGGGCAGCATCGGGATGTCGGCCTTGGCGTATTCCTCCTTGCGGTGAATCGCCAGCGCCCAGAAGTGCGGCGGGGTCCAGGCGAATATGATCAGGACCAGCAGCAGCGGTTCGGCGCTGACATGGCCGGTCGCAGCGGTCCAGCCAAGCAGCGGAGGCGCGGCACCGGCCAATCCGCCGATGACGATGTTTTGTGGAGTCGCGCGCTTGAGGAAACCGGTGTAGACCACCGCGTAACCCAGCAGGGAGGCCAGGGTCAGCCAGGCGGTCAACGGGTTGGTGAACGTCAACAGCAGGGCCTGGCCGAGCACGGCCAGCACCAGGGCAAAGGTCAGCGCGGCGGCCGGTGAAACCCGTCCTTCGGCCAGGGGCCGTTTGTGTGTGCGGGCCATGACTGCATCAATGCGCCGATCCACCACATGGTTGACCGCCGCCGCGCCGCCGGCACACAACGCAATCCCCAGGTTACCGAAGATCAGCACCGTCCAGGGCACCCCGGCGCGGGTCGCGAGGAACATGCCGACCAGTGAGGTGATCAGCATCAGCACCACCACTTTCGGCTTGGTCAGCTCCAGATAGTCACGCCAGATCGCCTGGCTGTGACGTTCGCCGATCAGAGTCGCCATGGCATCTCTCCTTTTATTGTTATGGGCCCGGCTGAATGTTTACGCGGGCTGAACCGCCAGCGTGCAGGGAATTGCTGCTTGACCCGAACCAGGCTGGTTCGCGCGTGATAATTGACCAGCACCAACGTCAGCAGCAGTGCCGCGCCGCCGGCGTTATGCGCGACGGCCACCGGCAATGGCAGGTGGAACAGCACGTTGCTGATGCCGAGGGTGATCTGGGCGGCAAGTGCCACCAGCACCAGCCCCGCCAGCCGGGTCATGCCGACGACCTTGAGTTGCCACGCCAGGCCGAGCAATACAAGCGTTACCAGCAACGCGCCGATTCGGTGGGTCAGGTGAATCGCGGTGCGGGCATCGCTGTCCAGTTGTCCACCCAGGTAGTTCGGGCCGATGTGCTGTGTGAGGTGAAAGCCGTTGGCAAAATCAGCCGGCGGCAGCCATTGCCCGTGGCAGGTCGGGAAGTCGATACAGGCTACGGCGGCATAGTTCGAACTGACCCAGCCTCCAAGGGCGATCTGTCCGATCACCAGCAGCAAGCCAGCCGTCGCCCAATGCTGCAGGCGTCGTGGCACGGTCAGTGCGGGCAATACCCCGGACAGGCGCAAGGTCAGGAGAAACAACAGGCTCAAGGTGGCAAAGCCGCCGAGTAGATGCCCGGTGACCACTTGCGGCCAGAGCTTTAGCGTCACGGTCCACATGCCGAACGCGGCCTGGGCGATCACCACGGCCAACAAAAACAACGGCAACTTCACCGGTTGCCCCGGGTGCCGACGATGCACCCACGCACGGCCGGCCAGTACGGCAATCAGCAGCCCAAGGGTGCCGGCAAAGTACCGATGGATCATCTCGTTCCAGCCTTTATGGGCTTCGACGGGCGTGTCGGGGAAATGCAATTCGGCATGGGCCAGCTGGGCCTCGCTTTTTGGCACGCTGATGAAGCCGTAGCAGCCCGGCCAGTCCGGACAGCCAAGGCCGGCGTGGGTCAGGCGGGTATAGGCGCCGAGCAGCACCACTATCAGTGCCAGCAGGGTGGCAAACAGCGCGAGGCGAAATCCAGGTTTGGCCATGACGATGCCCTTATCCGATGTTCGACAGTTTCAGCAGGTGGCGCAGGTCGTTGAGCAGGTCCTTGCCCTTGACGGTCGGGTCGTAGCGCAGCACCAGGTTGCCGTGGGGGTCGATGATCCACAGCTGCGGCACGGCGTGGTCACCAGTGGTCTTGCTGAACGTGGTCAGGTCCATGGGATAACGTTGCAGTTGTGGGTATTCGCGGGCGAGCTTGGCTTCGTACTCGCTGTTGAGCGGCTGCGCGGCGGCCAGGGCGTGACTGGCCCGGGATGCATCGCGGGAGAGGCCGATCTGCACCTGGCGCGCCAGGTACACCAGCTGCTGGCAGTCAACCGAGCAGTCTTTGGGTGCAGTCACCAGCATTTGCCAGCGTTGCTCCTGAGCCTGCACGCCAAGATCGGCGCGGGTCTGGCCATTGCCGATGAGTTCGCCGTGATAACTGCGCCCCTCCGGTACCCAGAACTGCAGTTTGTACATGCCGGTGGCGAGGATCATCGGACCGATCACCCCAAGCAGAATCAGCAGCAGCTGCAAACGCCCTTTGCGCCGACTTGCCGGCGACTTCGCTTCAGACATGCTGGGTGGATTCATGGCCGCTCCCATGGTGTTTCTCCTTTGCGTTGTGCCAGCCGAGGTAGATGAACAGGCCGAGCAGGGCGATCGACATGGCGAACCACTGCACGGCATAAGCGATGTGTTTTTCTGGCCCCATGGCGACCACCGGCCAATCGGCCTGGTAGATCCCGGGACCCGGTTCTGCACGTAATTCGTAAGGGAAACCATCACGCTCCAATGCTGCCCAGAGCTTCGCCGGTTCCACCGCTGTCACCAGTTGCGGCCAGGTGGTGGTGGCCGGGTCGGCGTGAAGCTGGAAAGTAGCGCCCGGAGCAACGTAGACCCAGGCGGTGAGGGTCAAGACCTCGCCAGGCGTGGTGAATTGCGCGGGGATGCGCCGGTCCGGCCAGGGCAGCCAACCGCGATTGACCAGCAGCCATTGGCCGCTGGCTTGATCCTGAAACGGCTGCAGCAACTCGACCCCGACCTTGCCGTCCCGTTGGCGGTTATCCAGCAGCAGGCTGTGCGCGGCATCGAACTGGCCACGCAGCACGACCCGGCGGAAGGCAGGATCCTCGGTGTGCTGTAACGCAGTGCTGGCCATCGGTTCCGCCAGCCGGCGCTCGGCATAACTGTCCAGCAGCGCGCTTTTTTCCGCGCCGCGATTCAGTTGCCAGAAACCGAGCGAGACCAGCAGTGGCAGCAACAAGGCCACCACCAAACTCGGCACGATGCCTGGCCGGAAGCGCTTCATGACGTCGCCAGAATGTCGGTAGTCGCGATAGCTATACTCAAGTGCATCGCATTTCCCCTGGAGTCTCACCATGCTCAAAGCAGCCATCGTCCTGATGCTGATTGCCACGGTTGTCAGCCTGTTCAGCGGCCTGTTTTTTCTGGTCAAGGACGACAGCAGCTCTAACCGTCTCGTCATTGCCTTGAGTGTTCGTGTAGCCCTGGCCGCCATTACCGTCGGCTTGATCGCCTGGGGATTCTTCAGCGGCCAGCTGGTGTCTCACGCGCCTTGGTGATGCCTCAAAGTACGTAGACGAAGACGAACAAACCGATCCACACCACGTCCACGAAGTGCCAGTACCAGCTCGCCGCTTCGAAGCCGAACTGATGCTCGTTGTCGAAGTGCCCGCGCATCACCCGCATCAGCATCACGAACAGGATTATCGTGCCCATGGTCACGTGGGCGCCGTGGAACCCCGTGAGCATGAAGAACGTCGCGCCGTAGATGCCCGAACCCAGTGTCAGGCCCAGTTCCTTGTAAGCGTGGATGTATTCTTCAGCCTGGAAAAAGAGGAACGCGCAGCCCAGCAGCACGGTGATCGCCAGCCAGATCTTCAGCGCGCCGCGATGGCCCTTTTTCAAGGCGTGGTGGGCGATGGTGACGGTCACGCTGGAACTCACCAACAACACCGTGTTGAGCAACGGCAGGCCCCATGGGCTGATGACTTCCTTGGGTGGCGGAAACAGTTTCGAGTCAGGGTTGTTCAGCAATGGCCAGACGAACTCGAAGTTAGGCCAAAGCATGTGAGCTATGCCTTTGGCGCCTTCTCCGCCGAGCGCAGGGCCGGAGACGTGGCGCACGTAGAACAGTGCACCGAAGAAGGCGATGAAAAACATCACCTCCGAAAAGATGAACCAGCTCATGCCCCAACGAAATGAACGGTCCATCTGCGCGCTGTACAAGCCGCTGCGACTTTCCTTGATCACGGTACCGAACCAGCCGAACAGCATGTACGCCACCAGCAGGCCGCCGACGAAAAAGATCAGCGGGCCGTGGGATTCCGGGCGCGCCGCTTTCAGGTCGTTGAACCAGGTGGCCAGGCCGAACACGGTGACGAACATGCCGACCGTGGCGATGATCGGCCACTTGCTCTGGGCCGGTACGTAATAGTGCTCATGAGTTGCCATTTATTGTTCTCCTTATCGGGCACGCTCAGCCGCCAGTGTTTACAGCTACCGGGGGATGTCGGGCGGTGATATCGAACAGCGTGTAGGACAGCGTCAGGTGCTTCACATCCTTGGGCATGTCACGGTCAACAATGAAACGTACCGGCATCTCGATCCGTTCACCGGGCTGCAGCACTTGCTGGGTAAAGCAGAAACATTCGGTTTTGTGGAAGTACGCTGCCGCAGCGCTGGGCGCGATGCTGGGCACGGCCTGGGCGCTCATCGGGCGATCGGTAGGGTTGTGGGCGATGAAGATCATCTCGTTCACGGCGCCAGGGTTGGCGGTCAACTCATCGTGCTTGGGATAGAAGTCCCAGGACATGTCGGCGGAGTTGGTCGACAGGAACTGCACGCGTACCTGGCGAGACAGATCCACCGTCTGTTCACCTTCGTACTGTCCGGAAGTTTTGCCATTGATACCGAATGCCTTGCACATCACGTCGTAGATGGGCACCAGGGCAAACCCGAAGACGAACATTGCCACCACCACCATCAGCAGGCGGGTGACCAGTTTTTTCATCGAAATCGAGTCAGCCATGATTCCAACTCCATACCGAGACCCCTGTGGGAGCTGGCAAGCCAGCTCCCACAGGAATTCGTGCAAGGCCGAGGGTGTTCATTTCACTTCCGGCGGCGTGGTGAAGGTGTGATAAGGCGCCGGTGACGGGATGCTCCACTCCAGGCCCTCCGCGCCATCCCATGGTTTGGCCGGTGCTGGCGGGCCGCCGCGAATCGTCTTGATCACGATGAACAGGAAGAACAGCTGAGTGGTGCCGAACATGAATGCACCAATCGACGACACCATGTTGAAGTCGGCGAACTGCAGGTTGTAGTCCGGAATCCGCCGCGGCATGCCTGCCAGCCCCACGAAGTGCATCGGGAAGAAGGCCATGTTCATGCCGATGAACGACAGCCAGAAGTGCAGCTTGCCGAGGGTTTCGTCGTACATGTGGCCGGTCCATTTCGGCAGCCAGTAATAAGCCGAGGCGAAGATCCCGAAAATCGCCCCTGGCACCAGCACGTAGTGGAAATGCGCAACCACGAAGTAGGTGTCCTGGTACTGGAAGTCCGCCGGAGCGATGGCCAGCATCAAGCCGGAGAAGCCGCCAATGGAGAACAGGATCACGAACGCCACAGCGAACAACATCGGCGTCTCGAAGGTCAGCGAGCCTTGCCACATGGTGCTGGCCCAGTTGAACACCTTGACCCCGGTCGGTACCGCGATCAGCAGCGTGGCGTACATGAAGAACAACTCCCCCACCAGCGGAATGCCGACCACGAACATGTGGTGCGCCCAGACGATGAACGACAGGAACGCGATGCTCGCCGTGGCGTAGACCATCGAGGTGTAACCGAACAGAGGCTTGCGTGAAAAGGTCGGGATGATCGAGCTGACGGCACCGAAGGCCGGCAGAATCATGATGTACACCTCGGGGTGCCCAAAGAACCAGAACACGTGCTGGAACAACACCGGATCACCGCCCCCGGCCGCACTGAAGAAACTGGTGCCGAAGTGGATGTCCATCAGCATCATCGTTACGCAACCGGCCAGTACCGGCATCACCGCAATCAGCAGGAAAGCGGTAATCAACCAGGTCCAGACGAACAGCGGCATTTTCATCAACGTCATGCCTGGAGCGCGCAGGTTGAGGATGGTGGCGATCACGTTGATCGCGCCCATGATCGAACTGATCCCCATCAGGTGGATGGCAAAGATGAAGAAAGTCACGCTTTCCGGTGCATAGGTTGTCGACAGCGGGGCGTAGAACGTCCAGCCGAAGTTAGGCCCGCCGCCGGGCGTGAACAGGGTCGATACCAGCAGGATGAACGCAGCTGGCAATAGCCAGAAGCTGAAGTTGTTCATCCGCGGCAGGGCCATATCCGGCGCGCCGATCATCAACGGGATCATCCAGTTGGCCAGCCCAACGAATGCCGGCATCACCGCACCGAAGACCATCACCAGGCCGTGCATGGTGGTCATCTGATTAAAGAAGGCCGGTTCGACGATTTGCAGCCCCGGCTGGAACAGCTCGGCGCGAATCACCATCGCGAACGAACCGCCAAGCAGGAACATGGAAAACGCGAACCACAGGTACAGTGTGCCGATGTCCTTGTGGTTGGTGGTCAGCACCCAGCGCATCAGGCCTTTGGCGGGGCCGTGGGCGTGGTCGGCATGACCATGGTCATCGATGACGGCGCTCATGGCGTGTCTCCTGCAAACAGATGGGCTGGGCAGGCCGGGGCACGCTGCCCCGACCGGTTCCTTGGGTACGCAATAGACCGGGTCATTTGCTTTCCGCCTGTTTCAGCTCCAGCACTTCTTTTGGCGTGACCATGTCGCCTTTATTGTTGCCCCAGGCGTTACGCTCGTAAGTCACGACCGCTGCTATGTCGACTTCCGAGAGCTGCTTGCCGAACGCTGCCATGGCGGTGCCTGGTTTGCCGTGGAAGACAATGCCCAAGTGCCCTTCTTTCGGTCCGGTGGCGATTTTCGAGCCTTTGAGTGCCGGGAACATTGGCGGCAGGCCCTGGCCTTCGGCCTGGTGACAGGCTACGCAGGTGGTGTGATAGACCTTGTCACCGCGTTCCTTGAGTTCGTCGAGCGTCCATTCTTTGCTGGTCAGCTCCTTGAGCTGCGCCGCTTCAGCCTTGCGTTCGCCCAGCCATTTTTCATAGTCGGCCTTTTCCTTGACCTCGACCACGATCGGCATGAAACCGTGGTCCTTGCCGCACAGCTCGGCGCACTGACCGCGGTAGATGCCGGGCTTGTCGACGCGTGTCCAGGCTTCGTTGACGAAACCGGGAATGGCATCGCGCTTGACCGCAAAGGCGGGCACCCACCAGGAGTGGATAACGTCGGCGGAGGTCACCAGGAAACGCACCTTGGCGCCAATCGGCAGCACCAGCGGCTTGTCGACTTCGAGCAAATAGTGCTCGCCCTTGGTTTCCTTGTTGTGGATCTGCTCGGCGGGGGTGGCCAGGTTGCTGAAGAACTCGACGTCCTGGCCCAGGTATTTGTAATGCCACTTCCACTGATAACCGGTGACCTGGATATCGATATCCGGCTCACTGGTGTCGTACATCTTGATCAGGGTTGCAGTCGCGGGAACCGCCATCGCTACCAGGATCAGGAAGGGCACGATGGTCCAGAGGATTTCTACGGTCGTACTTTCATGAAATTTTGCGGCCACCTGCCCGGTTGAGCGGCGGTGGAGGATCATCGACCAGAACATGGCGCCGAAGACGATGATGCCGATCACTACACAAATCCAGAAAATGGTCATGTGCAGGTCAAATACTGCGTGACTGATTTCAGTCGCTCCAGGCGCCATATTCACAGTCCAGGCCGCTTGCGCCTGACTGAAAATCGACCACAACAGGAGGCCCATCCAGACGTGTGGATGTCGCATCATTGCGGGTTCCCCTTATCGTTCTTGTTATCCCGCCGGCTTTCACCAGTGGCAAGGGAGCGGCTTTTCAGACTACGAACTTGATTGCCGGGCCTTGCTGCGTGTGCAGTCGGGCGTCATCAGCTAACTCCATTCCAACCCGAGTATAGACAGCGACTGAGACCTCGCAATGCGATGGGGTAAATGAACCGTGACAGGACGCACTTGCGCTCAAGGGCACGAATGGAGAAGGATGCAGACGAGTGGTGGCAAATGGATATAACTTTGATGTCTTAAGGGTGAAATAATTATGACAAATGCGTCTGAAGAATTTTCCTGCGCCAGCTAAGTTATGTCTTCCCTATTTCTTTGCCTTGTTTCCTGGAGTTTTCATGAACACCGCCGCATTGCGCGAGCAGATCCAAAAAGCCCAACAGCACGAAGCCGAGACTGGCTTGCTGACTCGTCAGCTGGAAAGCAAACTGCCACATCTGCACCCGTCCATCCAGCTGCCGGAGACGGACGCCAAGGGTGTGCTCACTCGTTTTGTTGCGGCCTACATTGACGAGGTGCCTGACCTGCTGGATGCAGCCAACGAAGTGGCCAAGGAAGCGGGTATCCAGTCGCAGATCACCCCAGTGTTGAAAATCGCCGAGCAGTATTTCCTCCAGCCGCCCGCCATCATGGCCGGCCACATCGGGCTCGACAGCCTGCTGGATGAAGCGTACCTGGCACATCGCTTTGTCGAAGAGGTCAATGACCTGTACATCAAGCATCTTGGCCAGCCCTTGATCCCATTGGACATGACTGTTGCCAACCTGATTGCCCACCAGTTGATCGGTGAGGAATTTGCCAACCAGCTGGACGAGGCCGTGCATCACGCGCTCGACGAAATGCTCGACGACCAGAGTTTTGCGCTGGAGTCGGTTGAAGCCTATCGCGAGAAGCTCAGCAGCCCGCACACTGGCGCCGCGTGGAAACGCTGGCCGTGCATGTCGCGCCGGTTAGGCGTGGGCCTGGACCTGGATCAGCCTGCGGCTTAACCGTAATACTTGAAAGATCGCAGCCTCCGGCAGCTCCTACGCAATGCACACAGGTCCAATGTAGGAGCTGCCGAAGGCTGCGATCTTTTGCTTTAGACCCCTGCAGACCCTACGCCAGTAGTGGTCCGTAAACGCCCTTCCAGCCTGCGCTTCAACCCACGCGCCTCGATCAGCAGCTTCGAACCTTTCGCCGCATTGGCTCGTCCCCACTCTTCGAGCAGTTCCAGGCACGAGTGATCGATGTAGCTCAGGTTATTGAGCGGCACGTGCACAGTCGCGCCCGGCGGGATAGTCCCCAGCACCTGCGTCAGCGCCGGTACCTTCAGAAAGGTCGCGGCACCGCTCAAGCGCAACTCCATCTCGCCATCGGCAGGCAGGTCGATCAGGCTGATCTTCAAGCGCGAAGCTTTCCACGCCAGCTTCGCCAGCGTCAGGCCAAAGCCGATCAACACGCCGGTCAGCAGGTCGGTGAAGACAATCGCCAATGCGGTCGCCGCATAGGTGAACATCGGCATCCTGCCGTAACGCCCCAGGCCGCGAAACGCCTTGAGGTCGACCAGTTTGAAACCGGTGTAAACCAGAACGCCCGCCAGGCTCGCTACCGGAATGCTCTGCAGCACACTGGAGAGCAACAGGACGAAAGCCAGCAACCATAGCCCGTGGAAAATCGTCGACAATCGCGTGGTCGCGCCGGCTTGCACGTTGGCCGAGCTCCGCACGATCACGCCGGTCATTGGCAACGCACCCAGCAGGCCGCAGAGCATGTTGCCCACACCTTGGGCAGACAGCTCCCGATCGAAGTCAGAGCGCTGGCCACTGTGCATGCGGTCGACGGCGGCGGCGGAGAGCAAGGTTTCGGCGCTGGCGATAAATGCCACGGCAAACGCCGCGATCAGCAGGGTGGGGTCGGCCAGGTTGAGCAAGTCCGCCGGTTTCAGCCAGTCGATCGCTTCCGCGAGGTTAGCCGGGACTTCCACTCGTTTGACCTGCAAGGCCAACACCAGGCTGGCCCCGGTTGCCAGCCCTACACCGAGCAAGGCGCCAGGTATGAAGCGCAGTGAGTGCGGACGAAATTTTTCCCACAGCCACATCACTGCAATCGTCCCCAGGCCGAGCAAACCAGCCTGCCAGCCCACCGATGGCAAAGCTTGCGCAACGGCTGCGGGGAAGGTGGCCAGGTTGTCCAGGCCGGAAGGTTTGGGCACGGCGTCGAGCATCACATGCACTTGGGACAATACGATCAGCACGCCAATGCCTGCGAGCATGCCGTAGACCACGGCGGGTGCCGTCACCCGAAACCAGCAGCCCAGTTTCAACCGACCGGCCACCAGTTGCAGGAAACCCGCTAAGAGCAGGATCGGCCCCAGCATGGCAATACCATGCTGACGCACGAGTTCGAAGACGAGTACCGCAAGCCCGGCGGCAGGACCGCTGACTTGCAAGGGGGAGCCGGCGAGCCAGCCTACAACCAGGCCGCCGATGATCCCGGTGATCAGGCCTTTGGCGGGTGGCAGGCCGGAAGCGATGGCGATACCCATGCACAAGGGCAGGGCCACCAGAAATACGACCACCGAAGCCAGCAGCTCCCGCGGCAGTGCAGCTTTGAGTTGCGCAGCACGCATGTTGATTCTCCCGACATTTCTTCAGGCGTGGCAAAGCCAGGCTGCTTATTCAGCGGCCGGCTTTGCTACACAGGGGTTTAGGAGGCGTTAGAAGCGCGCTTTGGGCGTCGCCACGGGGATCGGATGGCTGCCATCCAATGGCAGGAAACAACCTTTGTCCGCGTCGTAAGCTTTTATTTCGCTGGTTTCGATGTTGTAGACCCAGCCATGGATGAACAGTTGGCCGTTGGCCATGCGCGAAGCCACGGATGGGTGCGTGCGCAGGTGCTGGAGTTGCGCGATCACGTTCTCTTCAGTGAGGACATGCATGCTTTCGTTTTCGTCGGCGCAGTTGCAGTTCTCATGAACCATGGTTTTCGCCACTTCTGCGTGCCGCAGCCAGGCTTTGACCGTCGGCATTTTTTCCAGGCTATCGGGGTTCAAAACTGCGCGCATGGCGCCGCAGTCGGAATGTCCGCAGATGATGATGTGCTGTACACCCAGCGCCAGCACCGCATATTCGATGGCAGTGGAAACGCCGCCGTTCATTTGCCCATAAGGTGGCACGACGTTGCCTACGTTACGGGTCACAAACAGATCGCCGGGCGCGCTTTGAGTAATCAGTTCAGGAACGATGCGCGAGTCGGCGCAAGCGATGAACATTGCCCGGGGACTTTGTGCCGTCGCGAGCTTTTTGAAGAGTTCTTCCTGCTGGGGGAAGACGTCGTGATGAAAATGCAAGAAGCCATCAACGATATGCTGCAGCGCTGCATCGGCAGACTCCGCTTCGGGTTGGGCGGAAGCCGACGCAGCCAGCGGCTGTTTATCCTTGTCACTCATAAATTCATCCTCTTGGGCGGAGTGGGGGAATTGTCCCGTGTTGTCCGATGTGAAGCCAGTGGCTGTTAAAAACATCCAGGCCAAGAAATCTCGACCCGTCAGTCACTCGATGAACAAGGTAGCCCGCGAAACTTAACTCAAACTGAATCAACCGCTCTAGAACATGTGTTCCAGGTCACAAAAAACGTGACTGGTGTGGTGGCCACATGCTTTGTGCCGCTTCAACAATAGGCTAATTCTCCCTAAATCAGCGACATTTGGCGACCCGGGGGACAGAAGGCACTGCAGTCCAGATCAAAACCTTCCCGACGATTGAGCCCCAGGCGTTTGATGGTCTTGGCGAAGCGCTGCGCCAGCAAGTCGGCAAAGGGGCCTTCGCCGCGCATTCGAGCGCCGAATCGACTGTCGTACAGCTCCCCTCCACGGCTTTGGCGGATCAGGCTCAATACATGCGCAGCTCGCTGAGGATAATGCGCGGCCAGCCATTCCTCGAATAAAGGTGCCACCTCCAGAGGCAGGCGCAACATCATGTAGGCTGCACTCTGGGCACCGGCTGCCTGCGCTTCGGTAAGCAGGCTTTCGAGTTCGCTGTCGTTGATCATTGGAATCATCGGCGAACACAGCACCCCTACAGGAATACCGGCGTCACGCATCACACGGATTGCCCGCAGCCGGGCCTTCGGTGCTGCGGCGCGGGGCTCGAGAATGCGCTTGAGCTCATCGTCCAGCGTGGTCAGGCTGATCATCACCGCCACCAGCCGCCGCCGGGCGAGTTCGGTCAGCAGGTCCAGGTCTCGAAGAATCAGCGAACCCTTGGTGATGATGGTGACCGGATGGCGGTAGCGCAGCAAAACTTCCAGGGTTTTGCGGGTAATCCCGTGTTCGCGTTCGATCGGCTGGTACGGGTCGGTGTTGGAACCCAGGTTGATGGGGGCGCACTGATAGCCCCGTCGTGACAGCTGCTCTTCCAGCACGTCGGCGGCATTGGTCTTGGCGATCAGCCGGGTTTCGAAATCGAGTCCGGGCGACATGTCCCAATACGCATGGCTGGGCCGGGCATAGCAGTAAATGCAACCGTGTTCACACCCGCGGTAAGGGTTGATCGAGCGATCGAAAGGCAGGTCTGGGGAGTTGTTACGGGTGATGATGGTCTTCGCCGTTTCGAAGCGTACTTCCGTGCCTTGGGTGAGCGGTACTTCCTGGTACCAACCGTCGTCCTCGGCTACCGAACGGTTCGGCGCGAAACGATTGTGCGGGTTGGTGGCGGTGCCCCGGCCACGCGGCGGAAGTGGAGTAGCCATCGAAAGTGTCTCTTGAGCTGTATGCCCATACAGTACATGGCGATGGCGCGTTCGACCAGTGCCATTGGGCGCCTGGCTATGATTGAGAGGTTCAGGTCATCTTGAGAAATATATCGCGGCTGGCGTGATCAGCAGCACTGTCAGTATGCTCCTGGTTCACGGAAAGTGTTCATGCCCCAATTATTAAAAGGATTTAATAAATGTCTTTCTACAACCAGCGCGGCATCTTTCTTCAATTGCTGAGGCCTTCAGTCGTAAGTCCGATGGAAGTTCGGGTGTCCATGCAGTTCGCTACAAAAGAGGAGGGCTATCATCCCGTTAATGGCGATAGAGTCGACTATCTCTTGAAGTGCATTCATCGTGAAGCCGTATCGAACGATGGCGGGATAACCTTCACCATGGGCCCAGCCCACTGCGATCTGGATGGCGACGGCGATTTCGATCCGCAGGATAAGGCCATTCTTCTGGCATTGGCTAAAGCGTATTCAAAAATCGTTAACCCCTGATGTAAGCATTACGCTGTTCTAACTGTTTAAAACGAATACTTGTCGAGCGGGCTCCCTGACTTTCGGCGCGAATCTTTGCGCCGTTTTTTTTCATTCACGGTTCTTTGACAAATACCTCACATATCATTGACTGTTCGGCAGTAAAACTGTGGTCAATTATCCACATCTGCCCATGGTCGTTCGAGCATGTTCCCACCCGGTTTTTCACCTGCTGCACTCTTATGCTTGCTGGCCGCAATTTTCGGTTGCTCGTACGCTCATGCCGAAGACACGGGGTCGACGCGTCCGGAAGAATGGGCGCAACCGGTGGAAATTCGGTACAACCTGTTTCAGATGACCCCGACGCTATACCGAAGCGCGTTGCCAGATCGAGAGGCAGTGCCTCTACTGGGACGGCTCAAGGTAGCCACGGTCATTAACTTCCTGCCCGAGCCAGATTTGGGCTGGTTGTCGTCACCTGGAGTCACCCAGGTACAACTGCCGTATCGAACTAATCACGTCGATGATGCGGATGTACTTAAGGTGCTTCGAACTATCCGCGATGCAGAAAGCAAGGGGCCTGTGCTGATGCACTGCAAGCATGGCTCCGATCGCACCGGTTTGATGGCGGCGATGTATCGAGTCGTCATCCAGGGGTGGAGCAAGGAGGAGGCCCTGGATGAAATGACCCAAGGCGGCTTCGGAGACAATTCCCATTACCGCGATGGTGTGCGTTACATCCTGCAGGCCGATACTGGCAAACTGCGTACGGCATTGGCCAATGGTGATTGCAGCACCAGCCCTTTCGCTGCTTGCTCGATGAAGAGTTGGCTCAAGTCGGCAAATGTAGAATAAACGCGCGCTGGGGGAGCAGTGCCACCCCATTCCCATTCACGGGTAAAGGGTGGCGGTAACTCACTGTTGCTCGTCAGGCTTCTTTTTCAATTTTGGATTCGGGAAAAACTGCACCGCCTGAACTTTCGCGTCCGCGACTTTCAGTGCTGAAGTGTTGACCCGAGTGCCCAATTCCCTGGGCACTGACAAGCCTTGTTCATTGAGGGTGTCGGCATAACCGCAGGCCACACATTCTCGATGGGGAACGTCGTTTTCGCTCCACATCATCAGCTTGTCCGGCTCGCTACAAGCCGGGCAAACTGCGCCGGCGATGAAGCGTCTCTTGGTAATCACAGGCCCCTCGCTCATGCTGCTGCGTCCTCACTCAGGCCGCTGTGGCGCAAGAGTGCGTCAATCGATGGCTCACGGCCACGGAAGTCGACGAACAGCACCATAGGCTCCTGGGAACCGCCGCGTGCCAGGATCGCCTCGCGGAAGGCGCGACCGGTTTGTTCATTGAGTACGCCGTCTTCTTCAAATTTGGAGAAAGCGTCGGCGGACAACACTTCAGCCCACTTGTAGCTGTAGTAACCCGCCGCGTATCCGCCGGCGAAGATGTGCGCGAAGCTGTTGGGGAAGCGGTTGTAGGCCGGTGGACGCATCACCGAGACTTCGTCACGCACCCCTTCGAGTACTTGCAGTACGCTGCGGCCATCACCGTGGGTGGCGTGCAGCTCGAAATCGAACAGCGAGAACTCCAGTTGACGGACCATCATCAGCCCGGACTGGAAGTTTTTCGCGGCCAGCATTTTTTCCAGCAGGTCCTGAGGCAGCGGTTCGCCGGTCTCGTAGTGACCCGAGATTAATGCCAGCCCTTGGGGCTCCCAGCACCAGTTCTCCATGAACTGGCTTGGCAGTTCGACCGCATCCCAGGCCACACCGTTGATGCCGGATACGCCGGCGTGTTCGACGCGGGTCAGCAGGTGGTGCAGACCGTGGCCGAATTCGTGGAACAGCGTGGTCACTTCATCGTGGGTCAACAGGGCTGGTTTGCCACTGTCGGCTGGCGTGAAGTTGCACACCAGGTTGGCCACGGGATTCTGTAGCAAACCGTCAGCGGTGCGACGACGATCACGGGCACCGTCCATCCAGGCTCCGCCGCGCTTGTTGGCGCGGGCATACAGGTCGAAGAAGAACCGGCCCACGTGCTGACCATTTTCCTTGATTTCGAACAGGCGTACATCCGGGTGCCAGGTGTCGAAACCTTTCTGCTCGGCGATCTCGATACCGTATAGGCGCTGCACGATTGCGAACAACCCGCTGAGTACTTTGTCGATCGGGAAATAGGCGCGAAGTGTTTCCTGGGCAACGCTGTAACGTTGTTCGCGCAGTTTTTCCCCATAGAAACCGCTGTCCCAGCTTTGCAGGTCCGGGCAGCCTTGTTCGGCGGCGTAGGCCTTGAGCTGTTCGAGGTCCTGGGCAGCGAAAGGCTTGCTGCGCTTGGCCAGGTCGCGCAGGAAGCTGATTACCTGGTCGCTGGACTCGGCCATTTTGGTGGCCAGGCTCAGTTCTGAAAAGCTGGCGAAGCCCAGCAGTTTGGCGAGCTCCTGGCGCAGGTCGAGGATTTCTTCCATGACCGGGCCGTTATCATTCTGGCCAGCATTTGGGCCCTGGTCCGAAGCACGGGTGCAGTAGGCGGCGTAGACTTCTTCACGCAGGGCGCGGTCGTGGGCGTAGGTCATCACTGCGTAGTAGCTCGGGAACTCCAGGCTGATCAACCAGCCATCCAGCCCCTTGGCCTGCGCGGCGGCGGCCATCTGCGCCTTGGCGGAATCCGTCAGGCCGGCCAGTTTGGCCTCATCGGTGACGTGCTTGGTCCACGCCTGGGTGGCGTCGAGCAACTGGTTGGAGAAGCGGCTGCCCAGCTCCGACAGCTTGCTCTGTACATCAGCGTAACGCTTCTGCTCGGCTTCCGGCAGGTCGATGCCCGACAGACGGAAGTCGCGCAGCGAGTGTTCCAGGATAGTTTTCTGCGCAACGTCAAATCCTTCAGCTTCCGGGCTGTTGGCCAGGGCTTCGAAGGCCTGGAACAACTCGCGATTCTGGCCCATCTCGGTGGAGTAGGCGCTCAAGGCTGGCAGGCAGGATTCGTAGGCTTCGCGCAATTCAGCGCTGTTGCACACCGCATTCAGGTGGCTGACAGGGCTCCAGGCGGCGCCCAGGCGATCGTTCAGTTCGTCCATCGCCAACACCAGGCCGACCCAGGTCGGTTGTTTGCCCTGGGTCTTGAGGATCTCGATAATGGCGGCGCGGTTATCCGCCAGGATCTGTTCAATGGCCGGTTGCACGTGCTCGGCACGGATCGCGGAGAACGGCGGCAGGTCGTAGGACTGCAAAAGAGGGTTGTTCACGCTCACGGTTGGCACCTTGGCTGGAAGAAACATTGCCCCATCTTAATTACAATCGACGCCGACCGCAGCTATCAGCAACAGAGAGAGAGCCTATCGTGACGCTTCGCAAGTATCAGAACCACACGCCATCGCTGGGCAAGGGCGCTTTTGTCGACAGTTCGGCGGTGGTTATCGGTGACGTCGAAATCGGCGAAGACAGTTCCGTCTGGCCGCTCACGGTGATTCGTGGCGACATGCACCGCATCCGCATTGGTGCGCGTACCAGTGTCCAGGATGGCTGCGTGCTGCACATCACCCATGCCGGCCCGTTTAATCCTGATGGCTTCCCGTTGCTGATCGGCGACGACGTGACCATCGCCCACAAGGTCATGCTTCACGGGTGCAGTGTGGGCAGCCGGGTATTGATTGGCATGGGCAGTATTGTCATGGACGGCGCGGTGGTCGCCGATGATGTGATCATCGGCGCAGGCAGCCTGGTGCCTCCGGGAAAACGCCTGGAAAGCGGTTTTCTGTATGTCGGCAGCCCGGTGAAGCAGGTTCGTGAGCTGACTGACAAGGAGCGCGCTTTTTTCACCTACAGCGCGGCGAACTACGTGAAACTCAAGGACCTGCATCTGGCTGAAGGCTACGACCAGCTCTGACCCGGCACACTCAACTCAGGATTGCACATGCATTACCAGAACGTTTTGTTCGACCTTGATGGCACGCTGACCGACCCTCGCGAGGGCATCACCCGCTCGATTCAGTTCGCCTTGGCCAAACTTGGGATCGATGAGCCCGACCTTTCCCGGCTTGAACACTTTATTGGTCCGCCATTGCTGCAGGCCTTCATGCAGTTTTACGACTTCGACGAGCCCAAGGCCTGGGAGGCGGTGAATTTTTACCGTGAGCGCTTCAAGGTCACCGGATTGTATGAAAACAGGGTCTTCGACGGGGTTACACCTCTGCTGGAAACCCTCGGCGGGCAGGGCCGCCAGCTGTATATCGCGACCTCCAAACCATGGATTTTCGCCCGTGAGATTGCCCGGCATTTTGATTTCGCCAAACATTTCAAGGTGATCTACGGCAGTGAACTGGACGGTACCCGCACCAATAAGGTCGAGCTGCTTGCTCACCTGATGGCCGAAGAAGGTCTGGACCCGACCACCACCCTGATGATCGGCGACCGCAAGCACGACCTCATCGGCGCGCGCAGCAACGGTCTGGATGCGGCTGCGGTGGGGTATGGTTTCGGCAGCCGTGAGGAGCTGAGTGCACAAACCCCTGCTTATCATTTTGAAACGCTGGATGAGCTGCATCAGGCGTTTTTGCGGGGTTAAACAGTACGCCATCGCTGTAAAGGCTTGCCCGCGATGGCGTACTTGCAGCGCAGCTGCAAATTCTCATGGTCCTGCCAACACCTTCAGCGCCGCCTTGCGGTCTGCCACTGGCAGTGCTCCGAGTTTCTCTGCGGCCGCATAAAAAGCAGGCCAGTCCCCATGCGCCTGCCGGAACAGCGCCTCGAACGCCGGCACCCATTGGTCATACAAGCCGAATGGCAGCAACCGGGCGTTGTTCAGCGGGGCATTTATCCAGGCGTCATAGCGTTTGTCTCCTGCCCACTGGCTGTCGCGGATCTTGCGGTATTCAGCGCGTAACCGTTCAAATTCCGCCGCCTTGCGCTGGCGCATCTGTTCAGGTGTGAGAGGCAGGGTGTAGAGCTGTTCGAGTCGCGAGCGGGTCGCCAGTACCAGTTCGATGAATTGATCACGTTGCCGGGCTTGTGCGCCGTTATCCGGCGGCAGGCGACGCAAGGCGCGCCATTGCCTGGTGCCTTCCTGCTCCACGAATGTCGCCAATGACTCGTTGAATTCCGTGTCGTCTTTGACATAAAGACGTTGATGGGCGAGCTCGTGGAAGATCAACGTGGCCAGCCGCTCGTCGCCCCAATTCATCATGGAGCTGATGATCGGATCGTTGAACCAGCCGAGCGTCGAATAGGCCTCGACGCCGCCAATCGAAACGTCCATACCTTGCAGTCGCTGCAAGGCAGCCTCGCCGCGGGCTGCACCCTGGCTGTAGTAACCGCGATAGGCCACGCAGCCGGCAATCGGAAAGCAGTGATTTTGCGCTGCCAGGGAAAACTCCGGTGTGGCAAAGACGTTCCAGACCACAAACGGGCGACCGATGTCGGCATACAGGCGGTAACTCTGGTTGTCCGGCAGGCGCAGATGATCGCTGGCAAACGAGCGGGCCTTTTGCGACTGGGTCAGATGCGCGCGCAGCTGCTGATCGCGCCGGGGATCGGCGATCACCTCGGACACTGGCTCCCGAGCGCGCAACAGCTGCAACTGTCCGCTGGCCAATTGGCTGTAATAGCTGACGCTGGCGCAGCCATTGAGCAACAAAAGCAGCACACCCGGAAACAAAATGCGTAAAACGCGATCAAGTAACCCATGGCTTGGAAAAGGCCTGATCAAAATAAAATTATTCCTGGAAAGTCTGCCCGCAAGACTATCCCGCCGCACTGGAGCTCCGCTATGCGCAAATTGATGCTGACGGGCGGCCTGTTGATGCTGACAGGCTGTGCTGGATTCGGATTGCCTCATCACGATCCATCCCAGGCTTGGGTCGACCTCGACTCGCAGCAGGAAGACACCGCGCTGCAAGCATTGCAGGTCGATGCCAAAGCTTCCATAGACAAGCGTTACTTCGAGGTTGAGCCCGGCAGCCACGAATTGACCGTGCGTTATCAGTTTCCGGTCGACCCTGCCAACATCGGTCCTGACGCCGAGCCGTTGTGGCGCGATTGCCAACTGCATGTGAAATTCAAGGATTTCAACGCCGGCGAACGCTATCAGCTGCAAGCGGGCAACATCGGTTTCAGGCCATGGGCCAAGCTCTACGATCAACAGCGCAAAGTCGTAGGCCAAGGTGCACCGGCAGGCTGCCAGCGCACTTGATCGGCGCTATGCTGAATGTCCACGCCCAAGGACATCTATAATGCGCAGGTTGCTGCTATTGCTCGCCGCCAGTGTCGTCGCCGGTTGCCAAAGCCCGATGTCAGCCATCAATCCGCAGATGGCGTGGGTAGACTTCGCGACGCCGAGTCCTGGTGGCAAGTTGCTGATGGCCGAGCGCCTGGATAAGCAGCGGTTGCGCGATGGCCGCTTCTTCCAGGTCGCCCCCGGCAGTCATGAACTGCTGGTACGTTTCGACTTCGAGGTATTTGGCGGCGGCGGGAGCCTGATGACCGGGCCGGTAGAGCGCCTGTGTTACCTGACCATCAACTACGACCATTTCGAGGCTGGCCAGCGTTATCTGCTGGAGGCCCGGAATCTGGCGTTCACCCCCAGCGCCAGGTTGTACAACGCCAAGCGCGAGATCGTGGCCGAGGACCGGGAGGTCAACTGCCTGATGTAGTCGGATCAGTTATCGTTCTTTTGGTACACGATGGCTTTGGTGCCGTTTTCGCAGGTACCCACAACCATGGCCACGTCATGCTTCTCGGCTTCTTCCCGGGACACGATTTCAAGGGTGTAGGAAGGCACTGCATTGGCCTGGATCTTGATTTCGATCTCTTTCCTGAGTTCTTCGCAATCCTTGGGCGCCGCCATGGCCGAAGTCGCCAGTGCACCGCAGATGATCGCCAAGGCAAAACGTTTCATGTGAAGCTCCTTTTCTGGCAGCGCGCACGGTCGTGCGCTAGAGCTGCTGTCATTTATTCGACCACAGTTTGACCTGGCTGGTTTTGTTTCAGGACAAAAAAATCGCAGCCCATGGCCTCTTCTACCTGGGTAAAAGCGACTGCGGGCTGCGATCATTGTCACGCCTGGGCCAATTTAGCTCACCAGGGTCGCATCCAGAGTAATCTTGGCATTCAGCACTTTGGACACTGGGCAGCCTTCTTTGGCCTTATTGCTCAATTCTTCGAACTGCTCCTGGGTGGCGCCCGGGATCTTCGCCTTCAGGATCAATTTCACCGCCGTGATCGCAAACCCCCCATCAACCTGGTCCAGGGTCACTTCGGCGTTGGTATCGATGCTGTCAGCCTTGAGCCCGGCATCGCCGAGGATCATCGAAAAGGCCATGGAGAAACAACCTGCGTGTGCCGCACCGATTAATTCCTCCGGATTGGTACCTTTACCGCCTTCGAACCGGGCCTTGAAGCCATACGGAGCTTCGCGCAGTACGCCGGTTTCCGTGGAAACCGAGCCAATACCGGTTTTCAGGTCACCTTCCCAATGAGCCGATGCTTTCTTTGTGATAGCCATGTCTGCCTCCTCAAGATCGGGCGCGAATCGTCGCGCCTTCGTGGTTTTCGGTTGCTAGGGTTCTGAGGATAGACGCAGGTGCAAAGTTCACCCGATCTGAAAAGTCCTACCATTTTCGTAGGTTTTTTTGCCTTGGCTATTGAATCTCGGGTATATGCCCTCATTGCATGAATCACGCTTATGGATTCGGCAGGTTTTCGTTCGCAAGAAAAAACCTGCTCCCCCCGATTGGAGAAGCAGGTTTATGAAACGATTGACCGACGTAAAGTTTTCGACCCTGGACCTTGTACCTGTAAGGGAAAATGGCAGTGCGGCCCAGTCCCTGCGCAATTCCCTCGACCTGGCACAGCATGTCGAAAAGCTCGGCTACAACCGCTTTTGGGTGGCCGAACACCACAACATGGACGGCATCGCCAGTTCGGCCACCTCGGTTTTGCTGGGTTACCTGGCAGGTGGTACCTCGACCATTCGTGTCGGTTCCGGCGGCGTGATGCTGCCCAACCACGCGCCTCTGGTGATTGCCGAACAGTTCGGCACTCTGGAAAGTCTTTACCCCGGCCGTATCGACCTCGGTCTGGGGCGTGCGCCTGGCTCCGATCAAATGACCGCCCGTGCCCTGCGGCGGGAACGTTCCGGCAGCGCCGACGATTTCCCGTCTGACGTGGCGGAGCTGATGCGCTACCTGGGCCCCCGCACGCCGGATCAACGGATCATCGCCATGCCTGGCACGGGCACAAATGTTCCGGTGTGGCTGCTGGGTTCAAGCCTGTTCAGTGCGCAACTGGCCGGTGAACGCGGTTTGCCCTACGCCTTCGCTTCCCATTTCGCACCGCGCTTCATGCATGAGGCGATTCGCGTCTATCGCAATCATTTCAAGCCTTCTGCGGTGTTGGACAAGCCTTACGTGATGCTGGGCGTGCCATTGGTGGCTGCCGATACCGACGAGCAAGCCGTTTACCTGGCGACGTCGGTCTACCAGCGAATCCTCGCGCTGATGCGGGGCCAGAGCCTTGTGCAGCGTCCACCGGTTAAAACCATGGACGGTCTGTGGTTGCCCCATGAGAAGGAGGCAGTGGCTGATTTCCTCGGCCTGGCGATGGTTGGCAGCCCGCAGAAAATTCGCGCCAAACTGGAGGTGCTGATCGAGCAAACCCAGGCGGATGAGCTGATCTTCACCTGCGACCTGTATGAACATGCCGATCGCGTGCATTCCTACGAGCTGTTGGCGCAGGTCATGAAAGGCTGACACTCAGACGCCAGGCGTAAAAAAGCCGACGCCATTGCGTCGGCTTTCAGTGCGGCGCAACCCGCTTATTTCTTGTAGACGATTTCCTTGGCGCCGCCTTCGCAGGTGCCAACAACCTGGCCGCCAGCCGCAGCGCCTTTATCGACAATTTCCAGCGAGTAACCAGAAACGCCCTTGGCATCGAGCTTCGCGGCGATTTCGGCTTTGAGCTCTTCGCAAGGTTTGCCAGCTGCGAATGCTGTACCGGCGAGGCTCAGCAGACCTACCGCCAAAATAAACTTCTTCATCGGATGCATTCTCTGGTCGGATAATAGGGGCACCCCGGTTTCACAGGGGTGCACTCATGTAGCGCTTTTGCCATTCCCTATGGCATTCGGCCAGCGCGCAAGTTCAGAAGACTAGCTCAAACTCAGCTGCTGGCAATCCGGAAGCCGACCTTGAGTGTTACCTGAAAATGCGCGGCCCGACCATTCTCGATATGCCCACGGGTCTCGGTCACTTCAAACCATTCCAGGTGCTTGATGGTCTTGCTTGCTTCGGCCAGTGCGTTGTTGATCGCGTCTTCGATGCTGGTGGCAGATGAGCCGACCAGTTCGACTTTTTTGTACGTATGGTGATCAGTCATGGCGTTCTCCTTGGGGTATGAAATACAGACTAGCAGTGAATTTTCGTATTACTTCTGTCGGTCAACTCGATACAGAAGTTCAGATTTACTGCACTTTCTCAAACGGCTGTAGTCCCAACCAACACACGCCACTCATCATCAATGCAGGAGAGCCACCATGGCCAACACCTCTTTACGTAAAGCCTCATTGCAAAGCATGGAAGCCGAGATCGAGAGTCTTCTGAAGTCTTTGGAAAGCCTGAAGGACGACGCCTCGGACGAGTCGCGCAAAACCCTGAAAGTCTTGAAAGCCAACGCTGAGAGCGCGCTGAAGCACTCGCGCCACCTGCTTAGCGATGCCTACGAAGAAGTCAAAGTCAAAACCCGTGAAACCGGGATTGCCACTCGTGACTACGCTCAGGAACACCCTTGGACCACAGCCGGTGTCGCTGTCGGTGCACTGGGTTTGCTGGCCGCTTATCTGCTGTGCAAACGTGGTGACTAATCCGCTTGGCGCAGCTCGTTTTTAAGCCACTGCGCCAACTGCCTGGCGCGCCCGTCTGCGGCGCGCTTGGGTAACCACAACGCCAGTTGCGCCGTCGTTTCAGTGAAACCCCATGGCGCAACCAGGCGACCCGCCTTCAAGTCTTCGATCACCAGCGGTTCGGGTGCAATTGCCACGCCCAGCCCTGCTACTGCCGCCTCCAGCAAATAATACAAATGCTCAAAACCCTGTCCGTACGTCAGCGCCTTGGCGTTGAGGTCGCTTTGCTGTGCCCAGCTTGGCCATGCTTGCGGGCGGGAGGTGGTGTGCAATAACGGCTCACCGAGCAGTGCGCTGGCCGGCGCATTCTGCAAATGTGCATAACCGGTGAAGCGCGGGCTCATCACCGGGCCGATCCGTTCACTGGCCAGGGCATACACCTGCATGTCCGTTGGCCAGGGTGGCTCGGCGAATACCAACAAGGCATCCAGCCCGGGGCGCCGTGGATCGAGGTCACCTTCGCCCGCTGAAAGGTGCAGGCGCAGGTCCGGCAGGTCTGCATTCAGTCGACCCAGGCGCGGAATGAACCAGCGCGCCAACAGGCTCCCCGAACAGCCCAGCACGAAAGGCGCGTCGGCGGTGCTTTGAGTCAACTCTGCGCAAACTGTCCGCAAGCGCTCGAACGCTTCACTGCTGGCATCGCGCAGTCGAACGCCTGCATCTGTGAGTTTCAAGCCACGACCGTCCTTGATGAACAGGCTGACGCCCAGATGCTCCTCGAGTACCTTCAATTGCCGGCTAACTGCCCCGTGGGTGACGTGCAACTGCTCGGCAGCCTGGCTCACGCTGTTCAGGCGCGCAGTGGCCTCGAAGGCGCGAAGGGCATTTAACGGCGGGAGGTCATGGCTCATGGGATATGTGAGTTTTCCTGACAGGTTGTAGCGATCTTATCGGTTTTCAGTGCAGGGCGTCAGGGGTAAAGTGAGCGTCATTGTCATCACACGAATTCAACTGGAGCAACTCATGACCCAGACCAATCTGCGCAGTGGCCCCGATGCCAGCGGCCTGT
Organism: Pseudomonas sp. ES3-33; assembly: GCF_000952175.1. Classification (NCBI taxonomy): domain Bacteria; kingdom Pseudomonadati; phylum Pseudomonadota; class Gammaproteobacteria; order Pseudomonadales; family Pseudomonadaceae; genus Pseudomonas; species Pseudomonas sp. ES3-33. The sequence continues at coordinate 14,810 of NZ_JZRI01000055.1, read as the reverse complement.
TCGGCGGCTTCGGCGGCCGTTACGTTGCTGAAACCTTGATGCCGTTGATCCTCGAGCTGGCCCGTGAATATGAACTGGCCAAGGAAGATCCGGCCTTCAAGGAGGAGCTGGCGTACTTCCAGCGCGACTACGTCGGTCGTCCGAGCCCGCTCTACTACGCCGAGCGTCTCACTGAGTTCTGTGGCGGTGCGAAAATCTATCTCAAGCGCGAAGAGCTGAACCACACTGGCGCGCATAAGATCAACAACTGCATTGGCCAGATCCTGCTGGCGCGGCGCATGGGCAAGAAACGCATTATTGCCGAGACCGGTGCCGGCATGCACGGCGTGGCGACTGCCACGGTCGCGGCGCGTTTCGGTCTGGACTGCGTGATCTACATGGGCACTACTGACATCGAGCGTCAGCAGGCCAACGTGTTCCGCATGAAGCTGCTGGGTGCCGAAGTCATTCCAGTCGTTGCCGGTACCGGCACTTTGAAAGACGCGATGAACGAGGCGCTGCGCGATTGGGTGACCAACGTCGATAGCACTTTCTACCTGATCGGCACGGTGGCTGGCCCGCACCCTTACCCTGCCATGGTGCGTGATTTCCAGGCCGTCATCGGCAAGGAAACCCGGGACCAGCTGCAAGCCCAGGAAGGCCGCCTGCCAGACAGCCTGGTGGCGTGCATCGGCGGTGGTTCCAACGCGATGGGCCTGTTCCACCCGTTCCTCGATGACCAGAGCGTGGAAATCATCGGCGTTGAAGCGGCCGGTCACGGGATCGAAACCGGCAAGCACGCGGCAAGCCTCAACGGTGGGGTTCCAGGTGTGTTGCACGGCAACCGCACCTTCCTGCTGCAGGACGATGACGGCCAGATCATCGACGCTCACTCGATTTCCGCTGGCCTGGATTATCCCGGTATCGGTCCGGAACACGCCTGGTTGCATGACATCGGCCGCGTGCAGTACACCTCCGTGACTGACGACGAAGCCCTGGGCGCATTTCATAAGTGCTGCCGCCTGGAAGGGATCATTCCTGCACTGGAAAGCGCCCACGCCCTGGCTGAAGTCTTCAAGCGTGCGCCGAAGTTGCCAAAAGATCATTTGATGGTGATCAACCTGTCCGGCCGTGGCGACAAAGACATGCAGACTGTGATGCACCACATGGAGCAGTCCCAACACATGCAATCCAAGCAGGAGAAACACTGATGAGCCGCCTGCAAACGCGTTTTGCCGAACTCAAGGAACAGAATCGCGCTGCCCTGGTGACCTTCGTCACCGCCGGCGACCCAAGCTATGACACTTCGCTGGCGATCCTCAAGGGGCTGCCTGGCGCGGGTGCCGACGTTATCGAACTGGGCATGCCGTTTACCGACCCGATGGCCGATGGCCCGGCGATCCAGCTGGCCAACATTCGTGCCTTGGGCGCTAAACAGAACCTGGCGAAAACCCTGCAGATGGTTCGCGAGTTCCGTGAAGGCAATGCTGAGACCCCGCTAGTGTTGATGGGCTACTTCAACCCGATCCACATGTATGGCGTGCCGCAGTTCATTGAAGACGCCAAGGCTGCCGGCGTGGATGGCCTGATCGTGGTTGACCTGCCGCCTGAGCATAACGGTGAGTTGTGCGATCCGGCACAGGCTGCCGGCCTGGATTTCATCCGCCTGACCACGCCGACTACTGATGATGTGCGCCTGCCAACGGTGCTGAACGGCAGCTCCGGTTTCGTGTACTACGTGTCGGTAGCCGGTGTGACCGGTGCGGGCGCGGCGACCCTGGAACACGTGGAAGAGGCTGTTGCTCGCCTGCGACGCCATACCGACCTGCCGATCAGCATTGGTTTCGGCATCCGCACGCCAGAGCAGGCGGCGGCGATCGCGCGTCTTGCGGACGGTGTAGTGGTGGGTTCGGCACTGATCGATCACATTGCCAATGCCTCCACACCTGACCAGGCGATCGACGGCGTACTGAGCCTTTGCGCAGCCTTGTCCGAAGGCGTGCGCAAGGCTCGAGTCTGACGCCTGTCAGCGGCTTTTGCTCAAGGCAGTTCCAGCCCTCCGGCTGCCTTGTGCAATTTGCGTAAATGTTCGCCAACCTGCTTCAGGTTGGCCTCATTCTCCGCCATCTCTGCTGCCCGGGCCGGGTCCAGCAGGGCTCTGACTTCCTTGTCCAGATCGCCGGTCAGCGCCTGAAGCTGTTTCTGCCGAAGGCTGCTTTCCGATTCAAGGCGCTGCCACTCGCTTGGCTGCGGCAATCCGTAACCGCCAGTACCCAGCAATTCTGCCGGGCGGCTTAGAAACCCGCTGTTGGCAAGAATCTGCTGCAGCGTGGCGTTGGCCTTGTCCATGCCGCCGTTCTTCAATTCCCGCGCGCCCAGATAGCGTTGCTTGACCTCATCCTGCGCCAGCACCAGTTGTTGCCGGAACGCTGCCTGCTCGAGCAGCAGCAGGGCGGCACTGGTGCGCAGGTCCGCCTGGTCGATCCACTGGCGCCGCTCTGTAGCCTTGATCGCCAGCCAGTCCTCGACGTTCTCCTGCTTGATTGGCAAATGCTTTTTCAGCACCTCGAACATCGCCTGGTAGCGGTCGCGGAACGAGTCGAAGCGATAGCCCAGGCGCAAGGCCTCGCGCGGATCATCAAGGACGCTGGTATCGGCCAGCCCGCGACCCTTGAGCACTTCCAGCAACCCATTGGGCATGATGCTGTCCAGGCCCACCAATTGCTTGTTGTTGGTGCCACTACGTAGCAGTTTCAGCCCTTCCACTGCACAGTTGTTGGACAGGAAGAAGTAGTTGCCGTCGTAACTCCAATGCATCTCGGCCGCGTGCTCGACCACCTCTTCGATCTCTTTGCGTGACAGGGTCAGCGGGATCGAGGCCAGGCTGCGTAACTCGGTCTTGGTGTATTCGTCGATCACTTGGGCTAGCGGCAGCACGAACAGGCGTGACGGATACTTGCCGACCAGCCCGTCCCAGCTCGATAGCTGCACGTCGCCGACGAAGGCGCGGTACGACAGCACCAGGTGTTGATCAAGATCCAGGCGGCAATCCGGCCCCCGCGGTCGCCCCGGCGCGCAGATCACCAGGCGCAACATGCTGTGGCCCCAGCGACTGACCCAGTTCTGATTGGCTTCGGCCAGCAGATAGTCCACGGCGTAAACCCGCTCCGGGTCTACCTGACCCAGGGGTTGCCTGGCGAAATCGTTGCCTGCATTGAGGAAGGCGAAAGATTTGGCGCAGGTCTCCTTGGCAGCGGGGGCCCAGCCAAAGTGTTCCTGGTAGTAGCGATAGAGCGCCGGGCGACGGCAGGCGTAGCTTGGGTCGAGGAGGAAATACTCCATGTTGACCGCCACAAACTCCTTCGGGCTGCTCGTCTCGTAAATGTCCGGGCTGCGCGCGATCTGCCGATTGTGCTGTTCACGCTCACCACGGCGACCGACATATTGTTGCCAGCCAGCAAGATCAAGCAGGCGTGGATCGTCGCTGAGGGTGAAGCGGCGGTCGTTCTGGCCGCGACACTCGTCTGGCATGCCGACCAGCCCGGCACTGCTGTTGCGCCGGGTGCAGCGCTGGATCAGCGTGCGTTCGGTCCCCGTCCACAGACGAGAGCGGTCATAGATGTGCGTGAGCTCGTGCAACACCGTGGCGAGCATCTCCCGGCGCACGGTGCCGTGGGGGCGATAGGTTTTTTTGCTGGCGGCACTGCCGTCCGTGAGGCTGTCGAGCAGGTTGCGGTTCAGGTCGAGCTCAGAAACCAATGAAGCCTGGCCATAGGCATTGGCGGGCATGTCGTCGGTCCAGCCAACGTCGATGCGACGGTCCAGTTGCTGGATGAACTGTGGCGGTAACGCCTGCATGGCTTCATCAAGGAGCGCCTGGCTGGCCTGTTGTTGTGCGGGGCTCAGGCCTGTGGTCTTGAGCCGTAATTGCAGGTCAGCCTGAGCCGTGTTGCCAAGCAGCAACACGACCCCGGCCAGCAGCCAGGCGCCTACCGACCTCACAGTGCGAGGATGGCTTCGGCGAGAACCTGGTCACTGGCGTCGCGCGCTTCGGGCACGCGGGTACGCAAGGTATCGAAGGCGGCTTCAAGGTGTGCTCCGCGAATGTCGCCATTGCTGGCCACAAAACTGGCGGCATCGTCATGGGCTTCGCGAACAATTTTCGAATCACGGATCGACGTGGTGGTGTCCGAGGTGAAATCGAGCGTGCGCTGGCTGGCACGAATAACAATATTACTGGTGGCTACCAGGGTTTGCGCCTGGGCCAGGTCGGCCAGCAACAACAGGCCAAGGGTGGCGGCAATCAGCGGGTTACGCATGGAACGACTCCGGAAGGACAAGGATAACTATTGGACGAGAATTGCCTGCGCCAGTTCAAGGTCGCTTGCATGAAGTTTTGGCCGTGTATGGCGCAGATAAACCAGTGCGGACTCCAGGCGCGCGCCAAGCAATGCTCCATCGGTGGCGATGAAAGCGGCAGCGTCATCCTGTGCAGCGAGCAGTAGCTTACGGTCGAAGGGGGCCGAGGTCACCATGCTCGTGGCATAGCCGCTGGCTACGATGCCCTGGGTGGACAGATTGAAGGCGTCGTAGGCTTGGGCAGATCCCGACCAGCCAATGGCCATTAATACCGGAGTGATCAACAGATTTGAAAGAAAACGCATGAGGCTCGATAGTTGGAAAACGAGTCCGAAGGCTAGCGTAATGCCTGTTTTAGAGCCAGCGCGGAAACAATGGGACACGACTTGCGCGCCCCATGGCAGTCATCCGAGTCAGATGGTCAGGATAGCCTGGGCCAGTTGTGCGTCGGTTGCGTTCAGTTGAGGTGCCTGGTGGCGAATGTGGTCCAGAGCACTTTCCAGCTTCACGCCACGGATCGAACCTTCGCTGGCTACGAAACTGGCAGCGTCATCGCGCGCGGCACGGACGATCTTGTCATCTCGGAAAGAGGAGGTGACGTCGGAAGTCGCATCGGAAGTGGCTTTCAGTGCACCGACGACGGCATCGGTGGTCACGATGAAGCTGGTGGCGTGGGAATTGGCAGCCACGGCGAGCAGGGCTGCAGCGCTGAGCAGACGAAGACGGGACATGGTGTAACTCCTTAAAATGAACCGGATTGGGAGGTGGCTTGTTTAATGGGACGTCTGTTTTGCAGCATTCGCCACGTTCCCCTTGGATATTAGGCCGGGGTGGGCTGGTTCGAACAGTCCAGCGCCGAAGAAACCCTGCGTAGGCGCTGCCGAAGGTTGCGATCTGTTGATCTTTGTTTCGCCACGCCAACGATCAAAAGATCGCAACCTTCGGCAGCTCCTACAGAACTGTACTTGCAGTATTCACTGCTTAAGAAACTGTACTGGTTGAGTTTTTCAGGGGCCTGAAACGACAAAACCCGTCGCGGTTTCCGGCGACGGGTCTTGTTTGTGCAATTCGGGTTGCTGGCGGTGGACCCTGCAGGTCAGAGCCAGCGACGCTACTTAGCGCCAGAACGGCTTGCTCAGCTCTTCGTAGCGTTGTGCTTCGCTAATCCCAGCATCAGCCAGCAGACGCGAATCCAGACGAGCCAGTTGATGGCGGCTGGAGATGCGGCGCTGCCACAACATCAGGTTGGCGATAACGCGAAGAGGCATCGAAGCCTGGGTTTTTGCAGCGGTATCTTCGAAGAACAGTTCGGAACTGAGTGTACGTTCCATGGTTGACATCCTTCCGCTTGTGGCGGGATTAGGTAGTGGTTTAACTGATGCCAATGATCCTCTCGTTTGGCCAGTCCCTGTAGATACAGTTCAACTGTATTGTGAGGTACCAGTTAACTGTTAATAGGGGGTGTACTGGTCTAAATTGAGGCAACTGTACTTGTCGGCACTTTATTGGTGCGATTGTGCCGTTGATACCGATACGTTGGGGACTTTTCTGTAGGAAACAACCAGTACAGTAGTACAGTTTTATTCGGATAGGGGCTTTCCAATAGGTCGCTGGCGAAACTGTGTTTGCGCCAGCGGCTATCTGTACTATTTACACGGCCAGCATTCGGCCGGTTTCTTCCAGGTTTATGTGCCAGCTCAGTGCTTCGCGCAGGATGTGGGGGGTATGCCCGCCGATGGCACAGGCCGCGGTGAAGTAGTCATCCAGCGCCTGGCGGTAGTCGGGGTGCACGCAGTTGTCGATGATGACCCGTGCGCGTTCCCTGGGTGCAAGGCCGCGCAGGTCCGCCAGGCCAACTTCGGTCACGAGGATGTCGACATCGTGCTCGGTATGGTCAACGTGGCTGACCATGGGGACTACGCTGGAGATCGCGCCGGCCTTGGCGATCGACTTGGTCACAAAGATTGCCAGATGGGCATTTCGTGCGAAGTCGCCGGAGCCGCCGATGCCATTCATCATTCGCGTGCCGCAGACATGCGTAGAGTTGACGTTGCCGTACAGATCGAACTCAAGCGCCGTGTTGATGCCGATGATACCGAGGCGACGTACGACTTCCGGGTGGTTGGAAATTTCCTGAGGGCGCAGGACCAGTTTGTCCTTGTAGCGCTCCAGGTTACCGAACACGTCGCTGTTGCGCCGGGCTGACAAAGTGATCGAGCTGCCTGAGGCGAAGCTCAGCTTGCCGGCGTCGATCAGGTCGAATGTCGAGTCCTGCAGGACTTCCGAGTACATCGTAAGGTCTTCGAACGGCGAATCGATCAAGCCGCACATCACCGAGTTGGCGATGGTGCCGATGCCAGCCTGCAAGGGGCCAAGCTTGTTGGTCATGCGCCCGGCAGCGACTTCCTGCTTGAAGAAGTCGATCAGGTGATCGGCGATGGCCTGAGTGTCCACGTCCGGCGGCAAGACGGTGGATGGCGAGTCGGATTGATTGGTGATGACAATCGCCACGATCTTTTCCGGCGGGATCGGGATGGCAGTGCTGCCGATGCGGTCATCCACCTTTACCAGCGGAATGGGCGTGCGGGTCGGGCGATAGGTCGGGATATAGATGTCGTGCAGACCTTCCAGGTTTGGATTGTGTGCAAGGTTGATTTCGACGATGACCTGTTTGGCGAAAATCGCGAAGCTGGCCGAGTTGCCTACCGAGGTGGTGGGCACGATATGGCCCTGTTCGGTGATCGCTACGGCTTCGATGACGGCGATATCCGGCAGCTTGAGCTGTTGGTTGCGCAGTTGCTCGACGGTTTCCGAAAGGTGTTGGTCGATGAACATGACCTCGCCGGCGTTGATTGCCTTGCGCAGGGTGCTGTCCACCTGGAACGGCATGCGCCGCGATAGCACGCCAGCCTCGGTGAGCTGCTTGTCGAGGTCGTTGCCCAGGCTGGCGCCGGTCATCAAGGTGATTTTCAGCGGAGAGATTTTGGCGCGCTCGGCGAGTGCGTGGGGCACGGCCTTGGCTTCGCCCGCGCGGGTGAAGCCGCTCATGCCGACGGTCATGCCGTCCTCAATCAAAGCGGCGGCGTCGGCGGCGCTCATCACCTTATCCAACAACGAAGGCAAGCGAATACGATCACGATACATGGATTGTTATCTCGGGCAACGGAAGCAAGGTGGGCAGTTTAGTGATTTCCAGAAAAATCCTCCCGCTACCATGGTCGAATGCAGACCACTGATTTAGAGCCTTTGGTCGGGTTGGCGGGGATTTTTACAGGCAATAAAAAACCCCAGCCTACTAAAGGCTGAGGTTTTGGGTATTGCGCTGGAGCAGGTTTTACTCGACGGCTTTGACCATGTCCTCGATGACCTTTTTAGCGTCGCCGAACACCATCATGGTTTTGTCGAGGTAGAACAGTTCGTTGTCCAGACCGGCATAACCACTGGCCATCGAGCGCTTGTTGACGATGATGGTCTTGGCCTTGAACGCCTCGAGAATCGGCATGCCGGCAATCGGCGATTTAGGATCGTTCTTCGCCGCCGGGTTGACCACGTCGTTCGCCCCGAGCACCAGCACCACGTCGGCCTGGCCGAACTCGGAGTTGATGTCTTCCATCTCGAACACCTGGTCGTAGGGCACTTCGGCCTCGGCCAGCAATACGTTCATGTGCCCAGGCATCCGACCCGCCACCGGGTGAATGGCGTACTTCACGGTCACACCGCGATGGGTGAGCTTCTCGGTGAGTTCCTTGAGCGCATGCTGCGCGCGAGCGACCGCCAGGCCGTAGCCAGGAACGATGATCACGGTATCGGCGTTGGTCAGCAGGAAGGTTGCGTCGTCAGCCGAACCGGATTTAACCGGACGAGCTTCCTTGGCGCCTGCAGGGCCGGCGTCTGCCGTGTTGCCAAAACCGCCGAGCAGTACGTTGAAGAACGAACGGTTCATGGCCTTGCACATGATGTACGAGAGGATTGCACCGGACGAACCCACCAGCGAGCCGGCGATGATCAGCATCGAGTTGTTCAGCGAGAAACCGATACCTGCCGCCGCCCAGCCCGAATAGCTGTTGAGCATCGACACTACCACCGGCATGTCCGCGCCACCGATCGGGATGATGATCAGCACGCCCAGGACGAAAGCCAGGGCCAGCATCAGTGCGAAGGCACCGAGGTTGCCGGTGAGCATGAAGGTGATGCCCAGGGCCAGCGTTGCCAGGCCCAGCAGCAGGTTCAGCTTGTGCTGGCCACCGAACTGCACGGGTGCGCCCTGGAACAGGCGGAACTTGTACTTGCCGGATAGCTTGCCGAATGCGATCACCGAACCGGAGAAGGTGATTGCACCGATAGCTGCGCCAAGGAACAGTTCAAGGCGGTTACCCGCAGGGATTGCATCGCCCAGCTGCTTGACGATGCCCAGGGACTGCGGCTCGACCACCGCTGCGATGGCGATGAATACCGCCGCCAGGCCGATCATGCTGTGCATGAAGGCGACCAGTTCCGGCATCTTGGTCATTTCAACGCGCTTGGCCATGATCGAGCCGGCGGTGCCGCCGACCAACAGGCCGACAATGACGTAGCCGATGCCCGCGGTGGCGAGCTCAGCGCCCAGCTTGTAGATCAGGCCTACTGTGGTGAGGATCGCCAGGCCCATGCCGAGCATGCCGAACAGGTTGCCGCGTCGGGAGGTTGTCGGATGGGACAACCCTTTGAGGGCCTGGATGAAGCAGATGGACGCGATCAAGTAGAGCGTCGTGACAAGGTTCATGCTCATTACTTGGGCGCCTCTTCTTTTACGACTTTCGGGGCTTTTTTCTTGAACATCTCAAGCATCCTGCGGGTGACCAGGAAGCCACCGAACACATTCACTGCCGCCAGGGCCACGGCCAGAGTGCCCATGGTCTTGCCCAGCGGGGTCACGGTGAGCGCCGCAGCCAGCATGGCGCCGACAATCACGATCGCCGAGATGGCGTTGGTCACTGCCATCAAGGGGGTGTGCAGTGCAGGCGTAACGTTCCAGACCACGTGGTAACCGACATAAATCGCCAGCACGAAGATGATCAGGTTGTAGATACCGGGGGAGATAAGCTCTTCCATCGTCTGAATCCCTGCTTAGGCGTTTTTGCGGATGACTTGGCCGTCGCGGCACATCAGGCACGCGGCGACGATGTCGTCTTCGAGGTTGATCTCGAACTGGCCTTCCTTGTTGAAGACCAGCTTCAGGAAGTCCAGCAGGTTGCGTGCGTACAGTGCCGAAGCATCTGCCGCCACTGCGCCGGCCAGGTTGGTCGGGCCGCAAATGGTCACGCCATTCTCGACTACTACTTGGTCCGCCACGGTAAGCGGACAGTTGCCGCCCTGGGCTGCGGCGAGGTCGATGACCACCGAGCCGGGTTTCATCTGCGCCACGGTTTCCGCGCTCAGCAATGTCGGTGCCTTGCGGCCAGGGATAAGGGCCGTGGTGATGACGATGTCAGCCTGTTTGGCACGTTCGTGAACGGCCAGGGCCTGGCGCTGCATCCAGCTGGCAGGCATGGGCCGGGCGTAGCCGCCGACACCGACGGCGCACTCACGCTCTTCATCGGTTTCGTAGGGCACGTCGACAAACTTGGCGCCGAGGGATTCGATCTGCTCTTTAACGGCAGGACGCACATCAGACGCTTCGATCACTGCACCCAGGCGCTTTGCTGTGGCAATCGCCTGCAAACCCGCGACGCCGGCGCCGAGAATCAGCACCCGCGCCGCTTTCACGGTGCCCGCAGCGGTCATCAGCATCGGCATGAAGCGTGGATAGTGGTGAGCGGCCAGCAATACGGCTTTATAGCCGGCGATGTTGGCCTGGGAGGACAGCACGTCCAGGCTCTGGGCCCGAGAGGTGCGTGGCGCCGCTTCCAGGGCAAACGCGGTAACGCCGCACTCGGCCAGCTTGGCAATGGTTTCATTGCTGAACGGGTTGAGCATGCCCACCACAACGGTTCCGCTCTTGATCAAAGCGAGTTCGCTGTCGCTGGGAGCGACCACCTTGAGAATCAGCTCGGCACCAAACGCCTCATTGGCACTGCCAATAATCGCGCCTGCCGCTTCATAGGCACTGTCGACAACACTGGCATTGATGCCGGCGCCGCTTTGCACAGTGACCTTATGACCCTGGCCGATCAGCTTCTTGATGGTTTCCGGGGTTGCAGCAACCCGTGTTTCACCCGTCTGGGTTTCGAGAGGAACACCAATGTGCACGTCAAATCTCCTGCGTGATCTTATTGAGTAAACCCAGGCACTTCGGATGGTGCGAGCTGGGGCGGCCGATCAGCACGATCCCGCTAAATAAGGGCGGGGCGCGGCATTTTGCAGGCGAACTTTGCACCCTTCAAGGGATTATGATGCGTGACGGAAAATTAACTACAAGTCACCCCGTGACCGAATGTCGCAAGCATTCGGGCCAAGCCCTTGTTAATCGGGGCCTGCAGGGCGTTTTTGGAAGATTCTGGATTTTGCGCATGAGTCAGGTGAATGAGTAATCATCGCTAGGCAATACCGGCTCAAAGCCACGGTGGCACGAGCTTGTGGCACGATTGTGCTCCCTTCAAGTACAGTCTGCTTAAATGCGACAATTACTTATATCTGTAGTGCTTTGATTTACCTGACTACGAAGTCAGCTTATCGCTGTAAGTCGCTAGAACTCAAGGCTATAGCCCTGCGCTTGATTGACCAGCCAATCACGAAAAGCCCTCAAAGAGGCCGATTCGACCTTTCGCTCTGGAATCATGAGGTAATAGGCCTTGATGCTCGACAGCGCATTTGGGTTCGCAATCACCAGGCGTTTCTCCGCCAGCTCACGCTGAATCAGGAAAGGCGGAATCAGCGCGATGCCCATCTCGTGCATCGCTGCCTGGGCGAGCATGGAGAATAGCTCGTAGCGCGGCCCTGTCATGTCCCGCGGGATATTAAGGTGCTGCGAGTTGAACCATTGGCGCCAGGCATAGGGGCGGGTGGTCTGCTGCAGCAGTGGATACTCTGCAATTTGGGCGGGTGTCAGCGAATCCTGGTGTCCAAGCAGGTGCGGGCTGCAGACAGGCATCGGATTTTCCCCCATCAGCCTGTGGGATTCAGTACCCGACCAATCGGCGTCGCCAAAGTAGATAGCCGCATCGAAATCCGTGTCGGCAAACAGGAAGGGGCGGGTCCGGTTGGTCAGGTTGACGGTTACTTCCGGATGCTTGTGCTGGAAGTCTTTCAACCGAGGCAGCAGCCACTGTGTGCCAAATGTCGGCACCACAGCGAGTTCGATGACGTTGGCGCCTTGCTGACCCATCACCGACAAGGTATCGCGCTCAACCGCGTCCAGCTGGGTGGCCACTCGCCGGCTGTAGGAAAGCCCGGCTTCGGTCAGTTTCACTCCGCGACGAGAGCGTCGGAACAGTTCGACACTCAGGAACTCCTCGAGGCTGGCGATCTGTCGGCAAATGGCGCCCTGCGTCAGCGAAAGCTCCTGGGCTGCCTTGGTAAAGCTCTCGTGGCGCGCAGCCGCTTCAAAGCTGATCAGGGCGGTTGTACTGGGGATTTTTCTGCGCATGTACCTCAACCTCACTAATCCATCGCATGATTCGACTTTGGCGATGTTACGGAGTGAGAAATTAGCACAACAGTATGCAAAATCCTCGTTTGCCCTTGCGCTTGGGCAGGCCTAGGATCAATCCACGTTATTTGATGCCTTTCGAGAGGACTTGCTCATGGCCGGTAAAGCTAGCTTCAACTGGATCGATCCGCTGCTGCTGGATCAACAGCTCACTGAAGAAGAACGCATGATTCGCGATACCGCCGAGCAATTCGCTCAGCAGAAGCTGGCGCCGCGTGTTCTGGAAGCTTTCCGTCATGAAAAGACTGACCCGGCGATCTTCCGCGAGATGGGTGAGGTGGGCCTGTTGGGCGCAACCATCCCTGAACAATACGGCGGCAGTGGCCTGAACTACGTCAGCTATGGCCTGATCGCTCGTGAGGTTGAGCGCGTCGACTCCGGTTACCGTTCGATGATGAGCGTGCAGTCCTCGCTGGTGATGGTGCCTATCAATGAATTCGGTACCGAAGCGCAAAAACAGAAGTACCTGCCGAAATTGGCGTCGGGTGAGTGGATCGGTTGCTTCGGTCTGACCGAGCCTAACCACGGTTCCGACCCGGGAGCGATGATCACCCGTGCGCGCAAGGTCGAAGGCGGCTACAGCCTGACAGGCAGCAAGATGTGGATCACTAACAGCCCGATCGCCGACGTGTTCGTGGTCTGGGGCAAGGACGATGCCGGCGATATCCGCGGTTTTGTACTCGAGAAGGGCTGGAAAGGCCTGAGCGCACCGGCAATTCACGGCAAGGTAGGCCTGCGGGCATCGATCACCGGCGAAATCGTCATGGACAACGTGTTCGTTCCTGAAGAGAACATCTTCCCGGACGTGCGCGGCTTGAAAGGTCCGTTCACCTGCCTCAACTCCGCCCGCTACGGCATTTCCTGGGGCGCGCTGGGTGCGGCTGAGTTCTGCTGGCACACCGCTCGTCAATACACCCTGGATCGTCAGCAGTTCGGGCGTCCTTTGGCGGCCACTCAGTTGATCCAGAAAAAACTGGCCGACATGCAGACCGAGATCACCCTGGCATTGCAAGGCTGCCTGCGTCTGGGTCGTATGAAAGACGAAGGCACTGCAGCGGTCGAGATCACCTCGATGATGAAGCGCAACTCCTGCGGCAAGTCCCTGGATATCGCGCGCATGGCTCGCGACATGCTGGGCGGCAACGGTATCTCCGACGAATTCGGCGTTGCACGGCACCTGGTCAACCTGGAAGTGGTGAATACCTACGAGGGCACGCATGACGTTCACGCGCTGATCCTTGGTCGCGCCCAGACTGGCCTGCAGGCGTTCTACTAATAGGAGAACGGCCATGGGCGCGCTTTCGCATCTGCGGGTACTGGATTTATCACGCGTACTGGCCGGACCCTGGTCCGGGCAGATCCTCGCTGACCTTGGCGCTGAAGTGATCAAGGTCGAGCGCCCGGGCAATGGTGATGACACGCGCGCCTGGGGCCCGCCTTTCCTGAAGGATGCCTATGGCGAGAACACCAGCGAAGCGGCTTATTACCTGTCCGCCAATCGCAACAAGCAATCGGTGACCATCGACTTCACTCGCCCTGAAGGGCAGAAGCTGGTGCGCGACCTGGCGGCCAAGTCGGACATCCTGATCGAGAACTTCAAAGTCGGCGGCCTGGCTGCTTATGGTCTGGACTATGAGTCACTTAAGGCTATAAATCCCAATCTGATCTATTGCTCGATTACCGGATTCGGCCAGACCGGCCCCTATGCCAAGCGCGCTGGATACGATTTCATGATCCAGGGGCTTGGTGGCTTGATGAGCCTCACCGGGCGGCCTGAGGGTGATGAGGGCGCGGGGCCGGTGAAGGTTGGCGTCGCCCTGACGGACATATTGACCGGGCTGTATTCGACCGTCGCGATTCTGGCAGCGCTGGCGCATCGGGATCACAGTGGCGGCGGCCAGCACATTGATATGGCGTTGCTGGATGTCCAGGTGGCCTGTCTGGCTAACCAGGCGATGAACTACTTGACGACCGGTAATGCACCCAAGCGCTTGGGCAATGCCCATCCAAACATAGTGCCTTATCAGGATTTTCCTACGGCGGATGGTGATTTCATCCTTACCGTGGGTAACGATGGGCAGTTCCGCAAGTTTGCCGAGGTGGCGGGTCAGCCACAGTGGGCTGACGATCCGCGGTTCGCTACCAACAAGTTGCGGGTGGCCAATCGTGCCGAACTGATTCCTCTCATTCGCCAGGCGACCGTATTCAAGACAACCGCCGAGTGGGTGTTGCAGCTCGAGCAGGCGGGCGTGCCCTGCGGGCCGATCAACGACCTGGCGCAAATGTTTGCCGACCCCCAGGTGAAGGCTCGAGGGCTGGCGATTGAACTGCCCCATGCGCTCGCTGGCATGGTGCCGCAAGTGGCGAGTCCGATTCGCCTGTCCGAAACACCGGTGGAATACCGTAATGCGCCGCCTTTGTTGGGAGAGCACACGCTGGAGGTGCTGCAGCGGGTGTTGGGTCTGGATGCTGGTGCGGTGGCCGCCTTCAAGGAAGCCGGGGTGCTTTAAGCTGTTCCTTCTATATAGAGGTGTACTTATATAGAAGGAAAGGCGCGTTTTCGGCCCTTTCCTAACTAATTGATGGAAAAGCAGAATTTACGCTTGACGGCAGATCTCAGGTGTCTATAATTCGCCCCACTTCCGGCGCAGTCGAAACGGAAAACTCCTTGGTAAACAATGAGTTACGCAGTTTTGACGGTCAGCTGCTTCAGGTCATCGAAGCGCAAAAGAAGTTGAGAAAGAGGTGTTGACAGCAGCGTGTAACGCTGTAGAATTCGCCTCCCGCTAACGAGAGATCGAAAGCGCAAGTGGTTGAAGTTACTAAGGAAACTTGGAAAACTTCT
>NZ_JZRI01000054.1:0-78537 GCF_000952175.1 Pseudomonas sp. ES3-33 | reverse complement strand
ATGTTAGGTGGCGCGGGGTGGGAGAAAAACGGGGGGGTTGGACAAAGAGTATTGCCGGAGTTTGTATGAATCGAGGATTGCATGACCAGGGCCGGTTACGTGTTTCTTACGTTCCGCTGAAGAATCCCTTCATGAGGCTTACGTGAGAGTCTTCATGAACGGAGTAATTGGCTCAGAATAGCTTCTGATGACCGGAAGCTTTTTTGCCAGGAGCGACCTGTCGCCAATGCACGCTATCGATCCCGAATGATCTGTCAGAGCCGCTGATAGTGATGAGCGCAAGCTTAGGTCGCTCAAACGCTGCCCTCACGTTCGACAACCAGAATCCGCGCTTCTCCACGAGGATGCGCAACGTGCTCACATCCAACCCCTGCGAAGAACACGTCGCCCACCACCAATGTCACGACGCGCTCGATGCCTGATTCGCGATAATGCATATCTACCGTGCCGTCGAGGACGGCGAATACCTCCTCGCCATCATTGACATGCCATTTGTACGGCTGGTCGGTCCAGTGGAGGCGGACGGTGGTTCCACCCATGTTAGCAATGTCGTCAGCGCCCCAGGCGCGACTGGCGGTGAAGTCCTTGCTACGAATAACTCTCATGGATTGTGTTTCTCGAACAGATAGCAAATTTGTCCCAATCTATCAGAACCTTTGACCGTCCACTGCTAACCAAAAAGAAGGCCAATGCGAGATGCACGTTATCGGAAAAGGAACCGGATCTATTGTCCTCCGATTTCGGATCGCCCCAGGTGGTGACATACACGGGATACCGAACTTTTCCGCACGCATTCGCGATGCTCGATGAATGTTGTGCTGCAACATTCCCTGTAGGAGCTGCCGAACGCGGCCCGAGCCTTCGGCAGCTCCTACAAGGCGGCGGTGGCATGAGGCGACGTCTCAACCTGCTCGACACCCTGTTGCGTCCCGGCGGCTTGGGTGACTGTCTGGTGAACGCACAGGAAATCCGGGCTATTGCGTGGCAACGTGCCGCCAGGGAAGCCATCAGCAATCCCGACTTGGCGCGTCTTATGCAGCACCTGGCAGGGCCGACAGACATCCCGCTGGACACACCATCGTCACCCTTGATACTGACCCGAGTGCGCACCAACAAAGGGGAACTGCGATTCCTATCCACCTTTACAACGTTCGGCATGCCGCTCGATATCACCGTGGCCTCATTGCGCATCGAGCACCTCATCCCCGCCGACGCGCATACCTGGCAGAGGATGAAAGAAGCTTACGAACTGTCGTCAGCGGCCGGTGCGGAGACGGCGCATGAATAAACGCGCCGGACACTTCACGCTCACTCCTGCTCCATAAACTCGGCCACCCCTCGATCCTCCCCCAGAAAACCGCCGCTCTGGTGATGCCACAGCCGCGCATAGATGCCGTTCTTAGCGAGCAGTTCGCTGTGAGTGCCCTGCTCGATGATACGGCCGTCATCCATGACAATAAGTCGATCCATGGCTGCGATCGTGGACAGCCGATGGGCGATTGCGATCACGGTCTTGCCTTGCATCATGTCATCGAGGCTTTCCTGAATCGCCACTTCGACTTCCGAGTCCAGTGCACTGGTGGCCTCGTCAAGCAGCAGGATCGGAGCGTTCTTGAGCATCACCCGGGCGATCGCGACGCGCTGGCGCTGGCCGCCCGAAAGCTTGATGCCGCGCTCGCCTACCAGGGTGTCGTAGCCGGTGTGGCCTTGTCGGTCGCTCAGTTGGCTGATGAACTCATCGGCCTGCGCACTGGCCGCAGCACTGCGGATTTGCGCGTCGCTCGCGTCAGGTCGGCCGTAGGCGATATTGTCGCGGATGGAACGGTGCAACAGGGAAGTATCCTGAGTGACCATCCCGATGGCGCTGCGCAAGCTGTCTTGCGTGACGTGTGCGATGTTTTGCCCGTCGATGCAAATCTCTCCTTTGTCGACGTCGTAAAAGCGCAGCAGCAGGTTGATAAGCGTCGACTTCCCTGCCCCGGAGCGGCCAACCAGACCGATTTTTTCGCCCGCGCGGATGTTCAGGCTCAGGCCATCGAGCACCTGGCGCTCGCCGTTGTAGTTGAAGCTGACGTTGTCGAAAGTGACCGCCCCGCCAGAAGTCACCAGCACACCTGCGTCCGGCGCGTCCTGCACCTTGGGGCCGTGGGTCAGTGTGGACATGCCGTCCTGCACGGTGCCGATGCTCTCGAACAGAGAGGTCATTTGCCACATGATCCAGTGCGACATGCCATTGATGCGCAACGCCATGGCGGTGATGGCCGCCACGGCACCGGCGCCGACCTCGCCTTGGTGCCATAGCCACAGGGCATAGCCGCCGGCCGCCATGATCAAGGCCACCACCAATGCCTGGTTGACGATCTCGAACTGGCTGACGAGGCGCATCTGGCGAAAGCCGGTCAGCTTGAAATCCTCCATGGCTGCACGCGCGAAGTGCGCTTCACGATTGGAGTGGGAGAACAGCTTGACCGTCGTGATGTTGGTATAGGCGTCGGAGATACGCCCGGTCATCGAGGAGCGCGCGTGCGCCTGTTCCTGCCCGACTTTGCCCAAACGGGGTACGAAATAGAGCATGGCTAGCCCGAACAGCAGGATCCAGGCAATGAAAGGCAGCATCAGTTTCAGTGCGAAGCCGCCGGCCAGCGCAATGATCGCGATGAAGTACACGCCGATTCCCGGGACGATCTCAATAAGGGTGAACAGCACGTCGCGCACAGCCAGCGCAGTCTGCATCACCTTGGTGGTGACCCGGCCGGAAAACTCATCGGAAAAGAACGACAGGCTCTGCCGCAGCATCAGGCGGTGGAAGTCCCAACGCAGCCGCAACGGCAGGTTGATCGCCAATATCTGGTGCTGCACCATGGTGCGCAACGCCACCAATGCAACACTGGTCACCATTACGATGCCCATGCCCCACAGCACGCGACTTTCCTGGGCCGCGGCATCACCGCCGGCTTTCCAGGTCGAGAGCAGATCCACGACCTGGCCGAGGAAAGAAAACAGCCAGGCTTCGTAGATCGACACACCGGCACTCAGCAGCGCAAACGCCAGAATATAACCGCGCGCCCCCCGCGTGCATGCCCACAGGAACCGCGCCAGCCCCGCGGGTGGCGGTGGTACCTCGTCGGGAGGAAAAGGGTCGAGCCTTCGTTCAAATGCACGAAGCATGGTGGTCTCCAAAAGAATCAGGTTCGGGAGATTCTGCCATTGAACGGTAGCCTTGAGGGTTTCAAGCGGCGGACATTAGCCTGCCTTGATCAAATCCACCTTCCATCAAAGCTGTTTTCGCGATGTGAAAAAGGCCGACACTGCCGCCAGCACCAGCAAGATGGCGCTAGCGAGAAATGTCAGGCGATAGCCGCTTGCGTCGAACAGCAGCCCGCCGAGGGTGGAGCCCAGCGCGATGAATAGCTGAATGACGGCCACCATCAGGCCGCCACCGGCTTCCGCGTCCCTGGGCAATGCCTTGGCCAGCCATGACCACCACCCCACCGGTGCCGCCGTTGCGATCAGGCCCCACAGACCCAGCAATACAAACGCTGCCACGACTCCGTCGCCGAGGACAATCAAGGACAGTGCAATGGCGGCCATCAACAGTGGAATGCAGACCAGTACCCGGTACATTCCGGCTTTCAGGAATGTGCCGATCACAAGGGTCCCGACAAAACCCGCCACTCCGATGACCAGCAGGATCATCGACAACAGGGAGACATCTACACCCGTGATACTTTCCAGGAACGGGCGCAGATAGGTGAACAACACAAATTGCCCCATGAAGAACAGGCCCACACTCAACATGCCGAAACTGACCAATGGCTTTTTGAACAATCGAAAGACATTGCCAGCACCCGCTTCGCGCGGCGCCGCCGGCATGGCTGGCAGGCTGATCCATTGCCAGATCAACGCGATGATCGCGACCGGAATCAGGCACAAAAAAGCGCCCCGCCAACCGATGACACTGCCCAGATAGCTTCCCAGCGGTGCGGCCACTACGGTTGCCAACGCATTGCCACCGTTGAAGATCGCCAGAGCCTTGGGCACGCTATGGGAAGGCACCAGGCGCATGGCCATTGCCGCCGACATCGACCAGAACCCGCCGATCACCACGCCGATCAGCGCACGCCCCATCATGTACACCGTATAGTTTGGCGCCAGGCCCACCACCAGCCCCGAAATACACATCATCCCGGTCAGTAGCAGCAATAGCGTCTTGCGGTCCAGCGAGCCTGCCAGCCTGGAAATCGAAAGGCTGGTCAGCACCGCGAAAGCGCCGGATATGGCGATCCCGTAACCGGCCAGCCCTTCACTGATTTGCAGGTCCGAAGCAATCGGCGTAAGCAAGCTGACAGGCATGAATTCCGAGGCAATCAGCGCGAATACGCACAGTGTCATCGCAAAAATGCCACTCCAGCAGGCCGGCTGTTCGCCAGTCCCAGGCCGGGCTGAGACATCACCTTCCGGGGTGTCGAATACTTGAGCCGTCATGCAAAAACCTCTCATCCAAACGTTGTGGGGTGCAGCCCTGCCCGGTTAGCCAACCACCGTCAGCTGCCGGGTAAAAAAGGCGTTGAGCCGGGTCCAGGGAATCAAGTCCACGCGGTCATACCGATGCACCTGACCCGCACCGGCCATCCAAGCCATCGCCCGTAGGTGACATAGCTTGACTGATCGGGAATATCTTGATTAGTAGTCATAATCTTCATGCGGTTTTGAGAAAAATTCAGTAATGGCCAACACCAAAGTCAACGACCTGCAGGCTTTTTTGGCAGTAGCGCGAGATCAGAGCTTCACGAAAGCCGCCGCCAAACTGGGCGTCTCGCCTTCTGCGCTAAGCCATACGATCCGCGCACTTGAACAAAGACTGGGGATACGACTGCTGGCCCGTACGACACGCAATGTGGCGCCCACGGAGGCGGGGGAACGGTTGATGCGCTCGATTGCCCCGCTCTTTGACCAGATTACCGCCGAGCTTGAAGCGCTGGGCGAGCTGCGGGACAAGCCCAGTGGCACGATTCGTATTTCCTGTACTGACGATCAGATTGAATTGTGCGTGCGGCCGATGCTTGCAGAATTCCTGACGTGCTACCCGGATATCACGCTGGAGTTCTACGTCGACTATGGCTTCACCAACGTGGTCGAGGAGCGATTTGATGCCGGCATCCGAATGGGCGAATCGATCAGCAAAGACATGATCGCCGTTCGCATAGGCCCGGATTGGCGGTTGGCCGTGGTGGGTTCTCCAGAATACTTCGCCCGCAACCCGGCTCCCACAACCCCCCATGAGTTGACCAGACATAAATGCGTGAACATCCGCCACCGACCATCCGGGGCGATCTACGCCTGGGAATTCGAAAACAATGGCAAGGCTTTTACGGTCAAGGTCGACGGCCAACTGGTGTTCAACAGCATCATGCATGTACTCAACGCAGCCGCCGATGGCATTGGCTTGGCCTACGTACCCGAAGAACTGGTTGCACCGTACCTGGCCGACGGCCGACTCCAGGAGGTCCTGGCCGACTGGTGCCCTGAGTTCCAGGGCTACCATTTGTACTATCCCAACAGACGCCAGACGTCTGCAGCGTTTTCTGCATTGGTGGAAGCGTTGAGGTACAGAAGCTGACCTAACGAAGTCATACGACCTCTACAGCTTTGCCAAAGCACTAGAAAAATTCAACTTAGCTCAATCCTAAAGCCTTCATCGCTCAAAAACTCTCTTGCCCGGCCTGGCTGAATACGGTACAAATCGAAGCAGTTGTACGACAACATAATAAAAACCCACGAGCCATCCCGAGTTGGCCTGTCACCCTTCGAGATCTGCCATGCCCCGCCCTGCCCTTGCCCAAACCCTACCGGCGCCTTTCCCCCGCCATCTCGCCGTGATCATTCTGTTGTGCATGGGCTGTGCGTTCGCCGGCAACCATGTGGCGGCACGGGTCGCTTTCGATGATGGCGCGGGTGTGTTGCTGGCGATTTTGCTGCGTTCTGGCGGGACCTTGCTGGTACTCGCCATCCTGGTGCTGTGGCAAAAACAGAGTCTGCGTCTGCCGGCAGGTGCCTGGCGCTGGCAATTGCTGTTGGGCCTCCTGATTACCGCGCAGAGCCTGTGCCTGTACTCGGCTGTCGCGCGGGTGCCGGTGGCACTGGCGCTGCTGGTGGCAAACGTGTTCCCCATCCTGCTGGCGTTGCTTACATGGGCAATGGGCGGCCCGCGACCAACCGCGCGCACCGCTATGTTGATGGGTTTGATTCTGGTGGGGCTGGTGTTTGTGCTCGACGTCCCCGGGCGCCTTTCGACCACCAGCGACGTCAGCCCGGAATGGCTCCTGGGCGTCGCACTCGCGTTCTGCGCCGCCAGCGTATTCGCCTGCGCGTTGTGGATCACCGACCACAAATTGGCGCAGGTACGTGGTTCGGTGCGCAGTCTGTTGACCATTTTTATCGTCTTCAGCAGCGTCAATCTGGCGGGCCTGACCGGCGCCCTGCCAGGCGGACTGAACCTGCCCGCAACCTCGACCGGATGGCTGGCCCTCGCCACTCTGGTGGTGCTTTATGGCACCGGTTTTATCGTGCTGTTCATTTCAGTGCCTCGACTGAACATGCCACGCAATGCGCCGGTCATGAACATCGAGCCGTTGGCAACGCTGCTGATGGGCTGGATTGTGCTGGATCAAATGCTCAGCGCGGGGCAGGTGCTGGGAGGGGTGATTGTGGTCACCGGCATCGTTTTGCTGACTTATCGCATGACCGGCGCGCCAAAGTAGGCATCGTCATTACAGGAATGAAAACTCAATATTGCGTAGAAAATAAACCGACTACGCTAAACAGGTCACCATCACGTCGCTACAGGGGACATGGGAATGACCGCCAAAACAGCGCATCCCTGCTCAACCTGGGTCATACCCTCCCTGCTCGCCATTAACCTGGCGCTGACTGCCGGTTGTTCCGGCAGAACCACCACGGCTCGCTACGCGGCTTCGAACGTCGGTTCAAGTTGCTATGCCAAGGCCTTGCCCACGGCCGGCGAAGGCGGCCTGGCGTGGGGGGCTACCCTGAGCATCGCCCGGCAGAAGTCGCTGAATAACTGCGCTCGTTATGCCGGACGATCAGGCGGCACGCCCAGGACCTGCAAGGTGGTCTTGTCGGAGTGCCGGAATTGATGCATCAGGGAGTTGGGGGTGGCGGCAGGTTTTGCCAGGCCGGTCAGCTCAACGCCAGCAGCTCCCGCGCCTTGGCGATCACCAGGTCAATATTGAACGGCTTTTCCAGCACCGCATCGAACAGGTCCGAGCGCTGCATGCCGATGTGGGCCTGGGCACCGCTGATCAGGATGATCGGCAATTGACTGGCCACCGGCAGTGCCCGAACCGCCTTGGCAAATTCGAGGCCGTCCATCACCGGCATCATGAAGTCGGTAATGACCAGCGAAGGACGCTCGCGCTCCAGCACCTCAAGCCCTTTTTGGCCATTGCTGGCCTTTACTACCATGAACCCCTCATCCTCCAGCGCGTAGCCGAGGATATCAGCGATCAAGTACTCGTCGTCGACGACCAGGATGGTGGTCATGTCAATTCAACCCGACTCACAGACTTAGGAAATTGAACCGGGCAACGCAGAATCATTGGGGACTGCCGTTGCATGTCGTGAGGCCTTTTTCAGTTCGACGCCGTGTTCATGGATAACCACTTCAAGAAGCGAGGGGTCATAGCCGCTGTCTCGTACCTTGAGAATCGAAAGCAGTCGTCGAAGTTCAGACTGGGTCTCGAAGAAACGCATCAGCATCAGGTTATCGACGATGCTCGACAGGTCCGGCGTCGGCGCACTGACCTCGGAACCGAACAGGTCACGCATCTCCCACGAGGCGAATACCGTCACGCCCCGGGCGCGCAGTTCGCTCATCAGGGCGCTGTAGAAATCAGTGATCCGCGCCGGCGTGGTCGACACCCGTGCCAGACCACTGAGGCTATCGATAAACACGCGCTTGATGCCCTTCTGCTCGACGATGCTCAGCAGGCGTGCACCCAGGCTGTCGATCAAGCCCTCGGTGGTGGGCTGCCAGGCAATGCTGAGCGCGCCACTTTCTTCCATGCCCTTGATGTCGATACCCAACGACTGGCCCTTGAGCCGCAGCCGTTGCGGACTTTCATAAAAACCGAAATGCAGGCCGGGGGCGTCCACCGTCGATTCAGCAAGAAACTTGAGGCCCAGGGTGGTTTTGCCGACCCCCGAAGGGCCCATCACCAAGGTCACGGAGGAACTGTGCAACCCGCCGCCGATCAGACCGTCAAGCGCACCAATGCCGCTGGGGATGCGCGTCAGGTCTGCGCTGTCGGGCATGGACGGATGGCTGTAGAGGCTTTCCAAACGTGGATAGACGACCAGGCCGTCATCGGTGATTTCGCATTCGTGCAGGCCGGTAAGCGCGCCGCTGCCCCGGGTCTTGCGCATCTGGATGCGCCGCACGGAACGGGTGCCGAACAGCTCTTCACCGATCTCAATGACGCCATCGACCATGGTGTGCTCGGGGCTGCCGTCATCCAGCCGGGAGCTGGTGAGGAACAGCACGGTGCAACCAGCGAAGGCGGCGTGGCCTTGCAGCTCGGAGATGAATTTTTTCGTGTCGATGGGTGAGTCGGCCTTGGAGCGCGCATTGAGCAAGCCGTCGACCACCAGCACCGTGGCCTTCTGTCGGCTGATTTCACGCCGCAGCAGTTTGACCACTTCGTCCAGGCCTTCGTTTTCCAGGGTGTCGAAAGCGCTGACAAACTGAATCTCGGCGCCGACCCGGGCCGGCTCGAAGAAGCTCAGGGTCGAGAGAAACTGAAACAGGCGATCATGGGATTCGGCCAGCAACGTGGCGACCAGGACCCGGCCGCCATTGCGCGCATGATGAAACCCGAGCTGGTTGGCGAGGATGGTTTTACCAGAGCCCGGGCGTCCTTGAATGATGTAGGACGAACCCGCGACAAGCCCACCCTTGAGCAGAGCATCAAGCCCCTCGATTCCGCTTTGAAGGCGTTTTAGCTTTTCCACAATGAAACCCTGATCTGAACTACAGGCCATCGGCCGAAGGTCTACGATGCTAACGCCATTTTCCGATTCGGGCTATCCACTCGCTCGCTTAGGCACACGGTAAATACAAGGTGAAGGCACTGCCCTGGCCCAGGCAACTGTCCACGCGTATCTCGCCACCAGACTGCTTGGCAAACCCGAACACCTGGCTCAAGCCCAGGCCGGTGCCCTGGCCAACGGTCTTAGTCGTGAAAAAAGGTTCGAAAATCCTTTCGAGACAAAACGGCGCAATGCCCGAGCCGTTGTCGCTGACAGCGATGGCAATGAAGTTGCCGTCGATGGCAGGGTCACCCCGGGTAGCCGGAATACGCTCGGCTGCGGTCACGCTGATGACCATTTCACCCTGGCCGTGCATGGCTTCAATGGCGTTGTTGGCCAGGTTGAGCAGCGCCACTTCGAACTGGCCTGGATCAGCGAGAATCGCACAGAATTGTTCAGGCAAATCGATGACTACGTTGATGCCCGGCCCAACCTGCAACGTAATGGCGTCGGCGATGGCCGTGACACTGGCGTTCACATCCAGCGCCGACGGATTGAGCGCCTGGCGGCGCGCAAATGACAGCAACTGACCGGTGAGGCTGCTGCCTCTTTCCACGGCCTCGGAAATCGCTTCGACCAGGCGCAGACGGCGTTCCTCGGAACTGCCAGGGCGCTTGAGCAAGTCACAGGAGGACCGGATAACGGTCAACAGGTTGTTGAAGTCATGGGCAAAGCGTCCGGTCAAGCGCCCCACGGCCTCCATCTTCTGCGACTGACGCAATTGCTCCGTGCGCACCTGCACCTGATGCTCAAGGGACGCGGCCAAATCGCGCAGATCATCCCGGGCACGGCAGCGTTCGGTTGCCATGCGCGTGCGTTCGGCGACTTCGCGAATCAGCGCCAGCTCATCATCCGACCAGTCGCGAACCTCGCAATGGTTGAGGTAGAGCAGCGCCACCGGCCGGCCTTTCTCGGTGATGGGCATATTGATAAACGACTGGGCGCTGATCGCCTTGAGCTGCTGGGCACTGTCACGAGTTCGCGGGTCCTCGCCGACATCGCGCACCACCACGGTCTCGCTCTTTTTCAGGTCTTCGATGTAGCTGCCGTATTCGCGAAAACTCAAGACGCCAGCCAGGGTTTCAATCCCCGGCGCGTTCCAGTCGCGCTCAATCGTGATGGTCTCGGCCACCGGGTCGATGGTGCCGTAGCCGACCCGGCTGACCTGCAATGTGCGCCCGAGTATTTCCGCTGCCGCATAGGCTAACGCGGGCGTGTCATCCAGGTCGCGAATCCGCTCGCCTATCTCTATAAGGGCGAGCCGATGGGTGTCGTAGGCCAGGAAGCCAGCGCCGGCGCCTGGTAAGTGATTAGTTGGCATGTTGAGTCCGGCTCGTTGTGAGACTGCCCTTCGTGCACCGGGCAACGTCGTCTTGTGTAAAGCCAACCTTTGCTTTTTGCCCACCTGACGGCGAGCGCAAAATTGCTCCCCTATGGGCGATGGATTGCAATCCACGGCAAAAGGTTTCAAATTTTTATGTTGAGTATCATTTTACTCAGGTGGATGCCTGCTGCTCGCGCAGGAACACCTCCAGCTCCGGGACCGGCAAGGGCCGGCTGAACAGGTAACCCTGCACCTGGTCACAACCGTTTTCCGTGAGGAATGCCAGCTGCTCGGGGGTCTCTACCCCCTCGGCGATGACCTGCAGATCAAGGCTGTGAGCCAGCTCGATAATGGTCCGGGCAATCGCGGCGTCCTGGGGGTTGCTGGTCACCTCGCGGATGAAGGCGATGTCGATCTTCAGTTTGTCGATCGGGAATCGCCGCAGGTAAGCAAGGCTGGAATAACCGGTGCCAAAGTCGTCGATGGAAACCTTGACCCCAAGTTGTTTGAGCGTTTGCAGGCTGGCGATGGTGTGGGCGGTATTTTCCATCAGCGAGCTTTCGGTCAGCTCGATTTCCAGCCAGCGTGGTTCAATCTGGTTGTCGATCAGGGCCTGGCGGATGCTGGCGATCAGGTCGCCCTCGATGATCTGCTGGCCGGACACGTTGACCGCCACCTGCAACGGCCCCTGCCCGGCACGTTGCCACTCGGCCATTTTCTGACAGACCCGGGTGATCACCCAGTTACCCACCTCGGTAATCAGCCCCATGCTTTCCAGGATAGGTACGAACACCGCAGGGGACACATTGGCCTGCCCCGGCCGCGGCCAGCGCAACAGGGCTTCAAGCCCGCACACCGCGCCGTCTTCCAGGTCGATCTTGGGCTGGTAGAACAGTTCGAATGCCTGCTGTTGCACGGCTTCGCGCAGGGCGTTTTCCATCTCCTGGCGCGCCGAGGCTTCCACGTTCATTTGCGCGGTATAAAACCGGTAGGTATCGCGGCCGATCTTCTTCGCCCGGTGCCTGGCGGTGTTGGCCTGCTTGATCAGACTCTGGGCATCGGCGGCGTCGTTGGGGTACAGGGAAATACCGATACTGGCGGTCATCGACGTGTCCTGGCCGTCGAGCTGAAACGGCAGGCGCAGCACTTCACGGATGCGCTCGACGGTTTGCAGCGGGTCCGCCTGGCCCTGGCGGAGCATAAGGATCAGGGCGAATTCGTCACCGTGCAAGCGCCCCAAGGTATCGCTGACGTTGAGGCAGCCAGTCAGGCGCTGAGCCAGCTCAGCCAGCATCTGGTCACCCAGCAGGTGGCCCCAGGTTTCATTGACGTTGTTGAAATCGTCCAGATCAACCGTCACCACGGCCAACTGCCAATCGCTGAGCACCGCCTGGGTGAGCCCCATCTCCAGTGTGGTAAAAAACAGATTGCGGTTGGGCAGGCCGGTCAAGGTGTCGTAGTGGGCCATTTGCAGCATGCGCTGGTCGTTTTCCTTGCGCTGGGTAATGTCGCGCGCGATACCGACAATGATCCAGTCGTCGCCGGTCTTGTAGGCCTGGCGATGGACTTCCACCTCCAGGTAACTGCCGTCCTTGCAACGGATGCGCGACTCCGCAGGCTCGAGCGGCCCTGCGCCGGCGATGATCTGATCATACAAGCCCTTGAGCTCTTCAATGGTTTGATCGCTGAGGTCCGCAGGTGTCATGCGCAGGAGCTCTTCAGGGGTGTAACCCAGCACCTGGCAGGCCCGCCGGTTGAATTCGATAAGCTGCATGCTGCTGCGGTTGACCAGGAAAATCGCGTCCCCCGAGGCATCCATCGCCGAGCGAAAGCGCTCCAGGTCGATGGTGCGCTGCTGCAGCTGCTCTTCGAGCATCAGGCTGTGGCTTTTGAGGTAGTCGCCGAACGCCTTGAGCCGCAGCAGGTTGCGCACCCGCAGCCACAATTCGGCGCTTTCCACCGGCTTGCTGAGAAAGTCTTCAGCCCCCGCCTCCAGGCCCGATATACGCGCACTGTGCTCCCCCAAAGCCGAGAGCATGATGATCGGAATGTTCGAGGTGGCCTTGTCGGTTTTCAGGTGGCGGGCGACTTCGTAGCCGTCCATGCCCGGCATCATGATATCGAGCAGGATCAGGTCGGGCGGCTGTTGCGCAATCATCGCGAGGGCCTCTTCCCCCGAACTGGCGGTTTGTGTCTGATAACCCTGATTCTGCAGCAGGATCTGCAGCAGTTTGCGCACATGGGTTTCATCGTCGACGATCAACAGGGTTGCGGCAGTGTCGGACATGGAGAGAGCTCAGGTAGAGGGCTGTTGAGGCAGAGTGTTTTGCAGCAACGTGTCGATGACCCGGTAGAGCTCCTTGTAACGTAGTGGTTTGATAATGTACGCATTGCAACCCGCCAGGCGGGTCTTTTCCTCGTCTTCCTTCATGGCCATGGCGGTGAGCGCCACCACCGGAATGGCCGCCGTCGCCGCGTCCTTCTTGAGCAGCGAGGTGGCCTTGAGGCCATCCATGCCCGGCAGCTGGATATCCATCAGGATGAGCGCAGGCTGCCGTTCGCGTGCCAGCTTCAGGCCGGTTTCCGCATCAGCCGCGCAAATGACGCTGTGACCGGCACTGGTGAGCAGCAACCGGGCCAGGCGCATATTGGCGGCGTTGTCTTCGACGATCAGGATTTCAGCCACGGCGCCTCCACAATTGTTGTTCCACGGATGGGCAACCAGGACACGAAACGAGCCCCTGCCCCTTCGCGGCTGGCAACCGCGACACTGCCACCCTGCAGCTCGGTCAATTGCTTGACCATCGCCAGGCCCAGGCCAGTGCCCTCGAATTTACGGGCCAGGCTGCTGTCGATCTGGCTGAAGGCCTTGAACAGCTTGTCCATGTCCGCCTGGGCGATACCAATGCCGGTATCGCTGACACTCAGTTGCAGAAACTGCTCATGCTCGCTGGACGGCACCTCAAAGCCATGCACGGGCCAGTCGCCTTCAATGATCCCGACCTGTTCGCGCGTAACCTGCTTGACCGCCAGCGTGACCACGCCTTCAGCGGTGCTGAACTTCACCGCGTTGGCCAGCAGGTTGTAGACGATCTGCTTGGTCTTGCGCAGGTCCAGCTCGAAGGTGCCCAGGTCGTCGTCGGTTTCCAGTTTCAGCTGAATACGTTGCAGGGCCGCCTTTTCGCGCACGATCAGCAAACTGTTGCTCAGCAGGCCTTGCAGCTCGACGGGTTCGAGCTCCAGGGCCATCATCCCGGCTTCGACCTTGGACAGGTCGAGAATGTCATTGATCAGCGACAGCAGGTGCTGGCCGCTGGTAAAGATGTCGCTGATGTACTCGCGCTGGGTGTCGGTCATGTCACCCACCATGCCGTCCTTGAGCGCTTCGGAAAAACCGATCACGGCGTTCAACGGAGTGCGCAGTTCGTGGGACATGGTCGCCAGGAACTCCGACTTCATCAGGCTGGCATGTTCGAGTTCGACGTTTTTCTCTTCCAGCGTGCGCTCGAAGCGCTTGCGCTCGGTGACGTCACGGGCGGCGGCAAATACGCCCTGCAGCTTGCGATCGCGGTCGTGGAAGGTCGCCGCGTTATAGGACACCACGGTTTCGGTGCCGTCGTAGGCACGCACCGTCAGTTCATAGTCGCTGACCTTGTTTTCGCTTAGCACGCGCTTGATGGCCGCATCGGCACGCGCAGGGTCGGTGAAGAAGTTTCGGCATGGCGCGCCGATCAACTCGTCCCGGGTGCGCCCGGTCAGCGCCATCATCTGCTTGTTGACGTCGGAGATGATCCCCTGGGGATTGGTCATCATCAGCGCATCGATGTTCGACTCGATCAGCGAGCGGGTATAGAACTGCTGGTCGCGCAGGCGCTGATCGAGCAAGGCCTGGGTGGCTTCTTCCTGCTTGCGTGCGGTGTTGTCAGTACCGATCAACAGGTAACCGATGATGACTTCGGCGCTGTCGCGCAATGAAGTCACCGAGACCATTGCCGAGAGGCGGCTGCCGTCCTTGCGGATGTAGGTCAGCTCATAGATATCTTCGATGCCCCGGGAAGCCTTGAATACCAGCGCGTCGAAGCCCGGCGTGATTTCGGTCTTGAGTTCCAGGCTGAGGGCTGCGGCGCGGGTGATCAGCTCGGCAGGGTCGGAAATGTCCGCCGGAGTGATCTTGTCGACCACATCCTCTGACAGGTACCCAAGCATGCGCTCGGCACCCACGTTGAAGATCTGGATCACGCCTTTTTCGTCGGTAGCGATGCTGGAGAAATAAGCGCTGTTGAAAATCGCGTCTTGCAGGGCACCGGTCTTGAGCAGGCTTTTCTGCCTTCGAAACTCGACAATCTTCTCGGCGCGAGACTGGGGTTCGGAGGGTGGACGATCTACCGGCGGGTTTTCCATGGAATGGTTTTCCGTTAACTCGCAAACCTGACCGTGATGACGGTGCCGTAAAGCGTGCTTACGGAAAATCGCCCGAATGGGCGATTAGAGGTTTTCATACGATAGCAGAGCTCGGCTCGAAGGGTGCGCCAGGAAACTTTCGTGAGGCTTTCAGCGATGAACAAATCCATCAACCGCACACCCAACACCGAGGGGCCATGGGGCCCCTCGACGGTTGCAGCTGCTACAGGCTGAACAGGTCAACGCCCAGCTGGAACGCGACCCACAGGGCCAGGCCGGTCGCAAAGTCCGGCATGCCCGGTACCGACCAGACCAGCGGAGTCACGAGGATGAACAGCATGAACCACTTGTGCATCGGATCATGGTGAAACTCTTTGCCGTACTTGTCGCGACGCTTGGGCAGCACGTGCTGGAAGGCATCGGTAATGAGCATCGAGAAGGCGGCGGTTTTGCCGGAGATGCTGGCGAACAGCGTGGCAAATACGCCGATGAAGAACACAGAGTAGATGTTGCGACCGACCAGCAGCCACACCACCAGCACCACTGCCAGGGAACATAACAATGGCTGGTCGGGGAGAGTGTGGCAGATGTTTCCATATTGACGGCCGGGCCCGGTGACCCGTGTCCCCGGCCGCTGTGCTAGGTTTCAGTCTTTACCCGAACAATTAATTGCCAGTCCCGCTTATTGGATCACCTGTGCATATACCCCACGATCGACGTTACCCCCCGACAGGATCACTCCGACTTTCCTGCCCGCCATTGTTTCACGCTCCTGTACCAGGGCCGCCAGCGCCGAAGCGCCCGCGCCTTCTGCAAGGTTGTGGGTATCGGTGTAATACATGCGCATCGCTTCGGCGATCTGCCCGTCGCTAACCGCGACAATTCGCGCCGCGCCCGCACTGTAGATGGCAAATGCCTCGGGAATCGGCTTGCGCACCGCCAAGCCATCGGCAAAGGTATTCGCCGAGGGGGTTTCACAGATCTCTCCCGCCTCAAACGATAACCTGGCGGCGTCAGCCTCCGTCGACACCACTCCCACCACCTGGGTCTTGAGGCCCAGCGCGTCGCGCGCGGCGATCACCCCGCAGATCCCCGAACCGCAGCCGATCGGCACATAGACGGTGTCGAGGTCGGGCACCGCAGTGAACAGTTCCAGGGCATAGGTGGCCACGCCCTTGACCAGTTCGGTGTGGAACGGTGGCACCAGCAACAGGTCATGCGCCTGCGCCAGGCGAGCAGCCTCGACCCGGGCGTCATCGAAATCGCGGCCGCACTCGACCACCTCTCCCCCGAAGCCACGCATGGCGTTGTTCTTCTCCACCGAGTTGCCTTCGGGCACCACGATCAACGCGCGCAAGCCCACGGCACTGGCAGCCAGCGCCAGGCTCTGGCCATGGTTGCCGCGAGTTGCGGTGACGATGCCCTTCACTCCGGGGTGGGTGCGCTTGAGCCAGTGCATGAAGGTAATGCCGCCGCGTACCTTGAAGGCGCCCGTGGGGGTGTGGTTTTCATGCTTGACCCACACCGTGCAGCCCAACCGTTCTGCCAGCAACGGCCAGGCGTACTGAGCCGTGGCGGGCATGACCTGGTACACCAGGCGGGCGGCGTGTTCGATGTCGTCGCGAGTCAATGTGTGCATGGGCAGTCTCCTTGAGGTTTTGCCCAGTCTAGGTGCGCAGGCGCTACGTCGGCTTTCAGAAAACCGACCTGACTTTTTTGCCCCATCTTCACTACTATGCGGGCATGAACCCGCGAAATCGCCAGCCCTCAACGCTCATGACCGAACCGGTGCGCCGGGTCGACGCCGGGCCGTGGGCGATTGAGTTGTTGCCCGCCGCTGCCTACACGACCCGTTACGTAGCAAGCCAGGCCGCCATTGGCTTCGCCTTTGACAGCCAGCGCGGCGTGCACGCCATCGGCAACGACCGGGTACGGCCCTTCCTCGCCACTCCCAACGGCCTGGCGTTTGTCCCGGCCGGTTGCGACGTGTTGTCCGAGTCCTCGCAGGGCGGTGAATACCTGCGGGTGGTGCGCACCGATGGCCTGGAATTGCCCGGCGATCACGCTTTTAATAATCGTATCGATCCGCAAGCGATCCGCCTGGCGCTGCGCATGCGCAACGCAATGCTGCACGCCGCCGTGGATGACGATTGGCAGGCCTGGGCACTGGCCCTGGCTGAGCGGGCAACGGCGCACATCGCATCACCTGCGCAACCGACAGGCTCCCTTACGGCCAACCGCCTGCGCCTGCTGGATGAGTTCATCGATGCGGGCCTTGAGGGGCCGCTGAGTGTGCTGGCGATGGCCGGCCTTTTTGAACTGTCGGAAGGGTTTTTCATGCGGGCGTTCAAACAGGCTACCGGTAAAAGCCCGCACAGCTACCTGATCGACCGGCGCGTGGCCAAGGCCCGCGCCCTGCTGCGCGACTCAAGCGCCAGCCTGGCCGAGATCGCCCTCATCTGCGGCTTCAATTCCCAGGCGCATATGGCGACGCTGTTCCGACAACGGCTGGGGGCGAGTCCGGGGCAGTTGCGCAGTGGCAAATGACAACACCACTCACCCCGCCTCAATCAGAATCGGGCAGGGAGCATTCTGCAAAACCTCATACGCCACCGAGTTGCCCACCAGCCGCTCAAACGTCGACATGTGGTGATGCCCCATCACAATCAGATCGCACCCCTGCTCCCGGGCGTGGTTGCAGATGGCATGCTCCGGGTCGCCGGCAATGACGGTGGCCGTGCATTTGATGTGCCGAGCCTGAAGAAACAGCCGGGCCTTTTCGACAATTTCTTCGCAGTGCAACTGCTCTGCCCACGAGGCGGGCGATGCTTGCCGGGACTCAAGATCCGGTGCGCTGAATTCGTACGCGATTACGCTCACCACATGCACCCGCGTGGCGTCATGGGCCACTCTCATGGCCAACTCCAGGACCTTGTCGCTCTGGGCGTTGCCATTGATAGCCACCAGGATTTCACTGAACATCATTGATCCCGTTTGAAT
The DNA here is from genome assembly GCF_000952175.1 of Pseudomonas sp. ES3-33. Classification (NCBI taxonomy): domain Bacteria; kingdom Pseudomonadati; phylum Pseudomonadota; class Gammaproteobacteria; order Pseudomonadales; family Pseudomonadaceae; genus Pseudomonas; species Pseudomonas sp. ES3-33. The sequence continues at coordinate 60,704 of NZ_JZRI01000054.1, read as the reverse complement.
GCTGGATAAGAAGGCTGAAGAGCTGCGAAGTCTAGCAACCGTCAAATTCTCCGATAACTGACTTGTGAGCACTGTATGAGTGCACACAACGCAGCAATCAGCTCACTCCAGGTATGGGGCACCACCAACCCCGTGCCGAGCGAACTTGCTCACGCTGGTTCGCAAAGCGGCCCCAAAACCTGTCGCCGCGAAACGATAAGTTGCGTTTCGCCACGTTAGAATCAAACCCGCTAATCAGCAGATTCGACAGCGGCAAACCTACTAATCTACCAGTGCAGTTTTTCCACTCTGGAGATTCGAAATGAAACTCAAAAACTCATTGGCATTGCTGATCACCGTCACCCTGGTCGGTTGCACCACTCCAGCCCAGAAAGGAGTGTCCGTGCCACTCCAGGCCACCCGGCATAACACCGGGCAAATCGGCAATGTAACCCTGGCCAACTGGGGCAAGAAAACCGGATTCAACTTCATCATCAGTGGCGTTCCCGACGGCGCCTCCCTGCCGCTGCGGCTGTATACCTTCATCAACAAGGGCAGCTGCCAGCAGCCCGGCCCCGTTGCCTACGAAATGAACGACCAGGTCGGCACCGAACGCCAGGCCATTCGCGGCTGGGTATTCTCAAGAAGTGCGCCAGTGGAACTGCCCGTGTTGCTTGCCAGTGAGCACTCGGTCGTCGTGCGAACTGCCCCGGACAGCGGCAATCTCGATATTTTTTGCGGTGATATCAAGCGAGCAGGCTCGGTGAATTAGTCATGGGCATGTGACGCGTCATGAGGGCTTTGCAGTGCAAGCATGTAGCCTGGAGCATTAGTTTTTCGGCAGTAATGTGCTCCCTTCGGTGTTTCCTGCGTCGCACTTCTCACTGCCCGCGCCATTCACCCGGAGTTCCCCATGCCCTCGCCCCATTCCTTCCCGGCAGCCCTGCTGGGCCTGGCTCTCGTCTGTCCGGCCATCGCTGCGGCACAGGGCATGGAGTTGGGGCAGGTGCTGATCGAAGCTGACGGACAAGGCACCGCAGACTCGTCCATCGAGGAAGCCAGCGAGCGGCTTTCCCAGGTGCCTGGCGGCACTAACGTGGTCGACATGCGCCGTGCGCTGCAGGGTCGAGTTGCCAGCAACCAGGATGTGCTGGCCTATCAGCCGGGCGTCTATGCGCAGTCTGCGGGCAATGAAGGGGTGAAGATTTCGATCCGTGGCTCCGGAATCAACCGTGCGCCCGGCGCCCATGCCTCGGGTCTGTACGCCATGCTCGACGGCCTGCCGCTGACGGGGCCGGGGGGCACGCCCTATGAGTTGCTGGAACCGCTTTGGCTCGATCATGTGGAAGTGTTGCGCGGTGCCAACGGGTTTGACCGCGGTGCACTGGCCCTGGGTGGGGCCATCGACTATATCAGCCACACGGGCTACGACGCGGCGCGGTTGCAGGTGCGCTATGCGGTAGGCAGTCACGGCTATCAGCAGCGCCAGATCAGTTCCGGGCAGGTGCTGGGGGCATTCGATTACTACGTGGCGGTGACCGACGCGAGCGCCGACGGGTATCAGGATCACGCCGCCAGCAAAAGCCAGGGGCTGATCGCCAACTTCGGTTATCGCTTCAACCCGAACCTGGAAACGCGCTTCTATCTGCGCCACCGCCAGACCGACAACGATCTGGCCGGGCGCGTGACCAAGCACTCCATCGAGCACGACGCACGGGCCGCCAACCCGGCCTATGTCGCACGGGACGACAGCCGCGATCAGCCGGGCAGCACGTTCATCGGCAACAAGACCACCTGGTTCATCGATGACGATTCGAGCATCCAGACCGGGCTGGCCTATCACGACTATCCGATGGACCTGCGCGAAGGCCCCAACCGCCTGAAGGTAGCGTATTCGGATGTCAGCGGCACCTTCGACTACAAGCGTCGCGATACCCTGTGGGGCCTGGAAAGCCAGAGCAATGTCGGCCTGCGAGTGACCAGGCACCTGCCCAACGCCGGCGCCAGTGAATCGGTGCGCATCCCCACCGGCAACACCGCCGGGTACGCCCCGGGCACCGCCATGCGTAATTTCACCTATCAGGGCTCGGACACGGTATTGCACGCAGGCAACGATCTGCAGATCGCCGACGACCTGTGGCTGACCACCGGCCTCGCCGCCATCTACACACGGCGCGAAAGCGCCGTGACCTACCCGGACGGCGGCGGCAAGACCAGTCTCAATGACTGGGACTACGCCCCGCGCCTGGGCCTGCGCTATCAGGTGAACCCGGACCTGCAACTGTTTGGCAACCTCAGCCGATCCGTTGAAGGGCCGCATCCCTGGTCGCTGATCTACAGCGCCAACCAGCGCTTCCCGGCAGGCAGCGGCGCCGCCACGGGCACTCAACGTGATCCGGTCAAGCTGCAAAACCAGACCGCCACCACCCTGGAACTCGGCGGGCGCGGCGACAGTCGCCTGGGTCAATGGAGCCTGGCCTGGTACTACGCCCAGGTGCATAACGAGTTGCTCTCGGTGCTGCCGGACGCCAACGCCACCACGCCATACGAACTCAACGCCAGCCCCACCGTGCATCAGGGTGTGGAAGCCGGCCTGCAGAGCAACCTCTGGTCCCGAGACGACGGCGGCCAACTGAGCCTGCGCCAGAGCTATACCTTCAGCGACTTCCATTACCGCGACGACGATCGCTTCGGCGACAACCGCCTGCCGGGCCTGCCAATGCACTACTACCAGGGCGAACTGCGTTATGACTGGCCCCAGGGATTTTTTGCCGGGCTGAACACCCAGTGGGTATCCAAGGTGGCAGTCGATTACGCCAACAGCTATTACGCCGATCCCTATGCGCTGTTCGGTGCGACGGTGGGCTACAACTCGCCCAAGGACGACTGGCAGACCTGGCTGGACCTGCGCAACCTGACTAACAAGCACTACGCCGCCACGGTCACGCCGGGCTATGACGACAAGGGCCTGGATGCCGCGCGGTCGACGCCGGGTGAAGGCCTGGGTGTGTACGCCGGGGTGTCTTGGAGCCTTCGCTGAGGCCTGCACGTCGCTGAGTTGTGGTCTACGCTTGCGACAATTTTGCGGTGTTGCGCAGATTGGCAATCTGAACAGGAGGGGTGATGAGCAATTTCGCCATCGTGGCCACGGTACTCTCCATGATCCTGGGGTTGTCCGTTACCCGCCTGCTCCTGGGTGCATTGACTGTTTTCCGCATTCGCCGGGTCGCCAAACCTGACTGGGTGCCCCTGGTCTGGGCGATCATGCTGTTCGCCACCCAGCTGGATTTCTGGTGGGCGGTGAACTCCCTGCCGGCGGTCAAGACGACCTTTTCGTTCCCCGAATTCCTGGTGCTGGTCCTGCTGGCGTTATCGTTGTTTGTGGCCGCTGCGCTGCTGCTTCCCAGCCGCAGCGAAGACGAACAGAACGGCCTGCGCCTCTACTTCGAGCAGGATGGCCGCTACGCCCTGCTGTCGCTGTCGACCTACCTGCTGCTCGGGCTATGCGTTAACGTGTGGTTTTTCAAGGCCTCGCCGCTTGCACTGTGGGGAGTCCTGGATGTGATCATGATCGTCCTGCCGGTCTGCGCATTCCTGGCCCGGTCACGTAAAACGTATTCGTTCATCACCCTGATTTACGTGCCCTTCACTGCGCTGGACCTGGCGGTTTCACTGTCCAACTAAGCGCGCTGTGGCCTGCCTTTAGAGGCCTCGCCCCGGGCTTGTCGTTCTGCGGAGTAAGCCTCGCCAAGTGCCTTGCCTAACCCTTCCCGATGCAACAGTTCGGCAATCTCTGTCAGACAACGTTCTGACCCACACCGCAAATCCCCTGCTGGAGCAATTGTCTTCCCCTTGCCGCATCAATGTCGAATGTGCAGACGCCGTCGCGGGCAAGCCCGGCTCCCACAGTGATCTCCGCCCAACACAATTGCTGCGCACACCAACAACACCTGTGGGAGCGGCGGTGCGACGATTCGACTTGCCCGCGAGCAAGCGTCGTAGCCGGCTAACGCAATACGGCTCTGCGTGGCGTACTCGTTGGCGCGTGTTGCGTGCATTCCCAAGGGGAATGCGATTGCACTCAATCGAGCACCTTAATCTGCGTTAACCCTACCACCTCAGCTTGTTGCACAATTTCCTCCGGCGATGCGTCAGCTGGGGGCATGATCAGGCCGTTTTCCGCGTCACCAAAATGTAACTCCAACAGATGCAGAGCGGCCTCATGCACTGGTAACTGCTCCTGCTTGAGCTCGAACAGGTGGGAGCGGAGCTCGCCGTTGAACAGGTATTGCACCGTGAAATTGCGCATGATCGATCCTCGGAATGAAAGAAGAGCTGCTGATCATCCTGACCTCCTGGTCAGTTTTTAATTCGCACAATTTCAGCTTGGCAACGATCCTTGCGGGAGCGGCCGCCACCATTGTCATCATGTCGCTGAGCACCTTCGCCATCGGGCTGATCCCGTCCTATGCCTCGATTGGCATCTGGGCGCCGATCCTCCTGCTGCTGGCCAAAATGGCGCAGGGCTTCTCGGTTGGAGGGGAATACACCGGCGCCTCGATCTTCGTCGCCGAATACGCCCCTGACCGCAAGCGTGGTTTCCTCGGCAGCTGGCTGGACTTCGGCTCGATCGCCGGTTTTGTCCTCGGTGCCGGGGTGGTCGTGCTGATCTCCACCATCATAGGTGAAGAACAGTTCGAAGCCTGGGGCTGGCGTCTGCCGTTCTTCCTCGCCCTGCCCCTGGGCATGATCGGCCTCTATCTGCGTCATGCGCTGGAAGAGACTCCGGCGTTCCAGCAGCATGTAGAGCAGCTGGAACAGGACGATCGCGACGGCCTGGCACGTGGGCCGAAGGTGTCTTTCAAGGAAGTCGCCACCAAGCACTGGCGCAGCCTGTTGACCTGCATCGGCGTGGTCGCGGCGACCAACGTCACTTACTACATGCTGCTCACCTACATGCCGAGCTACCTCACGCACAACCTGCACTACAGCGAAAATCACGGTGTGTTGATCATCATCGCGATCATGGTCGGCACGCTGTTCGTGCAGCCGCTGATCGGGCTGGTCAGCGACAAGATTGGTCGTCGTCCTTTCATCATCTGCGGCAGCGTTGGCTTGTTCTTCCTCGCTATTCCGGCGTTCATGCTGATCAACAGCGGCAAGCTCGGCCTGATTTTTTCCGGGTTGCTGATGCTGGCGGTTCTGCTGAACTTCTTCATCGGGGTAATGGCGTCCACCCTCCCGGCGATGTTTCCTACGCACATCCGCTACAGCGCGCTGGCGAGCGCCTTCAACGTCTCGGTGCTGATAGCGGGCCTGACGCCGGCTATCGTCGCCTGGCTGGTGGAAAGCACACAAGACCTGTACGTGCCGGCGTATTACCTGATGGTGATCGCCGTGGTCGGCCTGGTCACCGGCGTGACGATGAAAGAAACGGCCAACAAACCATTGCGCGGTGCGGCGCCAGCGGCGTCCGACCTGGAGGAAGCACGGGAGCTGCTGCAGGAGCATCATGACAACATCGAGCAGAAGATCGAGGACCTCGATGCCGAAATCGCCGAGCTGCAAGCCAAGCGCGAGCGGCTGGTGCAGCAGCATCCGCTAATTGATTAACCCATCTGTCCCGGGTGATTCGCTCAAGTCTCGGCGAGCGGAAAACCCAGGCGAAAACGCGTACCGGTTTCGTCACTGTCCACGCTCACCCAACCGTCATGCAGGTGCATGATCGAGCGGACGATGGCAAGGCCCAACCCGCCGGAATCATCCGGCTGATTGCGTGACGGGTCGCACCGATAGAACCGTTCGAACAATCTCGGCAGATGTTCCGCAGCGATCGGCGCGCCCTGGTTGTGCACCGTAATCTCCAGGCGGTCCTGCAGCAGGGTGCTGCTGATCGTCACCGCCGTGCCAGGCGTCGCGTAGCGCAGGGCATTGGCCAGCAGGTTGGCCAGAGCCCTGCGCACCAGGCCGGGGTCGGCCAGCAACTGATCATGGGCCTGGTTGATCAGCCCTACCTCGCGCTCCTGCGCCACGCCTTCAAAGTAATCACAGAGCTGCTCGATCAGCTCGTGCAAGTCGATTTGAACGGCTTTCACCGCCGCGTCGGACTGCTCGGTGCGGGCGAGAAACAGCATGCTGTCGATCATTCGCGCCAGACGCTCGTATTCTTCCTGATTGGATACCAGCAGGTTTTGGTAATCCTCGATCGAACGACTGTGCCGCAGGGTCTGCTGGGTATGGCCCATCAGGTTGCTCAGCGGCGTGCGCATCTCATGGGCCAGGTCTTCGGAAAAACGCGACAGCTGGGCAAAGCCGTCTTCCAGTCGTGCGAGCATCTGGTTGAGTGCATGGCTCAGCGCCTGCAGCTCACTGAGTTCACTGAACTCATCGAGGCGCAAATGCAGGTGCTGCACATCGATCCCGGCAGCGCGCCTGGCCAACAGGCGCACCGGTCGCAAACCACGCTGGCTGACCCACCAGCCCAGCACAAAAGCCAGCAGCGCACCGACCGACATGGCCAGCCAGAGCTTGAATCGATAGGCCGCCAGCATCTGCTCTCGCTCACCAAGCAACTTGCCGGCGATCAGGGTGAGACGGCGGTCGCCCTGGGTGACATCCTTCCAGGCAAGGCGCACGGGTTCTGACGCATCTGCGTCAGCAACGAGCGCCTGGGGCGTGGCTGGCAACCTTGGCAGGTTCATCTGGGCCGGGTTGATTTCGATCAGCACCTGGCCGCTTTCATCGAGGATCCACAGCAGGTTGTCGCGATTGCCCAGCATGTTCTCGTAGAGCTTGGGCCGACTGCGCAATTGCTCGACGCTGTCGCTGTCGTTGATCAACGCCTGCATGCGCTCGAGGCGACCGAGCAAGGCCTGGTCATCGCGCCAGGCAATCTCCCGCTCGAGGGACTGATACAGGTAAAAGCCGATCGCGCCCAGCAACAGCGCGCTGACGAGCGCGAACATCACCGCCAGGCGCAGGCTGAGGGCGCGCGGGAACAGGTTCAGGATTGCACCTCGAGCATGTAGCCAATACCGCGCACGGTGTGGATCAACTTGAGCGGGTAAGGATCATCCACCTTCGCCCGCAATCGACGGATCGCGACGTCGACCACGTTGGTGTCGCTGTCGAAGTTCATCTGCCAGATCTGCGAGGCGATCAGCGAACGGGACAATACCTCCCCTTCCCGACTGAGCAGCAAGTGCAGCAGGGCGAACTCCTTGTTGGTCAGGATCAGGCGCTCCCCGCCGCGGGTGACCTTGCGCCGCAGCAGATCCAGGCTCAGGTCGCCGACCACGAAATGTTCGACCTCACGCGGCGGGCCGCGGCGCAGCAGGGTGCGCACCCGGGCCAGCAATTCGGCATAGGAGAAAGGTTTGACCAGGTAATCGTCAGCGCCCAGTTCCAGCCCTTTGACCCGATCGTCCACGGAATCCCGGGCCGTCAGGAACAGTACCGGGGTTTGCCATTTGCGCCGGATGATCTGCAGCAATTGCCAGCCATCCAGGCCGGGCAACATGACGTCGAGGATGATCAGGTCGAACTCGCTCTCCTGAGCCAGGTGCTGGCCGTCCAGCCCGTTCAGGGCGATCTCGACCACATAGCCCGACTCAGTCAGGGCCTTGCGCAGGTAATCCGCCGTCTTTGCTTCGTCTTCAACCACCAGGATACGCATTTTTTCCTCCAGAACTGGAGCATAGGCTAGCCCGCTTCGCGTGGTTCTCACATTACATATTGGTAATGATCGGGCAATCATCCTGAGCGGACGGGCCGGGCATCATGGCGACCAATGACTCAACCCGCCCTGATCAAGGAACAAGCATGCGTACCGGCCTATCGACTTCATTGCTGATCACACTCGCCATGAGCCCTGTATTCGTCCACGCCGCCCAGGCGCCAGTGCCGCGGATGGACGTGACGCTGGCGCTGGCCAATGACTTGCTCAATGCCACGCTGGGCGCCTGCCACGCCGATGGCCGCACGGCCGTTGCCGTCGTCGTCGACCGTGGCGGCAACCTGGTCGCCGTGCAGCGCGACGACAACGTCGGCCCGCACAACACGCTGGCCGCTCAACGCAAAGCCTACACCGCGCTATCGACCAAGACCTCGACCCGCCTTCTCGCCGAGCGAGCTCGCAGCACCCCGGATGCAGAAAACCTCAACACCTTGGGTGAATTGTTACTGCTGGGTGGGGGCGTGCCATTACAGTTCGAGGGCCAGGTGATCGGCGCCATCGGAGTGGCCGGCGCCGGTGGCGCTGCATTCGATGAAGGCTGTGCACTGGCTGCCATCAACCAAGTCCTCCCTGCCGTTAAACACTAAGGAAATCACCATGACTGTATTGAAATCTCTCTTCGCCGGCGTCGTATTGAGCGCCCTGTCGACCCTGGCATCAGCGGCAGCCAACCCGCTGAGCGTCCACGTACTCAACTTGCAGGATGGCCTGCCTTCCCCTGGGGTCAACGTCACGCTGGAAAAACAGGACGGCAAGAACTGGGACATGCTCAACAGCGCCGCGACCAACGAACAGGGGCGGGTTACCGGTTTGTATCCGGAAGGCCAGAACCTGGAGAAAGGCACCTACCGCGTCACCTTCAAGACCGGCGAGTGGTTCAAGGCGCACAAGGTGGCCAGTTTCTTCCCGGAAGTACCGGTGATTTTCGAGGTGGATGGCACCGTTCCTCACTACCACATCCCGCTGCTGCTCAGTCCTTACGGGTTTTCGACCTACCGGGGTAACTAAAGCGCAAAAAAAACCCCGCAACCGAATGAGGTGCGGGGTTAAAAAATTGGTTGGTTGCGGCCAACCAAAGGAGCTCTGTAGTAAACCTTAGATGCAGTCCTGTGCTGCACGTTCAAAACTGGAAGGCAGTAAATTCGACGCCAGCAAGTGCCGCTCATAGATGAACACTTTGCCGCCGTGGCCGGCCTTGTAGGCTTCCAGCACGTTGTCCGCCGAGATTTTGCTCGGCACCACGATCCGGTAGCTGCGCTGTGTCTGGGAAACGGTCGGATGCAACGCACTGCCCTGCAACTTCGGTACGACGCAGTCAGCGTACTGGGCCGGAGTCTTGCTGGTCTGCAAGGTCATGGTCGGATCGTTCGGCGCGGAGGCACAACCGGCCAGCAGCAACGAGGCATACGCCATGGCAAAAACAAAAAGAGCACGCATCCATCTCATCCTGAAAAAATTGGGCGATTCAGCAGTTGAACGGCATCGCCCTGTTCGATGGTGGTGATTTTCCGGGTATTGTCAGCAAAGTAGAACTTGCCTTTGGTGATGTTCACTATTACTTCTAGCAATAGTTGCCCGCCGTCCCGGCAGGCACGCCATCTAACAAGATCGATGAGGGTCTCTACTTGAGAACTTTTGACTTTATCCGCGACGCCGTCTTGCCCCAGTACCGTGAACGGGTGGCCGAATATCTGGTGCAGTACGAAAGCGTGCTATTGAGCGACCCCGCGCCGAGCCCGGAGCTGGCCCGGGACACTGCCAATCAGCTACGCGGCTACCTGCGCGGCCTGAACACCACGCGTGTATTGGGCATGGCGGATCTGGAGGAGCTGGACCGGCGTCTGGCAGATACCTGGCTGTAGATTCGGCCGCTGCCTTGCTGTGGGAGCAAACCCCGAGCCTTCGATCAAACCGGTTGAACCTACCCGCCGCCCTACCCCTCGGATATTAAAATCAGATCGGGTAAACCCATGGACATCGAGGACACACTACTGCGCCAGCGCAAGGTGCTTGCCGAATTTGGCGAGCTGGCCCTGGTGTCGGATGATCTTGAGCACATCCTCGACGAGGCCTGTCGCCTGGTGGTTGAGGCGCTGGAAACCAATCTGGCCAAGTTCATGTTGTTGCGCGAAGACGGCATCACGTTCCTGGTGCGCAACGGGATTGGCTGGACGCCGGATGTCGTGGGCAAGGTCCAGGTGCAAGCCTGTGAAGGCAGCCCGGAGCGTTACTCCCTGGACACTGATCTACCGGTGATCTCGGTGAATGTCGCCACCGAAACTCGCTTCCGCTACCACGACTTCCAGACCAGGAATGGCGTGCAAGCGTTCGTCAACGTGCTGGTACACGGGGCCACCGATCAGCGTCCCTTCGGGATTTTCGAAGTCGACAGCCGCTGCCCTCGCGAATTTACCGACAGTGATATTGATTTCCTGCGGGTCTACAGCAATCTGCTGGGGGCGGTCCTCAAACGCTTCAACGCCTTGCAGGTCATGCGCTCCACCGAAGAAAAACTGCGCGAAAGCGAGAAGCACTACCGGATCGCCGCAGAGCTCAATCCGTTGTGGCCCTGGAGCGCCGACAGTCAAGGCGCGCTGATTTCCATCGATCAGCGCTGGCACGAATACACCGGGCTGAACCCGGCGCAAACGCTGGGTCGCGAGTGGACCCAAGCCGCCCACCCTGACGATCGCCAATCCCTGGCGCAAGGCTGGGATCATTCGCTGGCGACCCTGGAACCCTTCGATCTGCACGTCCGATTGCGCAAGCACGATGGCGAGCTACCCTGGTTCAGGGTGCGCGCATTGTGCAGCCTCGACGCTGGCGGGCACAGCGAGCAATGGTATGGCACCCTGGAGAACGTCGATGACCGGGTGCAACTTGAGTCAGCGTTGCGCGACTGGAACGATTTGCTGGAAGACCGAATCGCCCAGCGCACCGCGCAGCTTGAGGCCGAACAGCAAGAGCGGGCCATGGCAGAATCCAAACTTCGGCAAAGTCAGAAAATGGAAGCAGTCGGCCAGCTGACTGGCGGCATCGCCCACGACTTCAACAACTTGTTGGCCGGGATCATTGGCAGCCTTGAGTTGATGCAGCGACGCATCGACGCCGGGCAGCACAATCAGCTCACCCGCAACAACTCAGTCGCCATGACTTCCGCCTCCAGGGCGGCCGCCCTGACTCAGCGGCTGCTGGCGTTTTCCAGACAACAATCACTGGAGCCCGAGCTGCTCGAACCGCGCACCGTCGTCGCGGGCCTGGAAGAAATGATCAGGCGTTCGGTGGGGCCCAGCATTGTCGTCGAGTGCTCGTTCAGAGCGAGCGACCGCATCCGCTGCGACCTCAACCAGCTGGAAAATGCCCTGCTCAACCTCGCCATCAATGCGCGGGATGCGATGCCCGACGGCGGCACTCTGAGCTTGATGGTTGATCGCTGCACTATTGATGCGCCAGCGTCCTTTGACAGGAACATGCCCCAGGGTACCTATGTCAGCATTTCGGTCACCGACTCGGGCACCGGTATCAGCCCGGATATCCTCTCGCGCATCTTCGACCCTTTCTTCACCACCAAGAAAATAGGTGAAGGCACAGGCCTGGGCCTGTCGATGATCTATGGCTTCACCCAGCAATCCGGAGGCCAGATCAAAGTCCACAGCAGCCTCGGTGTAGGTACGACCGTCACCATGTACTTCCCGGTAGACCATTCGCAGCCGGGGCATAGCCGAAAAAAAGCCGGTGAAGCGCATTCCACGCTGCCCGCAGCCCACAACGAAGTCATCCTGCTGGTGGACGACGAAAAAGCCATTCGGCAGATGGTATCGGAGTTTCTGAGCGAGATGGGCTATCGCGTGATCGAAGCCGTGGACAGCGTGTCTGCCATCAAGCAGGCGGAAAAACTCCACCATCTGGACCTGTTGCTGACGGATATCGGCTTGCCCGGCGTGATGAACGGAGTCAGCCTGGCTGCGGAATTCAGGGGGCGATACCCGTCGCTCAATGTGCTGTTCATTACCGGTTTTGCCGCAGGTTCGCGCCTGGTCTCGATGGATGCGTCTACCCAGGTATTGCCCAAGCCGTTCAGCCTCAATGATCTGAGCCATCGGGTGCGCGAGCTGCTCGATTCAGGCCTGGGCAGCACATAGCTGTCGCTCTGGCCAGCGAAGCTGCGCACACACCGTCGTTTTGCCGACGGTGTGGAGCGAGCGGTTATTTGTCGGACTTGATACTGGTCCACACCCGAGTACGCACCCGCTCAAGTTTCTGTGGCAGCGGTTGCACGACGTAAAGGGTTTTCAGGGCTTCGCTGGTCGGGGTCAGGTTCGGGTTGCCGGTAATGTCCTTGTTGATCAGCGCGATCGAGTCCTTGTTGGCGTTGGGGTACCCGAGGAAATCACTGATCGGGGCGATGACTTTAGGGTCCAGCAGGGTATTGAGGAACTCGTGGGCCTCCTCGACGTTCTTCGCACTTTTGGGAATGGCGAAGGTATCGAACCAGATCGGCGCGCCTTCCTTGGGAAGGCGCCAGTCAACTACTACGCCATTACCCGCTTCCTTGGCGCGGTTGCCGAATTGATAAAAGCTGCCGGAGTAACCAATGGCGACGCAGATGTCACCGTTGGCAATGTCGGTCATGTATTTGGCGGAGTTGAAGTAGGTGACATACGGGCGGATTTTCATCATCAACGCCTTGGCTTTTTCGTAGTCATCGGGATTCTGGCTGTTGGGATCCAGGCCAAGGTAATGCAGGGCCAGCGGCAGGATTTCCGAAGGTGAGTCGAGCATGGCCACGCCACAGGCCTTGAGCTTCTCCATGTTCTCGGGCTTGAACACCAGGTCCCAGCTGTCCACCGGGGCATTCTCGCCAAGTGCCGCCTTGACCTTGGCCGGGTTGAAGCCAATCAGCACGGTGCCGTACATATAGGGCACGCCGTAGAGATTGCCGGGATCGTTCTTGTTCAGCAGCTTGAGCAGTTCCGGGTCCTGATGGCTCCAGTTCGGCAACTTGGATTTATCGAGTTTCTGGAACACGCCAGCCTTGATCTGGGTTTCGATGAACTGGTTCGACGGCACTACCAGGTCGTAGCCGGAGTTACCGGTCAACAGCTTGGCTTCCAGTGACTCGTTGGTGTCGAAGGTGTCCCAGGTCACCTTGATGCCAGTGTCCTTGGCGAAGTCCTTGGGCACCGATGGCAGGATGTAGTCTGCCCAGTTATAAACTCTCAGTTCGCGCTGTTCGGCGTGTACTGCGGCGGCCAGCAGTGTCAGCCCGCACAGGCCTGCACCGAGAATGCGTTTCATCGTTTGCATTGATTTCCCCAAGTGTGACGTCAGTACGATGGTTTTTATGTTCTGTACACGGCAGCAGGCTTGAAAAATAGCCAAAGGCAAGGAGCAGCAGGAATCTGATCGTCGTGGCGACTGCCACCGATTCTTGCTGACAGCAGGGTCGGTTCACAGTGGGCGATTGGCCAAAAGGGGATCGAAATGGCCAAAATACTTGTCCGCAAATGGACGTCGAAGGGTTTTATAGGCTATACGAAAAAGCCCGCTCTAAGCGGGCTTCAGATTTCGAGTAGGTGGCCAGTGCTGGTCTCCGGCTTACAAGGTTTATCAGGACTCCCACACAAGCGCTTTGTATGTACTGCACTAGTGCTTCACACGGCATCAGGGCTGGATCTCAGCGCGGAGATCTTTCTAACCGTGTACCCTTCGGAACGCTGCCCCGCGTCTCCTCGCTATCCGCTTGCGCATCAGTCTGCGTCTTCACCTACACCTTCAGGATAGCAAAAACCCTCGATTTTCAAACTGCTCGATTAGATTGATTCGCTCTGGCGCTAGAACCTTGTGAAGATAAAACCTGCCTGCAAAATTGCCTGCCGTTGAATGCGAATCCTACTGCCACATCAGGGGTCCACCTGCCCCATCAATTCGGCGACGCTCTCCTGGCGCTTGGCATAACGCTGCGCCAGCACTGCACAGACCATCAGCTGAATTTGATGGAACAGCATCAGCGGCAGGATCAGCACGCCGATGGTGCTGCCGGCGAAGAGCACTTGTGCCATCGGCACCCCGGTGGCCAGGCTCTTCTTCGAGCCACAGAACAGGATGGTGATACGGTCTTCCTGGTTGAAACCGAACACCTTGCCCAGCACCGTGGCAGATGCCAGCACCAGCGCCAGGAAGATGCAGCACACCAGTACCAGGCCCGCCAGCTCCCATACCGGAATCAGCTGCCAGATGCCCTCGTTCACCGCCTCGCTGAAAGCACCGTAGACCACCAGCAGGATCGAGCCCTGGTCGACGAATTTGAGCCAGCTCTTGTTGCGTCCCACCCACGCCCCTATCCAGCGTCGGGCGATCTGCCCGGCAATGAACGGCAGCAGCAATTGCACGCTGATCTTCATGATCGCATCGAGGGTTGACCCGCCGTCGCCGTGCACGTCCAGCAGCAAGGTCACCAGCAACGGCGTCAGGAAAATCCCGAACAGGCTGGACGCCGCCGCGCTGCAAATGGCCGCCGGGATATTGCCCCGGGCCAGGGACGTGAAGGCGATCGCCGATTGTACGGTCGCGGGTAACGCACAGAGGTACAGCATGCCCATGTACAGCTCGTCGCCAATCAGTGGCGTCAACAGCGGTTTGAGCGCCAGCCCCAGCAGCGGGAACAGCACGAAGGTCAGGCCAAATACCAAGAGGTGCAGGCGCCAGTGACCGGCGCCGGCAATGATCGAGTCACGGGAAAGTTTGGCACCGTGCAGGAAAAACAGCAGCGCAATGGCGATGTTGGTCAACCAGCCGAAGCCCACGGCGACCTGACCGCTGGCAGGCAGCACGCTGGCGATAACGACCACGCCAACCAGGGTCAGGGTGAAATTGTCGGGCAGGAAACGAGGGCGAGTCATCAGATCATCATCCGGGGGTTGCCAAGTACGTGGCACCGACTCTAACGTGCCTGCTGATTACCGACTAACGCCGATGAGTCAGCTGATGCCGCCTAAAGGACATGAAAAAAGCGTAAGGCGCAGTGTACCTGGGCTTCCCAGCCTGCCCAGACCGGTCTACGGTCGTACCGAATCACTGCCCAATCGCGCGTTAACCCGCCGCCACAGTCACCCATGGGTGCAGTTGTCGTACGCGATTCAGGGCGTGCTGGAGGTGCAGACCAGTGTGGGCCGCTTCGTAGCGCCACCCGAACGGGCGGTATGGATACCGGCTGGTATGCCGCATCGGGTGTTCAGCTCGCCGCGCACGGAAATGCGCAGCCTGTACCTGGATTGCAGCGTGACGCAATGGGCACCGCCGCGTTGCCATGTGCTGGGGGTCAGTGATCTGCTGCGCGAGTTGATCAGGGCTTTCAGTAAAATCCCCATAGAGTATGAGCAGCACGGCGCCCATGGGCGGCTGACTCAGGTATTGCTGGACCAGCTCGCCGAGGCGCCGACGATCGACTTGATGCTGCCGCTGCCTCAGGATCTGCGTTTGCGGCAGATCTACCAGAGCCTGCAGGCCCATCCGGAACAGCAGACAACCCTGGCGCACTGGAGCCAGAAATTCGGCGTGACGGAAAAGACCCTGAGCCGCCTCTTCCTGCGCGATACCGGCCTGACCTTCCGCGCCTGGCGCCAGCGTCTGCGCCTGCTGGGCGCGCTCACCCCGTTGGAACAGGGAGAACGAGTGACCGATGTGGCGCTGGCCTGCGGTTACGAATCGACCTCGGCATTCATTGCGGCGTTTCGGCAGCAGTTTGGCGAAACGCCGGGGGAGTTTTTTCGGTAGATGCTGGTGGCTGCAAGCTGCCCCTGCAGGAGCTTGGCTTGCCAGCGATGGCGGCATCAAATGCACCATCGAATCGCCGGCAAGCCGGCTCCTACGAAGACTTTTGTGCAGCGTTAATTCATAGGCGAAGTGCTGACCACCCGCAGCGCCAGGCCCTCATAGGCATCCAGGGTGATGGTGAATTCACCCTCGGCCGTGAGGTCGCCTTCCACTCGTTCATTAATGATGTCGACCACCGGGCCCGGCGCGATGTTGGGCAGGTGCAGGGTTTCGGTGATCGGCGTCGAGCCGAAATTCAGCGCAGTGATTTGCGTGCCTTTGCCGGCGGGCAACTCATGCACCATGACCAACAGCCCAGGGTGCTGCACATCCGGCACCAGGATCTGGCGGCTGGCGGCGATGTCATAGGCGCGGCGCGCGGCGAGGATTTTCTGCAGCTGAGACGCGAAGGAGTCAGGGTCGTTTAGCTGCGTCGGCAAGCTGCCATAAAGCGTCTTCGGCCGCGGCATCTGTCCCGCGGACAGGGGCGCATCAGGGTTCAGATCGACCAGGTCGTAGGCCCCCCGATGGATCCAGCGGGTATCGCCATCGAGCATCAAGTGCTCGACCTGTTCCGCGGGCAATGGCAAGGCGCCCACCAGATCCCAGCCAGACAAGGCAAACACCCCTGGCTGCATCGCGTTGTACATCACCAGCAGCAGGTGCACCTGACGGATCTGCGCGATATCTGCCGCAGTGATAGCGTCAAGATCACGAATCCCCAATGCCGCCGTGATGATGCTCGCCGTAGTGCAAGACACGCCGTTGGTGACGAATTTAAGGTTATAGGGGGCATGTTCGCCGGCCAGGCGTTCGTACATCTGTTCGCGGATGTGCTCGCGCAGGATATTGCCGGGGAAGGTCTGGCCCTGATACAGGTAGGTATCATGGGCGTGCAGCGTCCAGAAGTGCACCAGCTCCAGGGTCAGCTCGTCGTGGTTTTGCAACGCGTGGATAAGCGAGCCGGGGTCGATGCCCAGGGAGTGCATCTGACGCAGCATCAGGCGCAGGAATTCGGTATCCCCCATCAGCAAGGCATGCTGGTAGGCCGGGCGGGTGATGAAGTCATAGGACAGGTCCGCGCCGCCGTGGGACATGGCGGCGATGTCATCCACGGTCAGGTTCAACTCCTGGAAACTGAACCCGCCGGCCTTGCGGATCGCCCCGGCCAACAGCTGGTTGCCGGTGATCGACAGCGGGTGACTCTCCGACCAGGCGGTGCCATCGAGCTTGCGCTCCACGCCGAGAAAGCCATTGGCGTCCAGGCGCAGGATCTTTGCGCCCATCACGTCGATAGCGTGCAGGGCGTCGCCGATGATCATCTGCTGCGCAGCGAAGGTCGGGTCCAGCCAGTTCAATGACGGCTGGCCTTCCTTGAAGTAATGCAGGTACACCCAGCGGCGCGGTTTGCCGTCGACGCCGACGACTACCGGTGTGGCGCTCCAGTCGGTCTCCTTGACCCCTGGCTCGAAGAAAATCACCCGCTGCAACTGGCCGACGATGTAATGCTTGTCCCGCAACACATCAACCTGCTGCGGGCTGAGGTTGTGCGCGTCGCGACCTTCCTCGATCTCCGGTAGCAGGGGCCAGTCTTCTTCGCGGATCTCGACCATGTGGTAGAGACCCGGGTAATCCTCGTACGCCATCTCGGCCAGGCGAAAATCCGCGCCCTTGCCGGTGTGCGAAGGAATCACATCGTCGATGATCACCGCGTTATGCGCGGCGGCCATGCGGGTCAGCGCCTGCAACTGCGCCTCGGTGCCCAGTTGCGGGTCGATCTCGAAACTGATGCGGTCGAAGTTACCGTCGATGGTTGGCGTCTGGACCGTGCCGCGCAAACCACCGGACATTTTCAGCGGCCCATTGTGAATACCCTGGATACCGATTTTCGACAGCGCATGCCACAGGGTTTCATCGCCCAGTGCCTCAAGCACAGTGCCGTCTTCGCGGGTGACGATGGATGCCGGATACGCGGTGAACCACACTGAAGACAACGCCGAAGCATCTCGCGGGCGGGTATGGGCAAACGGCTGTTGCCACAGGCGGCCCTGCCCCGAGTAGAGCTTGGCCCGCTGGCGGGCGGCGTGCAGCATTGATTGTTGAACCAGCCAGGCCACATGGTTATTTTCCGCTGCCGTCATATAACAATCACCTGTGTTCGAGAATCGAAATCGCAGTCGGCCATTGCACTCCAATAGCACCGCTCGTTTTCATATGAGGGCCTGGGGCGCCATTCGTTGCATCTTCGTCGCGACCAACGCCACTATCGAGTGATTGCAGTGGCCATCATCTCGCAGGTAATATTGAGAGCGATTCTCACTCACATCTGGAAAGCCGACCGGTGCAACCCTCCTCGACCCGCAAGCTTGGCTTCTTTTTCAGCGACCATCACCGCTGGTTGCTGCAGCATATCCAGCAGCGAATGCGCAATCATGCGGATGCCGAGGACACTGCCGCCGATACGTTCTGCCAGCTGCTGGCGGCTCGGGTCGACCCGGACAGCATCGAACAACCACGCGCCTACCTGTCGACCATCGCCCGTCGGCTGATCTTTGACCGCCACCGTCGGCGCAAACTGGAACTGGCCTATCTGGAACGCCTGTCATTGCTGCCGGAAGCACTGGCGCCCTCCCCTGAAGAGCAGATGCTGCTGATTGAAGCATTGGTCGCCATCGACAAGGCCATCGATGGCTTGCCGTCGATCGTCAAGGCGACTTTCCTTTATAGCCAGCTCGACGGGCTGAGCTACGTGGCCATCGCGCAGAAACTGGGATTATCGGAGCGCACCGTCAGCCGCTACATGAAGCAGGCCCTGCGTCAGTGCTACCTGAGCGAGATCACGCCATGAGCAAGCTGCGCCTGGACCCGGTCAGCGAGCAAGCCATAGACTGGATGGTCAAGCTTCGCGCCGGCACCCCGGATGCCGCATTGCAAACGCGCTTCAATGCCTGGTTGGCGATGGACCCGGCGCACCTGCAGGCCTGGACGAATCTGCAGGAGCGACTCGGGGCATCGTTCAACACCGTGCGCGCCCTGGATCGCCGAGTGCCGGGCCAGGCCGGTGAAGCGCGGCAGATCCTGCTGCAACCCCAAGGCTCTCGACGGGATGCTCTGCGGGTCATTGCCGGGCTGGGTCTGCTGGGCGGCGGTCTGTGGCTCTGCGCCCGCAGTCCGCTGGGGGATTCCTTACTGGCCGACCTGAGCACCGGGCGCGGTCAGCGTCAGGGGTACAACCTCGCAGATGGCAGCCGCCTGAACCTCAACGCCAACAGCGCGGTGGACCTGCGCTTCGACGACCAGCAACGCCTGGTGGTTCTGCGTCACGGCGAATTGGTGATTCAGGTGGCACCCGATCCGCAACGTCCATTGCGTGTGCGCACCGCTCAAGGGCAGGTGCAGGCCCTGGGCACACGTTTCCTGGTGGCCCAGGAACAGGACGCCACCCGGGTCGTTGTGCTGCAGCATTCGGTGCAGCTGCGACTGCCGGACGGCACCACACGGGATCTGCAGGAAGGCCAGTCCGCCCTGCTGGCCACTGGGCGCATCACGCCAACGGCCGGCGACCAGCGTGGTCGCGCCGACTGGCTGGTCGGACGCCTGAATGTGCTCGACGAACCCCTCGAGCAAGTGGTTGAGGCCCTGCGTCCGTACCAGCGCGGATTCATCCGGATTGCGCCGCAGGTGCGTCACTTGCGGGTCCAGGGTGTATTCCCCCTCGACGACCCGGCCCGGACCCTCGCCGCGCTGGCAGAAACCTTGCCGATCCAGGTGGACAGCTACAGCCCGTGGCTGACGTTGATCCGGGCACGAAACACGTGAATGGAACTGGAAGCTGTGACCCTGTGGCGCTCGCCGCAAGAGGGGTGCAAAACTCCAAGCGAAAAATTTTTTTGAAAATACTTCTTATTCGTGTCCGGTTTTCGTTTCTCATCCCACCTATCTCCTGACACTTTCACATCATCAGGAGAACGCTGTGTTCAACCCGTGGCCCCACGCCCTTTCCGTCGCTGTTGCCCTGGCAACCCTGGCCAGCCCCATCCTGGCCCAGGCGCAACCCCTGACCTTCAACCTGCCGGCCGGCCCCTTGGCCGCCACGTTGAATGCGATTGCCAGCCAAAGCGGGCACATCGTCTCGCTTGAACCCGCTCTGGTACAAGGCAAGCAGGCGCCTGCGGTGGTCGGCCGGATGCTCCCCGAACAAGCGATGAACCAGGCACTGACCGGCAGCGGCCTGCAATTGCGCGTGACCGGGCAAGGCAACTTCAGCGTCGAGCCTGGCGCCGATGGCAGCGCGGCAGTGCAGTTGGGGGCGACCACCATCGTTGAGAACAGCGTCGAGGCCACGACTGAAGGCTCCGGCTCCTATGCCGCGCGGGCCGTGACCATCGGCAAGGGAACCCACACCCTCAAGGAAATTCCGCAGTCAGTCACCGTGATGACTCGCAAACAGATGGACGACCAGGGCCTGACCGACCTCAAGGACGCCGCCAACCAGACCACCGGCCTGGTCGGTGTGCAAGGCGTGGGTAAAGGCATGATCCTCACTTCCCGCGGCTTCCAGATAGATGACTGGCAGTACGACGGCGTGCCGATCCCCCGCAACACCTACGCCCTGGGCAACTGGGCGACCCAGGACCTGATCTTCTTCGATCGCCTGGAAGTGCTGCGCGGCGCATCGGGCTTGCTGCAAGGCACCGGCAGCCCTGGCGGTGCGATCAACCTGGTACGCAAACGCGGACAGAACGCACCGACCGTGACCCTCACCGGCAAGGCCGGCTCCTGGGACCGTTACGGTCTGCAACTGGATGCCGGTGGCCCGCTGAATGAGAGCGGGACGGTGCGTGGACGCCTGGTTGCCGACGAGGACGACAGCCATTCGTTCATCGATTACGAGTGGAGCAAAACCCACTCGCTGTACGGCACTCTGGACTTTGACCTGCGCGAGGACACCACCCTTGGCCTGGCATTCAGTCGCACAGATGCCGAGTCGAGACCCATGATCCGAGGCCTGCCGCGCTACGCCGATGGCACGATGATTAACGTGCCGCGTTCCACGTTCGGCGGCTCGACCTGGAACCACTCGCAAATTGACGTCAATACGGTCTATGCGGATCTTGAACACAGCTTCAATGATGACTGGGCGTTCAAGGTCGGCGCCGTGCACATGACCGAGAACAACGACGCCAAGAACCAGCGGCTGCAATCGATTGATGACAGCATCAATGCCGATGGCAGCGGCGTGCAATATGCCGATTTCGTCACGGACTTCGATGCGACAAAAATTGGCCTGGACATGAATCTCACCGGACGCTTCGACGCCTTGGCGATGGCCCAGGAGGTGATGATCGGCAGCAATTACTCGAAGTTGCATTCTGACGACAAATTCGCACGCACCTTCAACGACAGCACCGACTCAATCTTCGGTATTGACCACCATCGTCCCGAGATCAGCTACGACGGACTGCTCAATACCGCCGGCGGTCGTGCGACCATAAGCGAATACGACATTCGGCAAAAAGGCCTCTACGGCAGCTGGCGGGTCAAGCCGATTGAGCCGCTGACCCTGGTGCTCGGCTCCCGGGTCAGCTGGTACGATTACAGCTACAAATCGGCGGACCAGCGAGCCTTCGCCAATGTCGCCACTACCAATGCGCCAAGCACCATGAGCGAGAACGGTGAAGTCACGCCTTACGCCGGTATCATCTACGACCTGAACCGCGAATGGGCGGTGTACGCCAGTTACACCGATGTCTTCGAGCCACAGACCGCTCGCACCACCAGCGGCTCGGTGCTAAAGCCGGTGATTGGCAGCAACTACGAAATCGGTCTCAAGGGCGAACTGATGGATGGCAGGGTCAACACCTCCCTGGCGCTATTCCGCTACGACCAGGAAAACCGCGCGGTCAACGATGTGGCCTCGGGGTTCGCCTGTGACGGCTGGTATTGCTCCACTGCTTCGGGGAAAGTCCGCAGCCAGGGGCTCGATGCCGAGATCAGCGGTGAAGTGCTCAATGGCCTGCAACTGTTCGCCGGCTACACCTACAACACCACCAAGTACCTCGACGACCCGGACAATGAAGGCAAGACCTTCAGTACCTGGACGCCCAAGCACATGCTGCGGGTATGGAGCGACTACCAGTTCAGTGGCGACTTCAACCGCCTCAGCACCGGCTTGGGCTTCACCACGCAAAGTCATACCCTGGGCTACGAACACACTTACGAGGTGCCGGGCTACACCGTGTGGAATGCCCGCGTCGGCTATCAGCTGACTCCGGAGATCGGCCTGGCGATGAACGCCAACAACCTGTTCGACAAAAGCTACATCACGGCGGGGTATAACCAGCTCAATGGCAATAACAACTATGGCGATCCACGCAACCTGATGTTCAGCGTCAAATACACTCCCATCTTTTAAGCCGGCTCAGTCGTCCTCATGCAGCTTGATGCCACGGGCATGCAGCAGCGGCGGGACCACCAGCACCAGCAGCGTCAACGCCAGGAACGCAGCCGATATCGGTTGCGTGACGAAGATAAGCCACTCGCCCTCGCTGATCGACAAGGCGTTGCGCAGCTGTTTTTCCGCCATGGGCCCCAGCAGCATGCCGACGATCACCGGGGCCACAGGGAAATCGAATCGCCGCATCAACACCCCGCCCCAACCGATCCCGAGCATCAACAGCAGATCGAACGAGGAATGGCGCACGCCGTACACGCCGATCGTGGCAAACACCAGGATGCCGGCATTGAGGTAGGGCCTGGGGATCTGCAACAGCTTGACCCACAGGCCCACCAACGGCAGGTTCAACACCAGCAGAATCACGTTGCCGATGTACAGCGAAGCCACCAGCGTCCAGACAAGGTCCGCAGAGGTTCAAAGAGCATCGGCCCCGGCTGCAGGTTGTAGTTCTGGAACGCTGCCAGCAGTATCGCCGCAGTGGCTGAAGTGGGGATGCCCAGGGTCAGCAGCGGCACCAGCGAGCCGGTGGCGCTGGCGTTGTTCGCCGCTTCGGGGCCGGCGACGCCCTCAATGGCGCCCTCGCCTTTGTTCGCCGAGAACTCCTTGGGCTATTTGCTCAGTTTGCGTTCCGTGGAATAGGACAGGAAAGTCGGGATCTGCGCACCGCCAGCCGGAATCGAGCCAAACGGAAAGCCGATCAGGGTTCCGCGCAGCCAGGCGGGCACCGAGCGTTTCCAGTCCGAGCGGGTCATCCACAGCGAAGTCAGGCGATGTCGGCCCGAGTTGTTTTTATAAGCCTGCGATTTCACACAGCGTAGTACAGGTGCGGTGTGACGGTATGGCGACCCCTGCAGGAGTGAGCCTGCTCGCGATGAGGGCGTATCAGGCGACATCGTTGGTGGATGTCATGCCGCTATCGCGAGCAAGCTTTGCTCCCACAGTGATCTCTGCCAGACCCGTGCGGAGGGGATCAGGCTATCGAAACCTCAGGTATTGGTCTTCAATCGAGTCCACAAGCGCGTACTCAACCGCGCAATCGCCGCTGGCAACTCCTCGACCGTGAACAGCTTCTCCAGCACCGTCTTTGGCGGATAGATCGCCAGGTCCTGCTTCACCGCCGGCACCACATATTGATCCGCCGCCAGATTGGGGTTGGCGTAGTGGATGCTGTTGGTGATATTGGCAATCACCTGCGGCTCAAGCAGGTAGTTCATGTAGGCGTAGCCGTTCTTCTCGTGCGGTGCGCTCTTGGGCATCACCACCATGTCAAACCACAGGGTCGAGCCCTCATCAGGAATCGAATAGGCGATGTTGATGCCATTGTTGGCTTCCTTCGCACTGGCCGCCGCCTGCACCACGTCGCCGTTGAAGCCGATCACTGCGCAGACATTGCCGTTGGCCAGGTCGCTGATGTACTTGGAGGCATGGAAGTACTGCACATACGGGCGGATTTTCAGCAACGCCTGCTCGGCCTTCTTGTAGTCCGCCGGCTCGTGGCTGTGGGGCGGCAGGCCCAGGTAGTTGAGGGTGATCGGCAGGATCTGCGTGGGGTTATCGATGATCGCCACGCCGCACTGGCTGAGCTTCTTGATGTTCTCTTCGTCAAAGAACAATTTCCAGGAACGGGTAATATCGGTGTTGCCAAAGATCGCCTTGATCTTCTCGACGTTGTAGCCAATGCCTGCCGTGCCCCACATATAGGGGTAGCCATACTGGTTGCCCGGGTCGTTGACCTCAAGCTTGTGCAGCAATACCGGGTCGAGGTTTTTCCAGTTCGGCAGCTGGCTCTTGTCGAGCTTCTGCACGGCGCCGGCCTTGATCAGGCGCGAGAGAAAATGGTTTGAAGGGCTGACCACGTCATACCCTGTGTTGCCGGTCATCAGCTTGGATTCCAGCACCTCGTTGCTGTCATGAATGTCGTAGGTGGCCTTGATCCCGGTTTCCTTGGTAAAAGTAGTCAGGGTGTCATCGGCGATGTAGCCGTTCCAGTTGGAGATATTGACCACTTCATCCGCGTAACTGGCTGCCGGGAACGAGGCGAGCATGACCATCAGGGTAAGGTTGTAGATGCGCATTTTCTGTCACCGTGTGTGCTGAGTTGTTGTTCTTGGTTGATCGACGGATGTTCTAGATTTCAGTTCTGGCCCTGACTGACTCCACACGCATGCGCAGCATGGCACCGATATCCAGCAACGGTTTGGGTGGCAGCCAGCCGGGTTGGGCTCGGCGCATCACCGATTGCAGGACTGGCGAATCGACGCCAGAGGACATTTCAGCCAGCAACCGCCCCCACAAAGTGCCGCGTGCCACGCCGGAACCATTGCAGCCGGCCACCGCATAAACCCCCTCCTCGACCTTGGCGAAGTAAGGCTGGCCGCTGCGCGATGCGCTCAAATGTCCGGTCCAGGTGTACTGGATGTCCTGCGCGCCGAGGAATGGGAAACGCCGCTGCAAACCCAGCACATGATGTTCACGGCGCACTCGCAGCTCGCTGGCGGACAAATCCCGCGACCGGTATTCCGCCGTGTTGCGGATCATCACCCGGCGGTCCGGGGTCAAGCGCACGGTGGCGCCCAGCGGGCGGGTGGACAGCACGCCCCAGGGCTCGACCGCGCCGATTGCCTGGTACTCGGCGTCAGTCAGCTGCCGGGTGAGGCTCGCGCTGAGCTCCATCGCAAACGTTGCGCTGTCGTCGATGCCCGAACGCGAGATGAATGCATTCAGGCATACCAGCACCTGCTGCGCTTCAATTCGGCCGGCAACGCCATTGGCGCGCACGCGCCCCTGACTCAGGCGCTCCAGACCGGTGATGTCGGTGTTTTCGTAGAGGGTGACGCTGGCGGGCAATGCATCCAGCAAGCCCTTGACGTACTTCGCCGGCTGCAACAACGCGTTGCCATTGCCGCACCAGATAGCCGCCTGGTAATGCCGGGTGCCCAGCTTGTGATACAGCGCCTCGCC
The DNA here is from genome assembly GCF_000952175.1 of Pseudomonas sp. ES3-33. Taxonomy (NCBI): domain Bacteria; kingdom Pseudomonadati; phylum Pseudomonadota; class Gammaproteobacteria; order Pseudomonadales; family Pseudomonadaceae; genus Pseudomonas; species Pseudomonas sp. ES3-33. The sequence goes on along the minus strand of NZ_JZRI01000054.1, from coordinate 35,757 downwards.
TTGTAGAAAATGCGCCGAAGCACCCACCGCGCGCAGGGTTTGCAGCTTGTCCTCGACCTGGGTCAATTTGCCGGGATCGCTCACCGCAAAAAAGTAACCATCGTCGCGAAAATCGCATTCGATGCCATGCCGGGCGATACGCTGGCGCACTTCGAGGCTTGCAACCCGGGAGATCTCGGTGTCCACCTGATAATTGGCAAAACCCTTGCTACCCAACAACTCATCGGTGCCCGGATGTTCGTGGGCCACGGCAAACCCTGAGTTGCGCGCCGAAGCGCCTTGCGCCGCACGCTGGCGATCAACGATCACGATGCGGGCCTGAGGGTGCATCTGCGCGAGGGTGTGGGCGGCGTTCAACCCGGTAATCCCAGCCCCGATAATCAGCCAGTCAGCCTTCTCGGTACCCTTCAGGGAACCGCGCACGGGCGAGCTGCCCGCCTGCGCAATCCAGCCACATTCATTGGTCATGCATCACCTCGATCCACTGTTGTCCCGCCGTGGGCATTGCCCTTTCCCATGCGCTGAACGCATGAGAAACCTCGGCCTTGACTGGAATTTAGAGTGCAATCGGTGATAAAACCAACGTTATAAAATCATCGAAGTATTCGGAAAACGCATGGATAAGCTTCGTCACGTGCCGTCGCTGCAAGCAATGCAGGCGCTGGTGGAAGTCGCCGACTCGGGCAGCTTTACGCAGGCCGCATCAAGGCTGTGCCTGACTCAAAGCGCTGTGAGTCGGCAAATTCAGCAGCTGGAGAGTCACTTCGGTGTGGCGTTGTTCGTGCGCACCAGTCGCAGCCTGAGTCTCACGCCCCAGGGCGAGCAGGTGCTAACCAGTGCCCGCAGCATCCTTGAGCAACTCAAAGCCCTGGAGGAACGGCTGGCCCCCAGGGAGCGTCCGTTTCGCATCCGCATGCACGTATCCCTGGCGGTGCGCTGGCTGCTGCCCAGGCTGAGCGAGTTCTACCGATCTCATCCCGAGGTTTTGCTGTCGATCGAGACTGTGGCAACTGAAGTGGTGGAGCCAGCCGTCGACAGCGACGCCTACATCCTCTATCTGGCGCAACCCTCGAATGATCCGCAGTCCATGACGCTGTTCGAGGAAGCGCTAGTGCCCGTCTGCGCGCCGGGGCTGGCTGACCCGCTGCGAGCAGTTGAAGACCTGGTGCATTGCACCCTGCTGCATCGCTCCTCGGACCGGCATGACTGGATAAAATGGTTGGCAGCCAACGGCGGTGGACCGCTGGAGCGCTACCGGCACATTCCTTTCAACCTGGATGAACTGGCACTGGATGCGGCTGCACGCGGGCTGGGTGTGGCGATGACAGACCTGACCCTGGCGGGCGAGTCGGTAGATCGAGGCGTGTTGGTGATTCCCTTCGGCAAGGCGCTGAAGACAACGGGCGTGTATGCGCTGATCCTGCAACCCTCAGCGAGCACGCATCCGGCCTGTGGGCTGATCCTTGAGTGGTTTGCCCAGCAGGCCGAGGGGGAAATCGCGAACCCCGAAAGCTAGGTGCCGTTACCGATGCCCTCGGTCGCCTGGGCAAACGCCACACCGGCCTCGCGCACCAGCTGACGCCATTCATAGCTGTTGATCAGACCGGTACGTTCCATCTCGTCAGCGGCCTTGAGGAGCTCATCGTACTGCTCTTCACAATCCATGCGAATCAACGGCTCCTTGAGCAGTTGGTACCAGGCCGCCATTGCTTGCTGCTTTCGATCGTCGTTCATGGCCAGACTCCAACGGTTGTTTCTGGTTGGGCGTCTGGTGCAGATAGCGGTTCCCGGGTGCCGACATACGGCGATTAACCTCATTATTGTTAGTGGCAGATGCTGATCCGCGCGCCCTTTGCAGGGCCGCGTGGACAGTTTTCAGGGGGAATCAGGCGATCAGACGAACAGGCTCAGTGCACCGGTCAACAGCGCCAACGCTTGCTCAGTCTTCCCGGCACCCGCGCCGAGCTGATCAAGGCGATGCGGGCACAAGGCATCGCGATTGAAGACGGGATGGGCAACTGAGCTATTTCGGTTGCGCGACTGTGCGCAAATAGGGTTTTACCGTTTTAAAACCGTCCGGGTACTTCTTCTTCGCGTCTTCATCGGAAACCGAAGTCGGGATGATCACGTCCTCGCCCGGGCGCCAGTTCACCGGGGTGGCCACGGTGTGTTTGGCATTGAGCTGGATGGCATCGAGCAGTCGCAGCACTTCATCGAAGTTGCGCCCGGCGCTCATTGGGTAGATCAGCATGGCCTTGATCTTCTTGTCCGGGCCGATGATGAACACCGAGCGCACGGTGGCGTTGTCCACGGCCGTGCGCGCGCCGCCACTGGCATTGGGGTGGATCATGTCGTAGAGCTTGGCCACCACCAGGTTCTCGTCGCCGATCATGGGGTAATTCACCGCGTGGCCCTGGGTTTCCTCGATGTCCTTGGCCCAGCTTTGATGGTTACCCACCGGGTCAACGCTGAGCCCGACGATCTTGGTGTTGCGCTTGTCGAACTCGGGCTTGAGGCCGGCCATGTAGCCAAGTTCAGTGGTGCACACCGGGGTGAAGTCCTTGGGGTGGGAAAACAGGATGGCCCACTGATCGCCAATCCATTCATGGAAATGCAGCGTGCCCTCGGTGCTCTCGACGGTGAAATCCGGTGCTTCGTCGCCAATACGAATGGTCATGTGCGTTCTCCTCGCGGTGAAGGGTTGGGAAACTGCTGGACGGGTCAGTATAGGAGACGGTTGAGGATAGAGGTCCGGGAATGGAGAACCCGTAGAGTCTGATGTGCTGCACAAATCCCGTGCACAACCCTGACCCTGTAGGAGCTGCCGAGTGAAACGAGGCTGCGATCTTTTGATTTTCCAGGATCAAAAGATCGCAGCCTGCGGCAGCTCCTACGGGGAACCCATGGGATTCCAGAGTGTTTACCGACGTGCCAGCTTGTATCGGACACAATCCTCATAAAAGCCTTGGCGAATGGCCGCCGGCTTGATCCGCGAGGGGCTGTCGTAGGTCTGTTCGGTGATGCCCATGGCCATCATGCGCATCCACGGTTTGGTGAATTTGTAGGTCTGCAGCTTCTGCCGCGCTGCGTACAGCGACACTCCCGCCAGCTTCAACTCCTGGGCTTTAGCGGCCGTCCCCGCGCCCCAACTGCACATGTAACGATCATTCGTCTTCAGTTCCCTGGCTTCGGTCATCGTCGCCACACTGGCCAGCCCGCACGACATTAACGCGATCATCACACTGCGCATGTAGATTCGATCCTAACAATTTGAAATTAAATTGATTCTGATCAAAACCCGCAACGTTCGGGGCCAGTAAAATGCCTTACGCCTACATGAGAATAGTTCTTGATAAATCCAAGACATTTCTTGCAACATCCATTTTGTTAGCTATAGCTAACACTCCAATGTTCTAAAGTGAGGCAACGGAATGTCAGTCGCAAAGAAAATGACGGTAGGGCAACTGACAATGTTGACAGCCGTCAACATGTTGGGGTCCGGCATCATATTGTTGCCAACCAAACTCGCCGAAGTCGGCGGAATTTCCATTCTTTCCTGGCTGATCACAGCCACCGGTTCCCTCGCGCTGGCTTATGCCTTCGCGCGCTGCGGAATGCTCAGCCGCAAGACGGGCGGCATGGGTGGCTACGCTGAATACACCTTCGGCAAGGCCGGCAACTACCTGACCAACTACACCTACGGCGTGTCGCTGTTGATTGCCAACGTAGCGATCAGCATTACGGCGGTCGGCTATATACAGACGCTGTTCGACGTCAAACTCGATTCGCTGCAAGTAGGCCTGGCGACCATTGCGTTGCTGTGGATCACCACGTTCGCCAACTTCGGCGGCGCGCGGATTACTGGCAAAATCGGTTCGATCACCGTCTGGGGCGTGATCGCACCTGTGGTCCTGGTTTCCACCGTCGGCTGGTTCTGGTTCGACAGCAGCGTCTACGCGGCGGGATGGAACCCGCACAACATGGGCTATCTGGAAGCAGCGGGGGCTTCGGTCGCAATCACGTTGTGGGCTTTCCTGGGCCTGGAATCGGCGTGCGCCAACACCGACGCCGTGGAAAACCCGGAGAAGAACGTACCGATCGCCGTACTCGGCGGCACCTTGGGCGCAGCGGTGATCTACATCGTCTCCACCAACGTGATCGCCGGCATCGTCGGCAATCCGGAGCTGGCCTCCTCCACCGCGCCGTTCGGGCTGGTGTTCGCCAAGATGTTCAATCCGATGGTCGGTAACATCGTCATGGCGGCGATGATCCTGGCCTGCATTGGCTCGTTACTGGGCTGGCAGTTCACCATTGCCCAAGTGTTCAAGAGCTCGGCGGATACCGGTTACTTCCTGCCGATCTTCGCCAAGGCCACCAAGGCCGGTACGCCGATTGTCGGCATGTTGATCCTGCTGGCGATCCAGACTGCAATCGGCTTCCTGACCATCAGTCCGGATCTGAGCAAGCAGTTCGACATCCTGGTCAACCTGGCAGTGGTCACCAACCTGATCCCGTACATCCTGTCGATGGCGGCCCTCATGACGATCCAGAAGGTCTCCAACGTACCGGCAGGCAAGGCACTGGCTACCAACATCATTGCCTGGGTCGCCACGGCCTACAGTTACCTGGCGCTGTACAGTTCAGGCGAGCAGGCGCTGATGCTCGGCGGTGTGGCGACGATCTTCGGCTACACCCTGTTCAGCTTCGTCAACAACCGCTTGATTGCGCTTGAAGCGCACAACAACAGCGTACCGACGCAGACGGTCAGCGCCCAGCACATCACGGGCGAACCGGTGCCGGTGAATCATTTGAATACTGTGCCTTTGGAGGTTAGATCATGACGGAATATAAACACTCGCTGGGCATGCTCGCGCTGGTGGTGGGCACTCCCCCGGACAAACGTACCGTTTTCGGTCGCGCCCTGGACCAACTGATCCACGACGTGGAAGAACGCTCCATCAGCGTGTTGATGTCGGAAAGCCTGAGCGACGCGACGTCGATCCTGCGCTCGGACTCGGCCATCCAGTGCGTATTGCTGAGCTGGGAAATGGACGAGAGTGAAGGCCATCAGGAATGCATCAAGCTGCTGACCACCCTGCGCGAACGCAACACTCGGGTGCCGGTATTCCTGATCAGCGACCGCAGCACCGCGTCGAACATTCCGCTGGTGGTGATGCAGCACGCCGATGACTTCATCTGGCTACCGGAAGACACCAGTCGCTTCCTCAGCGGCCGCATCATGGCAGCCATCGAGCGCTATCGGCAGGCCGCTCTACCGCCAATGTTCGGCGCGCTGGTGAAGTTCTCCCGCTCCTACGAATACTCTTGGCACACCCCTGGCCATGCCGGTGGCACCGCCTTCCTGAAAAGCACTGCCGGACGCGCGTTCTACGAGTTCTTCGGGGAAAACCTGTTGCGCTCCGACCTGTCTATCTCGGTCGGCGAGCTCGGTTCGCTACTCGATCACAGCGGCCCGATCGGCCAGGGCGAGCGTTACGCGGCCAAGGTGTTCGGCGCGCACCGCACCTATTACGTGACCAACGGCTCCTCGATGTCCAACCGCGTCATCCTCATGGCCAGCGTCACGCGCGATCAGATCGCCCTGTGCGACCGCAATTGCCACAAGTCGGCTGAACACGCGATGACGCTGTCGGGGGCCATTCCGACCTACCTGGTGCCGACCCGCAATCGCTACGGCATCATCGGCCCGATCCTGCCGCAGACTTTGAGCGCCGAGGGCGTCAAGGCCGCCATTGCCAACAACCCGTTGGTCAAGGAAGGCATCGATTCGACGCCGGTCCACGCCATCATCACCAACTCTACCTACGATGGCCTGACCTACAACGTCACCCGAGTCGAGAAATTGCTGGGGGAAAGCGTCGATCGTCTGCATTTCGACGAGGCCTGGTACGGCTATGCGCGGTTCAACCCGCTGTACCGCGAACGCTTCGCCATGCATGGCGCCCCTGAGGATCACGACGAGTCCCGGCCAACCGTGTTCGCCACCCAATCGACCCACAAACTGCTGGCCGCACTGTCCCAGGCGTCGATGATTCACGTGCGTAACGGCCGTAATCCGATCCCCCATGCACGCTTCAACGAATCGTACATGATGCACGCCTCAACCTCGCCGAACTACGCGATCATGGCCTCATGCGACGTCAGCTCGGCGATGATGGAAGCGCCCAGCGGGCAAATCCTCACCACTGAATCCATCGAAGAAGCGATCAGCTTCCGCCAGGTCATCTCGCGCATGCACCATGAGATGGCCAGCGATGACCAGTGGTTCTTCACCTGCTGGCAGCCACCGACCGTGCAAGTCGGCGCGGCGGCGGTGCCGTTCCACGAAGTCGACCCGGTACTGCTCAAAAGCGAGCCGAACTGCTGGGTCCTGCACCCGAACGAGGTGTGGCACGGCTTTGGCGACATCGAAGACGGCTACTGCATGCTTGACCCCATCAAGGTGTCGGTGCTGAGCCCGGGCATGGGCGACGACGGCAATTTGCTGGAATCCGGTATTCCCGCTTGCGTGCTCACGGCGTACCTCGGTCGCCAGGGCATCGTGGTGGAAAAAACCACTGACTTCACCATCCTGTTCCTGTTCTCCATCGGCATCACCAAAGGCAAATGGGGCACGCTGGTCAACGCCTTGCTCGACTTCAAGCGTGACTATGACGAGAACGTGGAGCTTGAACTGTGCCTGCCGGACTTGTTGGCCGCGAACCAGCAGCGCTATGCCGGCATGGGCCTGAAAAACCTGGGCGACGAGATTTTCGCCGCGATGAAGGAGAACAAGACCACTTCCACCATGGCCCAGGCCTTCGGCATGCTGCCGCAAGCCGAGTTCAGCCCGGTGGAAGCCTATGAGAAGCTGGTGAGGAACGAAGTCGAACTGGTGACTCTGGAAGAAGCTGCCGGGCGCGTTGTCGCGACCGGGATCGTGCCTTATCCACCGGGTATTCCGTTGTTGATGCCGGGCGAGAACGCAGGACCTGCGGATGGGCCATTGCTGGCATATCTGAAGGCGCTGGAGAACTTCGACAAGTCCTTCCCGGGCTTTACCCATGATACGCACGGCATTGAAACCGAGGACGGCGTATCGCGGTTGTTGGTGTTGAAGTGAAGTAAGCGTTTGTGGGGCGGCGGGTGTGCTCGGTGTAGTGGTGGGTTGAAGGTAGTTTCGGCAGCCGATTCGGCTGCTATGATTGACCACCATGACCAACATGCCTGCGTTCCGCCAACCCTGCCCTCCCGGCGCCTGCGATTGCGGGCGCGATCCGCTGTTGGAAACCCCGGGCGCTGACGTGCGCATCCTGCTGCTGACCCGTGCGGAAGAAAAACGTCTGCTCGAGCGTCTGGAGAACCTCCAGAGCCTTGGTGACCTGGAGCGCTTGCAACGCCGCATGCACGAACAACTGGGCATCCGCGTTGACATTGCGCCAGGCTTCAACGAAGTCCGGACCATGCGCGGCATCGCCATTTCGATCGCCGAACTGCCCGGCTTGTGCCGCAAGACCCGCGCATCGATCCCGGCGGCGATTCGGCGCGGGTTGGAGAAGCATCCTGAAGTGGCTTATGAATTGCTCAATGCCAATGACCTGCTCAGAGATGCGTGAAACGTAGATCAGGGGCAAATCCAGCAAACTTTGAAGCCCGCAATTAACCCGTTGTGAGGCCTACTTTTTCATTCCAACGCGACGGCGCATATCGGCGGTGATGGTCTGGCGGGTTTTTTTCAGGTTTGCCCAGGGCTCATGGCCGACCTCGGCAAGGCGTTCATGCACGTTGTGCACATTCCATTGATTACCGCCCTTCAGCTCTCCTACCTCCTCCCTGAAAATCGGCACTGACACCGGCAGCCCTTCACGGGTGCGCACCGCGTAGGCGCAGATCGTCGTGGCGCCAAGGCCGTTGCGCAGATAGTCGATGAATATCCGCCCGACGCGGTTTTTCGGCCCGGACACGGCGGAAAACCGTTCTGGCAGCAGTTTCGCCATGTGGCTGACAATCGCGTGACTGAATTCTTTCACCTCATCCCAGCCAAGCTTGCGGGTCAGCGGCACCACCACATGAATACCTTTGCCACCGCTGGTCTTTAGGAACGCCTTAAGCCCCAGTTCATCCAGCACCGAAAGGGTCAGCTGAGTCGCCTCGACCATGCTTTTCCAAGGCAGCGCCGGGTCAGGGTCGAGGTCGAGGATGAATCGGTCAGGCCTGTCCAGCTTATCGGACGTGGCATTCCAGGTATGCAGTTCCACCGTGCTCATCTGCACGGCACCGATCAGCGCTTCGGCGTTGTTGATCATCATCACCGGCTGCCCGGTAAGGTCCTTGTCCAAGGTAGTAATGCCCGGGATCGCCAGGCGCTCGGCGTTTTTCTGGAAGAACAGTTCGCCGGCGATGCCATCCGGGGCGCGCACCAGGGCGACCGGGCGATCCTTCAGTTCGGGCAGGATGAATTCGGCGACTCGGGCGTAATACTCGGCCAGTTGCATCTTGGTGGTGCCACTGCTGGCATCGATCACCCGGCCCGGATGAGTAATGCGCACCTTGCCCGCAGCAAGTCCCGCCTGGGATGGCGCCGGGCTGGCTTGCTCTGCGGCGGCTTTTTTGCCGGCAGGCTTTTTGGTTGGAGGGTTCCTGGTAGCAGACTTCCTGGCAGCAGGCGCCGATGCAGCGCTTTTTTTCACCACGGCTGGGCGCTCCTCAGTGATGTCTTTGGCCGGCTTGTCGTCACGCAAGCCATGGAACACCGCGTGGCGCACGGAGCCGTCCTTGGTCATTTCGGCAAAGGCAATTTCCGCCAGCAACACCGGCTTGAGCCAATGCACACCCTTGGCATCGAACCCCGAGGGCGGGTTGGCGACCGAGGGTTTCTTCGCCTTCAACGGCAGCAATTGCGCGTAAATGCTCTTCAGTGTCGTTTCGTTGAACCCGGTGCCCACCTTACCGGCGTAGCGCAATTTGCCGCTGTCGCGATCATGCAAGCCCAGCAACAACGCGCCGAAGGCACTGCGCGAACCCTTGGGATCGGTGTAACCCACCACCACGAATTCCTGCCGATGCTTACACTTGAGCTTGATCCAGTCGCCACTGCGCCGCGACACATAAGGGGAGCCCAGGCGCTTGCCGATCAGGCCTTCCATCTGCATCTGGCAGGCGCTGGTGAGCAAGGCATCCGGCGCTTCGCCGAATGAGTCAGAAAACCGCAGCAAGGGATCTTCGTGAGTTCTGAGGACCGTCGCCAGTGCCACCCGACGTTCTTCCACCGGCACTTCACGCAGGTCGACGCCGTTGAGGTATGGCATGTCGAACAGGTAGTAAAGGATGTTGCCACTGCTGCCCTCTTCGAAGGCATTTTGCAGGGCCTGAAAATCTGGAACTCCCTGCTCGTTGGCTACCACCATCTCACCGTCGAGCCAGGCCGACTCGAGGTCCAGGTCGGTCAGCGCCTTGGCTTGCGCCGGCAGTTTGTGTGTCCAGTCATGGCCGTTGCGGGTGAAGAGCTTGACCTGGCCATGGTCGATACGCGCCATGATTCGATAGCCGTCGAACTTGATCTCATAGCTCCATTCGCCATCCGGGGCTTTTTCGACCAGGGTCGCCAGTTCCGGCTTGATCAGCTCCGGGAGCTTGGCCTTGTGAGCGCCGGTAAGCTTGGCCGAGCGGCCTTCAGGGGCGACCTTGGATGCGGGCTTTTTGACGGGCTTGGGTTTGGCGGCGGCCTTGGCCTTTTTCGGCAGGATGGTGCGGTCGCTGAGCACGCTGTCGGGCACGGCGACGACCACGTCGTAATCGCTCTCGGGCTTGGCCGCGCTGTCCTGATGCTTGATCAGGAACCACTGCTCCTGTTTACCCGGCATGTGCGTGCGCACCAGGTTCCACAACCCGCTGAGCTTCTCGCCCTGCAGTTCGAACTTGAGCTTGCCCTTGGCGTAGGCTTGGGCCGGATCCTCCTGGGGTATCCACACCCCGCGATCCCAGACGATCACATCACCGGCCCCGTAATGTCCCTCGGGAATACTGCCCTCAAAGGTCGCGTAATCGATCGGGTGATCCTCGACATGCACCGCCAGGCGCTTGACCTTGGGATCCAGGGACGGCCCCTTGGGAACCGCCCAGCTCTTCAGGGCTCCGTCGAGCTCCAGGCGGAAATCATAGTGCAGGCGCGAAGCGTCATGCTTCTGGATGCAGAACTGCAAGGCATGGTCTTTGGACTTTTTCTTGCCTGGTCGTTTCGCCGCCGGCTCGGAAGTCGCGGAAAAGTCGCGCATGCGGTTGTAATCGTCGAGGTTCCGGGTCATGGCTCACTCCCCTGATGCCGTTGCAACGCTGCCCCCGATGCCGGGGCCGATGCGCGTGACGATCAACGCTACCACTGCGATCCGCTCGACCCGCTGATAACCCGGAGTCAAGAGTTCCTCGCCAAACACATCGGGATCGATCTCGCGGTAAGTCCAAGCGAACAGTGGCGAGGCCAGGCGCGACGACAACGCTTCGAGGAATGGATCCCGCCCCTCGACCATGGCCACCCCCGTATACAGTACCAGCGAGCCTCCGGCTGCCAGGCGATTGAGCGCCTGTTCGACGATGCGCACCGACAACTGCTCGCCGAACTCGCCACCGCCATGGCGGTATGCGCGCTCACCGGGGTCGGCCATATACGGCGGATTGGCGACTATGAGATCAAACTGGCCGTCGACGTCCTGTAGCACGTCGCTGGCCTCCACTGTGATATTGGCCACCTCGGCCAGGGCGGCATTGACCGTGGTCAGGCGCAATGCCGCCGGGTTGATATCGACCGCCAGCACTTGCGCTTCACGGCGCGCCCGGGAAATCACGATTGCCCCAACGCCAGCGCCGCAACCGATATCCACGGCACGGCGAATCGGCGCAAAGCTCTGCTGCAGGTGCGTGTGGATTAACTGCGCAAAGCGATAACTGTCCGGTCCAAAAAAAACCGAATCGGCCGCTTCAGTAGGAAAGCCCGAGTGCGCGAACAGCAAATCGTCGAGGCTCGACCAGCGCACTCGACTTTTCAGCCGCCCCAGGGTTTCCACCAGGACGCCAGCCTGCTGCAGTTGCCGCTGTTCATCGGCAGGCAGCAGCCCGGACTCGAATGTCCGCGACCAGCCGTAGACGTCTCTCAGGTTTTTTGCCAGACGCGTGGCGTCTCGGTCGAGTACCCGCTGGTGGGTCAGCGGAGTGGGCGTGACAAAACGATAGCCGTCCGCCTGCAGGCGTCTTCCCAGCTGTAATAGAGCCAGTTCGTCAGCGTCCAGTCGTTCTTCCTGATTCATGTGCAGCTCCCTAGCGCAGGCTGGATTTAAGTTCGATGTAGCGCCGCGTGGCGAGCAGTCCCGCCGGGTGTGAGTGACGATGGGCTGACAGCCACGGGATCAACACGGACATCTGTGTATGGGGATCCAGCCCCGCGAGTGACGCTTGCAGCGTCTGCACGTCAGGGTCACTGGCCGGCAGCTCGGGAACCCGGGCGGCACTGACTACACGCCGATGTGCCGGCCTGGCCCGCTCGGGCGCCCAGTCTCCAGCGATCCAGTCATGCAGCAATTGTTTCTCATAAGGGCTGAACACACCGAACATCGCCGCACCATCACCCACTATCATCTGCCAGAACCGGCTGCCCTGCGGATCCTGGTGGCGCTTGATCCAGCCCTTGTTTTCCATGGCACTGAGGAAACCGGGTAATTGCTCGGGTGAAGACAACCACTGATTGACCGTCTTGCCCTCGAAACGGCAATAGTCCGAATGCATGTGCTGGCCGAACGAACGCTTGCGTTCGAGCATGCCCAACAGCTCTTGCTCGAGGTCGAACGACTCGATAATCGCGCGACTGCCCTGCCCCAGATCGTTAAGTCGATAGCCAGCAGCAACCCGACGCAGGAACTCTTCTCGGTCGCCTTCCAGCGGCATCAGCTGCAGCACTGACTGCACGGCTTTTTGCGCGTGGCCGGTGCTGGCGTTATCGATGGTGACATGGAGCGTGAAATAGTAGGGATCGATGCCCAGTTCGCTCAGTTCATAGGCGCTGATCAGCAGGTGCAGCGGCAGTTGTTCATAACCGAGGTTGTAGCCGATCACTTCAGGCATGAAGTCATCGCTGCACTCGCCCAGCGCCAGCTGGATCGCGCCTTGCAGGTATCGCTCGTCGGGCAGCGCGCAGGTGTCATCCAGGCCATGTTCGGCCAGGAGCTTGCGATAGATCACTACGTGGTTTTGCGCCGGATTGCCGTCGCCCAATTCTTCCAGGTAGGTGCAGATCAGCCCGTCGAACCGCGGGTCACGCCAGTGGCTCAGCAAGCCATACAACCATGCGCCGTCCACCAGTTTGGTCGGCCCGACAGCCTGCAGGAAAAACAGCGCATGGGCCTTGTTGCTGAAGAACTGACGTGGGCCGCCATCCTTGCGTTGTTGCAGATAATCGGCGTACTGGCGCGCTACCTGCGCGCAGTGCTGTTCCACAAACCATGGCAAGGCAGACAGGTCCCGGGGCATCTCCTCAGGCAGGTCTTGGGCCTGTTGAAGTTGCTCGACCAGGAACGTCCGCGCCAGGGATTTGCGCTGCGCGTCATCGACGTTGAGCAGCAGTTGGGCATAGGTATTTTTCAGGCTACCGGCGGTCGGGATCGACTCTGCGCGGGCAGGCCGGGATTCAATTCTTGTCAGGGCAGTCATGGGCGCATCTCTCGGTCTATGGCCAGTGGCAGGACGCTGAATCAACGCGTCTCTACTGCAGCAGAGCGATGAGCCTGGGAGAAAATTCAATCGAGGTTAAAAATGGCCGGACAGACGGCCAGGGCCTGGAGTAAACAAGCCCCCTTGTAGGAGCGAGCTTGCTCGCGATGGGGCCGGCCAGATAGACCGCTGCCGTCGTGATCGCCAGCAAACCCTGCTCATTCGGGTTTGCGTGATGGCTTATGCAGTGCCCTTGGCCTGCTGTTCCAGATGCACTTGCAGCTGTGGATCTATGCTCAATGCGGCTGCCAGTTCGTCCAGATACGCGCGCTCAACATCCTGCTGGTCGTCCACCAGCATCACGCTGGCCAGGTACATTTCGGCAGCAATGCCAGGGTCCGTGGCCGACTGTGCCACGTCGGCGGCATCCAGAGGCCGGGATACTTCGTTGTCCAGCCATTGTTGCAGTTGCGGGTCGTCGGTGTGACGGCCGATTTCTGTACTGATCATCTCATGCTCGGCAGGGTCGATCCGGCCGTCGGCCTTGGCCGCTGCGATCAGCGCGCGCAAGATAGCGTGGCTGTGTTCCTCGACTTCCGGTCCGGCCAGCAGGTTCACGGTCTGTGGCGCTTGCTGCGGGGCAGATGACGCCTGATTGCGCTGCCAGGCCTGATAAGCCTGGAAGGCCATCATGCCGAGCGAGGCCAGGGCCGCGTAATTCATTGCGCCACTGCGTCCGGATCGGTTCTGGTTCGCGCCGCCCAGGGCCGAACCACCGCCAAGCAGGCCACCGAGCAAACCGCCCAAGCCACCGCCGCCCATGCTGGAACCGGCGCGACCGCCACCCAACAGGCCGCCCAGCAACCCGCCAAGATCACCGCCGATGCCTCCCTTGGGGGAAGCGGCACCCGTTTGCTGCGAGGCTTGGCCACGGAGCAGTTGTTCGAGCAGGTCGCTGGTGTTCATGACGTCGTCCTTATTAATGGAAGTATTTCGGTCAGGAAACGATAGTCCTTGCGGGCCAATCTGCCACCACCGTCTGGCTGCCGACATCAGGGCAACAGCGGCGTGGATTTAGCCGAAGTATTTTCCCGCGACGCAGCTAAGATTTACTGACGGTGAACCTTATTCGCGGATTTTCGGTCGATACCTGCAACCCGAACCGGTTTGCCGCCGCCCTCGCTCGCGAGGGTGATGACTGGCTTGCTTCACTTTTTGGAGAACGCCCCCGTGATATCGACCCTACACATCGCCAGGCTCAAAGCATGGGGCGCCCATGGTTTTACCGCCACCGGCGTGGTCACCGCCTTCCTCGCGACCCTCGCCCTGCTGGATAACCAGCCGACCAGTTGCCTGCTGTGGCTCGGCGTCGCGCTGATCGTCGATGGCCTGGATGGCGCATTGGCGCGCAAGGTCAACGTGCAGTCGGTGCTGCCCAGCTTCGACGGTTCGATCCTCGACCTGGTCATTGACTACCTGACCTACGTATTCATCCCCGCGCTGTTCATCTATCGCTACATTCCGTTGCCGGACTACACGCTGCTGCTAACGGTGTCGCTGATCCTGGTGTCTTCGCTGTTCTGTTTTTGCAACGTCAATATGAAGAGCAAGGACAACTACTTCCAGGGCTTCCCCGCTGCGTGGAACGTGGTGGCGCTGTGCCTGTACATCATTGCGCCTTCGCCATGGATCACCTTCCTCACGGTGATTGGCCTGGCGCTGCTGACCGTGACCCGCATGAAGTTCCTGCACCCGTTTCGCGTGCGTAAATTCATGCCGATCAATATTGCCGTGACGGCCATCTGGTTGTTGTGCAGCTTGTCGCTGGTGGTCAACCATCCGGTGATCAACCCGCTGGTGATGGGGCTGTGGTTGCTGATGTCGGCTTACTTCCTGGGCATTTGCATCTGGCGTACGGCACTGGAGTGGTTTGATGGATCGCGGCACAAATAACCCGCCAAAAGATGACGCTTAAGTAGGAGCTGCCGCAGGCTGCGATCTCTTGATCCTGACCTTATATCTCAAGATCGAAGATCGCAGCCTGCGGCAACTCCTACCGGGGTTCAGCGCCGGGTGATGACCACTTCCAGGTACTCGCTCGGCACCACCAGTGATTTCTCGCCCGCCCTGTTCATCCGGTTGAGCAACTCGGTCAGGTCTGCTTCCAGCGCCGTGGCGCCATCGGGCGGCAGCGCGGCGAATGCCTTGTGCACCGGACCGTACCAGCGGCGAAACGTGTCGATGAAATGGGCCGCCGAGCGATAGCGGAAGTTGAAGGTCCGGCGGCTGACCTGGACCAGGAAACTGCGCTCGTCGAAGTGCGCATGCAGCCAGGCCTCGGTACCCCACTGCGAAGGCGGCTGCGCACCCGGTGGTGGTGGCATATGCTTGCCCAGGGTCTTGAACACCTGGCCAACGAAGCCTTCGGGCGTCCAGTTGGCCAGGCCGATACGGCCTCCGGGGCGGCACACCCGGGCCAGCTCTGCAGCTGCTTTCGATTGATCGGGGGTGAACATCACGCCGAAGGTCGACAGCACCGCATCAAAACTCGCATCTTCAAAGGGCAATGCTTCGGCATCGGCGACCTGAAAGGTGACTTGCAGGCGCTCTGCCCGCGAGCGGTCCTCGCCGCGTTCCAGCAATGCGGCCACATAGTCGGTGGAAGTGACGATGCAACCGCGCCGTGCGGCCGCGAGCGTGGCATTGCCGTTACCGGCGGCGACGTCCAGCACGCGCTCATCGCACAGCAGGTCGCAGGCCTCGGCCAACTGCTCGCCGACGATCTGCAAGGTGGTGCCGATCACGGCGTAGTCGCCACTGGCCCAGGCGGCCATCTGACGGTTTTTCAAGGCAGTTAGATCAATGGGTGTGCTCATGAATTGCGCTCCAACAGTGCTCCTGCACCTGCTATCTCCCGTTCAATGACGAACTTAGGCATGACAACCTCTCATTCTTGATATGGGAACAGGGTTTTTTGCCCTGCAGGCAAACTATCGCGCCGCAGCACGGCGGCGTCCTGTCCGATCGTCGGCCAGGCGTGTCCGATCGTCCGGAGTTTTCCCATTGCTGGCCCGCACCGCCGGCGCCTCAAGGCGGTGCGGGCCGAGCGCGAGCCGCAGCAACAGTTCATTGACGCGCAGTGCCGAGGACGTCGGATGCCAGAAGGACACCGCCTTCAGTCGCGCATTTCGGCGCGAATTCGGCTCACCGCCTGCGGCCTGGCGCCGCTGCCAGACCGGGACTGTGCAGCAGCGGCGGTGACTATCATCTGAACTATGGGCCGCCGGCGAGACCCACCCTGTAGGAGCTGCCGAAGGCTGCGATCTTTTGATCTTCGGCGGGATCACAAATGCCAAAGATCAAAAGATCGCAGCCTTCGGCAGCTCCTACAGGGTTCAGCTTGTCAGGCAATGGCCTCGATCAAGCTCCGGGCGCCTTGGCCTCCTCCAGCAGTTGCTGAATCATCTGCTCCTGCGCGTCGTAGGCGCCTTCGCCAAAGTGGGTGTAGCGCACCTGCCCCTTGGCATCGACCAGGTAATGCGCGGGCCAGTACTGGTTGTCGAAATTGCGCCAGATCGCGTAGTTGTTGTCGATGGCCACCGGGTAGGTGATGCCAAGCTTCTTCACCTGGTCCCTGACGTTATCGATGATGCGTTCAAAACCGTACTCAGGCGTATGCACGCCGATCACCACCAGGCCATCTTTCTCATACTTCTTCGCCCAGTCCTTCACGTACGGCAAGGTGCGCTGGCAGTTGATGCAGTCGAAGGTCCAGAAATCCACCAGCACCACCTTGCCTTTCAGCGATTCGCCGCTGAGTTCCGGGGAGTTGAGCCATTGGACCGCACCGGCCAGCGATGGCATGGCGCCCTGGGCGTTGTCCATGGTATCGGCCTTGACCTTGCTGACGAAGTAATCCAGCACTTTTGGCACGGTCTCCAGTACCCCCTTCTCAACGCTGCTGATGCCTTCGGACGACGTGCCAGCCAGCAGGGTCTTGTCGGCACCGGTGGCGATCACCACTGCAGCGGCCAGCACTGCCACGCCAGCACCGCGACGCAACCAGCCGGTGACCGGTATCGATGCTTTGAGACGGTTTACCAGGCCACGACCAGCGAAGATCAGGGTACCCAGCGACAGCGCGCTGCCCAGCCCATAAGCCACCAGCAGCAGGCTGGTGCCGGCATTCGCGCCTTGCAACATGGCGCCAGTGAGGATCACCCCGAGAATTGGTCCGGCACAGGGTGCCCAGAGCAGGCCGGTGGCCACGCCGATCATGATCGAGCCTGCCGGGCCGGACATTTTGCGCATGTCGGGATCAAGGCGATTGCCCAGCAGCACGAAAGGCCGCGCCAGCCATTCACCAATGCGCGCGGAAATCAGCGACAGCGCAAACAGTGCCATCACCATCAATGCCACGTGGCGGCCGGTGTTACTGGCCTGTACCACCCACTCGCTGCTGACCACCGCCAGGCTGGAGATCAGGGCGAAGGTCAGGACCATGCCGCCGAGGGTCAGCAGGATCGAGGTACGGCTGCGGTCAACGCCGGCGAACAAAAACGGCACGACCGGGAGGATGCACGGGCTGAGGACGGTGAGGATACCGCCCAGAAAAGCGATGATTAACATGGGATCACCTGAATAATGAGCGGTTCATGCCCCCTGTAGGAGCAAGCTCGCTCCTACAGGGGATTGGTGTCTGGGTTCAGGCCGTCTGGGTTTCCAGCAACTGCCCCTGCGGCGTGCGGCTGGAACCGTCTTCGACCAGCAACGGGCTTGCATCCTTGTGCCCCACCGGGGTCAGTTGAAAACAGGTGCTACCGGCGCAGCTGCTCTGCTCCACCGCAGCATTGGCATGGGCAGCCGCGCCGGCTACGGAAAAAGCCACTGCGGTCAGATAACGGGTCAGGTTTTTCATGATGCGAATCCTCGTAAAATCAGTAATAGGCAATCAGGCGACTCAGTTGTCGTCGTGGCAGCTGTCAGCGAATTTGCGGTAGTCCAGGACCTTGGTGTCGCCCTGGGAATCGAGGTAGGTCAGCTGGGCGTTGATAATTCCGCAGGTCGGCGTGGCGTCCTGTTTCATCGAGATGACTTTCTTGATGTCCAGATGCGTGCCGTAGGTGTAGGTTTCAGGCTTGACCGTGGCTTCGGCGCGGGCCGACAAGGTGCAGATATTCAGCGCGGCAAACAGGCAGGCGGCGTAGACGGCTTTGGTGTTCATGGCGGTTCCCTCAAGGCTTCAATGGGTCAATCGTGGTATTGAGCCGAGGCGGTTTGGGGTTGCCTCGATGGAGCTCATTAGAAGCCCGCCAGGTATCCCCTCTGTGTCGGAAACAGGCACGGGTTAATCGCTACGTATCAGAACCGCCTCCCGATACACAGCGATACAAAACCCCGAAAAAACACGGTTTTTGAGTCTGCGTGTGTCCGCCTTAAGGCCAGATACACTGCAATACAAAGGGCAGGAGTCACGCGCGCGAAGGCTCGATAGACTGCGCGACATCCCCCGTTTACAGAGGCCCGGCCCCATGGAACACGTTGATCACATTCTCATCGTTGACGATGACCGCGAGATTCGCGAGCTGGTCGGCAATTACCTGAAAAAGAACGGGCTGCGTACCACGGTGGTCGCCGACGGCCGACAGATGCGCGCCTTTCTCGAATCCACGCCAGTGGACCTCATCGTCCTGGACATCATGATGCCGGGGGACGATGGCCTGCTGCTGTGCCGCGAACTTCGCGCCGGCAAACACAAGGCCACCCCGGTATTGATGCTCACCGCCCGCAGTGACGAGACCGACCGTATCATTGGCCTGGAAATGGGCGCCGATGATTACCTGGTCAAACCCTTCGCCGCCCGGGAACTGCTCGCGCGCATCAGCGCCGTGCTGCGCCGCACACGAATGCTGCCGCCGAATCTGGTGGTTACCGAAAGCGGGCGCCTGCTGGCCTTCGGGCGCTGGCGGCTGGACACCTCGGCCAGGCACCTGCTGGACGAAGACGGCACCATGGTTGCGCTCAGTGGCGCCGAGTATCGTTTGCTGCGGGTATTCCTCGACCATCCGCAGCGCGTGCTCAACCGCGACCAACTGCTGAACCTGACCCAGGGCCGCGACGCCGACCTGTTCGACCGTTCCATCGATCTGCTGGTCAGCCGTTTGCGCCAGCGCCTGCTGGACGATGCCCGGGAGCCGGCGTACATCAAGACCGTGCGCAGCGAGGGCTACGTGTTCTCACTGGCGGTGGAAGTCATCGGGGCACCCTCATGAATTTCTCGCTGCGCTGGCCCCGCACCCTCGCCTCGCGTCTTTCAATGATTTTCCTGGTAGGGCTGATCCTGGCGCAGGCGCTGTCCTTCGGCGTGCAGTATTACGAGCGCTACGAAAGCGCGAAAAACACCATGCTCGGCAATCTGGAAACCGACGTGTCGACCTCAATCGCGATCCTCGACCGCCTGCCTGCCAATGAGCGGGCCAGCTGGCTGCAACAGCTGAATCGGCCGAACTACGGCTACCTGCTCGACGAAGGAACTGCCGGGATGCCCATGACCGATTCGCCGATGGCGATGAGCTCGATCAAGGAAGCCATCGGCAAGGACTACCCAATGACCTACACCGACATTCCAGGGGCGCGAAAGCATTTCCAGGTGCACCTGAAACTGGCCGATGGCAGTCCGGTGACCATCGACGTCCGTCCGGCAATGGCGCCCTTGTCGCCGTGGTTGCCGGCGGTGCTGCTGGGGCAACTGGCGCTGTTGATCCTGTGCACCTGGCTGGCCGTGAGGATCGCCATCCGCCCCCTCCCCCGCCTCGCCCAAGCGGTAGAAACCCTCGACCCCAATGCGCGACCGGTGCACCTGGACGAGAAAGGTCCTACCGAAGTCGCCCATGCGGCCAAGGCGTTCAACGCGATGCAGGCGCGAATTGCGGCGTACCTAAAAGAACGCATGCAACTACTGGCAGCGATTTCCCATGACCTGCAAACCCCCATCACCCGGATGAAACTGCGCGCCGAATTCATGGACGACTCCAGCGAGAAGGACAAGCTATGGAGCGACCTCGGCGAGATCGAGCACCTTGTGCGCGAGGGCGTGGCCTATGCACGCAGCGTGCACGGCGCCACCGAGGAAGTCTGCCGTACCCACCTGGATTCGTTCCTCGACAGCCTGGTGTTCGATTATCAGGACATGGGCAAGGACGTGTCCCTGGAAGGCAAGACCGACGCGGTGATCGACACCCGCCCCCATGCGCTGCGCCGGGTAGTGGTCAACCTGACCGACAACGCCCTCAAGTTCGCCGGCGCCGCGCAGCTGGAGGTGGCGTCACAGGCCGATGGCAGCCTGTCGATCAAGGTGATGGATCGCGGCCCCGGTATCGCCGAGGAAGAACTGGCCCATGTGCTGGAGCCCTTCTATCGAGTGGAAAACTCGCGTAACCGCAGCACCGGCGGGACCGGCCTGGGCCTGGCGATCGCCCAACAGCTGGCGCTGGCGCTGGGCGGGTCCTTGACCCTGACCAATCGAGAAGGCGGCGGCCTGTGCGCGCACCTCAAGCTGCCCGCGGCTAAATAGCGCCGTTACCACGCCCGCGAACGAACTCGTGGGCTTTGTGCGTGAGCTGATCCAGGTGCCGGTCGCGCTGTTTTTCGGCATCGACCATCGCCCGCTTGCCATGCTTTTGCAGCAGGTAAGTATGAATCTGCCGTACCTCCAGCGAGCTGTAGATGGGCCCTACGTCCAGTAATCCCATGAGCCCGTCGCTGCTGTGGTCACGGGTGTTCATGAGCACCTGGGTGCCGCGCACGCCCACGACCTGGAAACCCATCGATTCGAACCAGGGCACCTTGGCCACGGCGCACGTCAGTTCGGCGTGGGGATAACGCCCCACCATCTCGCGCACCATCCGCCGGGCGATCCCCTGCCGCCGATGACCCGCCTGCACCGCCATGTACGCCACGCCACAGGCATCGGGATCGTCCTGGATCGGCAGGTATAACAGGAAACCAACGACCTGCTCCGGGTCGTCCTCATCTGTGGCCACCAGCAACTCCACGGCAACCCCCTTGGTGCCATTCAACGCCTCCAGATACAGATGCACTTCATAGCCGATCGCATATTGGTAAACGTTGTACAGCAGGTTGCTCGGCGGGATCGCGACCATACTGATGTCAGTGAGGTTGTCGACCACCAGCTGCAGGATCTGACTGGTCAGATGCTCTGGGCATGGGGTTTTGAAATGGGTGATCTGGGGCATGTGCGGCTCTGGGTCTGGGTGGCGCTCGAAGGTGTAATGATAACGCGCAGAGTGCGCATCGGGTGACCGCAGAAGAATGAAGCGGCGAATTCATGAGCCTCACGCATAAGTCTCCCACAGAATCATCTTGCTTCTACAACTGCGGATATTCCTGCTCGCCAACCTTTTCCATCCACTCCACCACCTTGCCATCCTGCGACTCAGCAATGGCAATGTGCGACATGGACGTTTTCCGCCGTTGCCCCATGCCAATGCTTCACATAGGGAGCAATCCACACCGTGTCGCCGGGTTTGATCGATTGCGCCGGTTTGCCGGCCTCCTGTAC
This sequence comes from Pseudomonas sp. ES3-33, assembly GCF_000952175.1. Lineage (NCBI taxonomy): Bacteria > Pseudomonadati > Pseudomonadota > Gammaproteobacteria > Pseudomonadales > Pseudomonadaceae > Pseudomonas > Pseudomonas sp. ES3-33. The sequence goes on along the minus strand of NZ_JZRI01000054.1, from coordinate 14,480 downwards.
CCAGCCACTACCCGCAATGACAATCAATTTCTGTCCCAGCGGATGGGTGTGCGAGGCCTTGCGCGCACGGGGTTCGAAGGACCCGCAGCGTATCGCCTGCCGAGGCCGGCCAGTGCCTGCTCGGTTAAGGTATCGGACCTGACGCAGGCGCACCCCGCGCAGCGATGGGCAACACGTGAGCCTGAGTGCCGTTATCAGCCAGATTCCAGGCAGGCTCTCAGTGTTCGGGCGCCACGACCCGAAACTTGATGTCGATGTCCTTGGAAACGACGGTGTCAGCCCACTCCCCTTCGCCGATCCGAAACAGGTCGCGGTCCAGAACGAACTCGCCATTGAACAGGCCGATGCCACTTTCCGGTTTCAGTTCGACCTGGACCTGCACCTCTCGGGTCAGGCCCCTGATTGTAAGATTGCCGATCACGGCATAGCGGTTATTGCCCAGGTCCGTGACCCGGGTCGATTCGAACACGCCCTGGGGATATTCCGGGGTGTTGAACCAGGCCGGTTTCTGCAGTTCGAGGTTGGCGTCGCTGCTGCCGGCGTCGATGCTCGCCATGTCGATGACCAGTCGGGTGCGGGCTGCCGTGGGGTTGGCGGTGTCGAACTCGAAGCGGGCTTCGAACCTGCCGAACGTTCCGTAGACCTCGGAGCCCATCTGGTTGAAGGTGAAGCTGATCTTGCTCGCAGCAGGGTTCACGCGGGTGTACTCGGCGGCTTGAGTGCAAGGCACCGCCCCCGTGATCAAAGTCACCGCCAGTGCAATGGAACACGGGAATCGGCAAGTCATGTGATTCTCCGGTCGGGGCCAGGTTTGCCGATTGCACGGCCGAATGCGGTAAATGTACTAAAGCAAAGAAACGCGCGTTGTTCCACTGTTGCACAAGCCTGGCTTGCCAGCGATGACGCCCTGACATTCACTAAAGCGACTACCGCCGAACGCACATCACCGCGTCATGTATTTCTAAACCAGCCGCTCGATCCGGCGGTGCAGCCAGACGAATCGGTAATACGCCGTCTGCAGCGCCAGCATGGCCAGGTACGCCACCGGAAACGCCATCCACACCCCTTGCAAACCAAACTGCGTATCCAGCGCATAGGCCACGGGCAATTGCACCAGCAGCACGCAGACGATCGAGATCGCCATCGGCACCAGCACCGTGCCGCTCGCGCGCATGATGCCGCCGATGATCGCCTGGAAGCCGAAGATCAACAGGCTCCAGAGCATGATGTGCAGCAGGTGTTCGGCCATCGCCTGGGTCGAGTCGTCCGTGAGGAACAGTCCCAGCAACCAGTGCGACAACAGGTAACCCAGCAACACCAGGCCACCGGTCAGGCCTACGTTGATCCACAGCCCCGTGCGCAGGATCGGCCCCATGCGTTCCAGGCGCCCGGCGCCGATCGCCTGGGCGCCGAGAATCGAGGCGGTGATGGCGATCGACAGCGCCGGAAACTGCACGTAATTGACGATCTGCGTCACCGCACCATATGCCGCCGTCGCCTGGGAGCCGTGCTGGTTCACCAGCGCCAGGATCACCAGTTCCGACAACGACAGTACCACCATCTGCAAGCCGGTCGGCAAGCCGATACGCAGCACTTTGCCGAGGATCACCCGGTCCAGGCGCATCGCCGCGAACATTTCCCGGTCGGGTGCCAGCGGGTGGCGCCTGGCGATCAAGCGCCACGCCAGCCATCCCATTGCCGCCAGGTTACCCGCCAGTCCGGCATACGCTGCGCTCTGAATCCCCAATGGCGGGAACCCAAGCCAGCCTCGAATCAAGGCCGGCGTCAGCGCCAGGCCAATACAAGTGGATACCAGCAATGCCACCAGAGGCGACATCGTATCGCTGACACCGCGCAGCAATTGGGTAAACAGCACGTACACCAGCAACGACGGCATGATCCACATCATCACGTGGGCATAGGCAACGGCGTCGTCCAGCACGTCCGCGGGCGTGCCCAGCCCTTGCAGCGCCGAACGCGCAAATACACTGCCCAGCACTGCGGCTGTCAGGCCGATCATCGCCCCCAGCAGTAACGTCGTACCGGCAATGGCCTTGACCATGTGCGCCTCGCGCGCCCCCCAAGCCTGACCGATCAGCACCCCGGCCCCCGCACCAAGCCCGATTACCAGCGCAATGAAGAAAAACACGATAGGGAACATGCCGGAGACCGCCGCGAGCGCCTGGGTGCCGAGCATCTGGCCGATGTAGATGCTGTTTATGGTGCCCGACATGGACTGCAGGAAATTGGACAGCACCATGGGCGCGAGGAACAGCAGGTAGGTTTTCCAAAGGGGATGGGTTGACATGAAAGGGAGGTCCGTCTCGACTGCGCAGGGTGAGTACTCAAGGATAGCCCCAGGGTCGGGGACAAGGGAACCAAAGGCTGCGCGTTTGCCCTGTGCGACCACACCTTGCGTTTCAACGACTGCCACTCAGTGGCGACCAGGTCCCTGTCGCCATTTGGATCAGGCAGCCTGGAAGCATACGTTTGCTCCATCGGTGGCGTCGATAGTCACCATCAACTCAATGAAGTTCTCATAAAAATCCTGAGGCGTAACATCGCATCCATACCAACCAATAACACCCCGGAGCACACCATCATGAAACGCCAAATCCTTCTCAGCTTCGCCTTTTCGGTTTTTGCAGTAAACGCTTTTGCAGCCACTTCCGCTCAGCCCGTCGTTGCTGAAGGCGGCTCGGATCGCCTGATTGAAAGCCGTGTGGCTGAGGGTGGCTCCGATCGTCTGCTGGAACGCCGCGTAGCCGAAGGTGGCTCCGATCGTCTGCTGGAACGCCGTGTAGCCGAAGGTGGTTCTGATCGTCTGCTGGAACGCCGTGTAGCCGAAGGTGGTTCCGATCGTCTGCTGGAACGCCGTGTAGCCGAAGGTGGTTCTGATCGTCTGCTGGAACGCCGTGTAGCCGAGGGTGGCTCTGACCGCTTGATCGAGTCCCGCGCCGCATGAAGAATCGCTCTGGATCAACACTCACCGAAAGCCCGGCCTCAGCAGCCGGGCTTTTTTGTGGGCAAACCAGGCAATTTGACACTTATGACCACCGGCACACCTGTGTTACATACTCAGTGAGTAGTGAACTTTGTACCCATGAGGTTTTTGCCAATGCGCTTGTGCCCGTTCCTGCCAAAGCTGTTGCCTGCTGCGATACTCGGTTTGTTCATGTGTGGAGCGCAGGCAGCTGTGCCCGCCCCGGCGCCCGACAGTTTGCGACCATTGCTGGTGACGATGTATGAGCGGCTGAGCATCGCCGATCAGGTAGCGCTGAGTAAATGGGATACGCGCCAGCCGACGCAAGACAGTGCGCGGGAAGCGCAAGTCATTGCCAATGCCAGGAAACAGGCGCTGGAACGCAAACTCGACCCGGACGAGGTCGCCGAGTTGGTTGCGGCGCAGATTGAAGCCAGCAAGCTGGTGCAGTACGGTTTGCTTGCCCAGTGGCAGGCGGCTGGCAAGGCACCCGATACGCCAAGGCCAGACCTTTCCACGCAGGTTCGGCCGCGCCTGGATCAGCTGCAAGCCCGACTGTTGACCGAGTACGCCAAGTTCGCCCGCTATCGTACCGACCCCAACTGCCCCTTGTGGCTGGCCACCGCCCGGTCCGGACTGATCAAGGACGCTCTGCATGGCCAGGGACTGATCCGTGCGACGGGCGATCTGTGTATCACTGCCCAGTGATAGGCGATTGGCAGCCATTGCTGGCGTCGATAGTCACCATCAACTCAATGAAGTTCTCATAAAAAATCTCCGGCGTAACATCAGCTCCATACCAACCAATAACACCCCGGAGCACACCATCATGAAACGCCAGGTCCTTCTCAGCATCGCCTTCTCGGTTTTTGCAGTTAACGCTTTCGCCGCCACTTCCGCCCAGCCCGTCGTCGCTGAAGGCGGGTCGGATCGCCTGATTGAAAGCCGTGTAGCCGAAGGCGGCTCCGATCGTCTGCTGGAACGTCGTGTAGCCGAAGGTGGCTCCGATCGCCTGATCGAGAGTCGCAACGCATGAGTGAAGTGTTAACGGCAGCACCCGAAAAAAACCCGGCCTCAGCAGCCGGGTTTTTTCTGTCTGCTCATTGGCCGTCCTGGAACGTCTGCAGGTAGGCCAGCACATCCGCGACTTTCTCGGGATCGCTGAGCCCCCAGAAGATCATTCGGGTCCCGGGCACCACCTTTTTCGGCGCTTCCAGGTACGCGGTGAGCGTTTGCGTGGTCCAGGTGATACCGGCTGATTTCATCGCATCGGAATACTGGTAATCCGTGGTGCTGCCGGACATCCGACCGAAAATCTGATTGAGCTGCGGGCCGAAAGACGCCCGGGCGGACTCTCCGACCTGATGGCAGCCGCCGCAGATACGGCCAAACAGCTTCTGCCCTGCCTCGACATCACCCGCCCCTTTGGCCTGTGCGGTGAACAATGCACCACTAATCAACAAGGCAACCGTTATTCCAGCGGCGTTGTTCATTTTCACTCCTGATCAGACAAGCACTATGCAGGCTGCACAGGATACGGATTGCCCCACCTTTCTCAATCAGGTTTTCACCGCCACCCAGGTGAAACACATCGGCAACTGGGCGCTCTGCTGCTCATAGCGGTCGTACAGTTCTTCGCGATTGGAGTGCGGGTACTCCTTGAAATGGCTGATCGCCAAACCTGCATCCAGGGCACCGGTAAAGATGTCGCCCAGGGTATGGACGAACCAGTATGACGCTGCGGACTGCTGCTCGACCTTGCCGGCATAGACAATCGGTTGGGTTTGCACGAATGGTTCGCTGCGAAAGTACGAGCTGTCCAGGCGGTAAGGATCGCTCGCCTCGGGGTCGAACATCTCCAGAAACGGGTGGGTTTCGTAGATCACCAGCGCGCCACCGGTTTTAAGGATGCGGGCCACATGGCGGAAGAACTCGCCAATGTCCGGCATCCAGTTCAATACGCCAATGGTGACCAGCGCCACATCGAAACGGTTGTGGAGATCGCTTGGGAGGTTATGGATGTCGGCTTCGATGAACTGCGCAGGATGGGGCGAGCGCGCCCCCAGTTCCCGCGCCTGATCAAGGAACGCGGCGGATTGATCGATACCCACCACGCTACGGGCACCAAGGGCAAACAGCGAGAGGCTTTCCCGGCCGTTGTTGCAGCCCACTTGCGCGAGGTCTTTTCCTGCGACGCCGACTTGCTCCAGCAGCGTGTGCAAGGTGGTGTCAAGGCAGCTGAATTCACTGCGTTCTACAGCACTGAGCAGCGCCGGCCATTCAGGGTTGTCCCGATGATGGCGGGCGGAGTCGTTCCAGGCCTCGCGGTTGCTGGCGATGGCTGTTTCCTTGGTCGGCATTTCCATTGCAGGCTCCAGAGATCCGGTCTTGATTGACCGGGGAAGGAGTCTAGTTGAGAGGTGCAGGAAAACCCATTGGGAGATTGTTGGATTCTTGTAAGGGGCAGACTCGCTGACTTCAATGGCCTCAGCGCGAGCAGAGGTCACCCCTGCGAGGGGGATCTCCTGGCGTTGAACGTGCAGCCCCTGCGGAAGGTCTATAGTTAACGACCTTGGGGAAACACCGAAAAACCAGGTGATGCCATGCAAAACATCAAGCTGATGCTGTCGCTCGCTGTATGCCTGCTCGGTGCCAACGGCGCCCAGGCCGATGACAGTCCGATGCAGACGCAGACCTACAACAGCGAGTTTAGCTACTACGGCACGGACCAGCCCTTCGCCCACCCCTCGCCTCCGTCCATCAGCACCGTGCCGCCGGGGTCATACATCTCGACCTCGCCGCAGGACTTCATCCCGATAGCCAGCCAGCACGAGTTTACCGACTCCCGCCTGCCGACCATCGCGGACGCCAGCGTACGGGTGTTCATCCGCTCCTATGACCCCCAGCGCGGGGTGTACGTCAACGAAGAAGTCCTCGACCCCACGTGCCTGCTGGCCTGCCTGAGTCGCCAGGGCCCGGCGTTGTAGCCCGGCTACCACTGGCGCTTGTCCGGACGCGAGAGGCCGAGCTTTTCGATTCGGTAGCGCAGCATGTCGCGGCTCAAGCCCAGCAGGCGCGCTGACTTGGTCACGTTCCAGTCGGTCTTGTCGAGCATCTTGCGCACCATGTCACGCTCGACCTCAGGCAGGTTCATCGACTCGGTGCCGTTGTAGACCGGCCGCGGCTCGTGGTGTTGCGCTTCCTGGAGGATCGGTGGATCGTCCACCAGGCTCAGGCACACATTCAACTGATGAGCCGCGATGGTGTCACTCTGGGCCAGCAGCACGGTCTGTTCGAGCATGTTGCGCAGCTCGCGCACGTTGCCCGGCCAGCTGTAGCTGAGCAGCAGTTCCTCGGCCTGGTCGCTGAAATGCAGGTTCGGCTTGCCATAGCGCTTGCCGTGGGCCGCCAGGAAATGCCGGGCCAGGAGCAGGATGTCTTCGCCGCGGGCGTACAGGCGCGGCACCTTGATCGAGATGATCCGCAGACGGAAGAACAGGTCGCGGCGGAACTTGCCTTGCTGCACCATCTGTTCGAGGTTGCAGTTGGTGGCGCTGATCACCCGCAGGTCGACCTTGCGCTCCTTCACCGAACCGACCCGGCGGATGGTCCGGTCTTCCAGCAGTTTAAGCAGCTTGGCTTGCAGCAGCAGGTCCATCTCGCCCACTTCATCGAGGAACAAGGTGCCGCCATCGGCGGCTTCGACCAGCCCGACCCGGCGATCCTTGGCATCGGTGAAGGCGCCCTTCTCGTGGCCAAACAGCTCCGACTCCACCAGGTTCGATGGAATCGAGGCGCAGTTGAACTCAATGAACGGGCCCTTGCTGCGCGGCCCGTCGAAATGCAGCGCCCTGGCCACCAGTTCCTTGCCAGTGCCGGTCTCACCCTCCACCAGCACCGGCGGCAAATCGGTGTTGGCCATGCGCCGCTCGGCGTCGAGCAGTTGGGCGATGGTGCCCTTGAGGTATTGCATGGGTGCCGACTCGCCGATCAACGCCTGCACGCCGGACTTCTGTGCTTCACGGTCCTGATAAAACGACAGCGTGCGCTCCATTCGATCAGTCGCCAGGGCCTTGTCCAGCAGCAGCTTGAGCTCCGGCAGAGCCACCGGTTTAGTGACGTAGTGGAAGGCGCCTTCTTTCATCGCCACCACGGCGTCTTCGACGTTGCCGTAGCCGGTCATCATGATCACTTTCAGATCCGGCGCGCTGACGCGCAGCTTCTGGATCAGATCGTGACCGCTCATGCCCGGCAACGAGTTGTCGGTCAGTACCACATCAGGCGCGAACGTGCGCAATTGCTCCAGTGCATCTTCCGCCGAGTGGCAGACCGTGACCTCGAAGTCTTTGCGCTCCAGGTAGGTCTGAATATTCTCGGCGAGAAGTTCGTCATCCTCGACCAGCAGTATGCTGTGCTCCATATTCCCCTCCCGTTGCCACTTTGAAGTTGAGACATACGCGGGTTCCTTCCAGCTCCCGACTGGTCAGTTCGACCGAGCCTTCGAAACGCTCCATTATTCTTTTGACCAGGGCCAGGCCCACGCCCAAACCGCCTTGCTTGGTAGTAAAAAACGGCTTGAAGACCATTTGCTGCTGCTGCGCGGTCATGCCTTTGCCGGTGTCGCTCAACGTCAGGCTCACCTGCCCCGGCTGCGACGAATCGAAGCCGATCGTCAGCACGCCGCCCTTGGGCATGGCCTCCAGGGCATTGGCAAACAGGCTATTGAGAATTTGCGTGAGGAGCACCCGCTGACTGACGACCGGTTCGATCAAGCGCGCAGTGAAGCGCACCTCGACGTTCGAACGCCGGATCAGCGGCTCAAAGGCGTTCAGCGTGTCCTCGATGGCGAGCAACAGGTCCACGGCTTCGGAGTCGTCATTGGCCGGGCGCAAGGACACCAGCAATTCGCGGACCCAGCGCGACATGCGATCGACCTGGCTGATGATGTCGCTTATGTTTTTCTGTGCACTCTGGCTGGCAATGTCCTGGGCCAGTTCGGCGCTGGAGCGGATGTTCGCCAGGGGATTGCGCAAGCTGTGCGCCACCGCGGACGACATCTCCCCCAGGGCTACGAAGGTCTCGTTGGCGATCAACAGTTTCTGCTGGGTTTGCAGCAGCCTGGCAGCGCGCCGCACGATCCAGAACAAGCCCAGGTAGATGGCCGCGCCGCCCAGTGCAGTGGCCAGCCAGATGGCCTTGAACCCACGCTGGATGCGCGCTACCAGGTCTACGGGCTCCTTGTAGATTTCCACCATGGCAATGACCTTGCTCCTGTCGGCGTTGAACATCGGGATGTAGTTCTCGACGAACAGATAAGCCGGCTCGCGCAGGAACCGCTGCTCGGGACGCTCATCATCGACCTCGTGATAGCTGGTGGACACCGCTTCCTTCATCATGAAGGATTCGTCCAGCTCTTCGTCACCGGTGATGCGCTCACCGATCAGGTCGGGGTTGGTCGACCACACCACCGTGCGATCCAGCGCAAAGACGTGGGCCAGCAGGATGTCCGGCAGGTGCTCCACGTGGTCGAGAAATTCAATGCGAGCCGCAGCGCGCTTCTCGGGGGGAACATCTGGATAAGCGTTGTCATCACGCGGGTCAAGCATCTCGCCCATGGTCCGGCGCGGATTGATCGAGGCATGGCGGATTTCAGCGTCACCGATGGCCTGGATGAATTGCGCAGTCAGCATGGAGTCACGCTCGATGCTCTCCTCGACCACAAAACGCGTGGAGATATAACCCAGGCCCAGGGCCACGGCGGCGATGATGACGAAGCTGCCCACGGAAAACCAACGCAGCAGATTGAACTGACCAAGCCAGCCCTCCCGCATTGCGGCCAAAGGTGGCGCAGGTGCTTTTAATTGTTGTGGTCTGTGCATGGGCCTATCCCGCTCTACAGGGGCGCTTTCCAAATCAGTGTAGGTGGCAATCATTGCCTCCGACGGCCCAATGATGGTAAATCGCCGCTATTGTGTTTGTGCCGCCAGCGCCTGCTGGCGTTCGGTCTCTTGCGTCAGAAAATCAATCACCGCCTGGGCCGAGCTTTCATCCAGCCGCAGGTTGGGCATCGGGATTTTTTCGAAGCGTTCGAACAGCGCTGTGGCGATCGGGTCTCCCTCCGCCAGCATCCGGTCCGGCTCACGAATCCAGCGACTCAGCCAGGCCGGGTCGCGCTGGCGGGTCACGCCGATCAGGTCCGGCCCGATGCTGCGCATGCCAATGCCCTGGCCATCCTGCGGGCCAAGGCTGTGACACGAAGCACAGCGGGTGCGAAACAGTTCTTCGCCGGTGCTCGGCGGGCGGATCTGCGGCGCGTCGGCATAACTTTGTTCAATGCTCGGCTGCTTCCAGTTCTGCAAGGTATTGGCCAGTTGATCGGCGAGGATCCACGGATTTTCAAAGGGCGAGGCCTTCATCCAGCGGCCGGTTTCCTGGTTGCCGACGATCAGGCTCAGGTTGTGGTCCTTGTTGCGGCCGTTGTCGACGCCTTCGATGAACAGCCCGAGCTTGTGCCGAAGCTCGGTGACATCGTCGAATTCACCGGTCAGAAATTGCCAGCCCGGCCCGACCCTGAAGCGTTGCGCGTAGGCCTTGAGTACGGCGGGTGTGTCGCTTAGCGGATCGATGCTGATCGAATAGAAGAAGATGTCCTTGCCGACCCGATCCCCCAACAGCGTCTGGACCTGGCGCAGGCGCGCGGTTTCCAGCGGGCAGGAATCGCTGCAAGAGGTGAAAATGAAGTTGATCACCACCACCTTGCCCTTGATCAGGTCGTCGAAGAAATGCACCTGCTGACCGTCCTGGTTGGTCAGCAGGGTGTTGGGGAAATAATCGCCGCCCCAGGGCGTCACCGAGCCATTCGTCGCGGACGCCGCCTCGTGTGCCAGCAGCAACCGGCTGGCCAGCACGCAGGTCACCAGCAGCAGCACCAGGTGCATGCCCAGGGCCCGGGAGCGCGGCGTGTACAGTGGCCGGTCGACCGGTAGGCGGTTCATTTTTTCACCGTCACTTGCGGGCCGAAACCGTCGCCGGTGCGGAAGGTTGGCAGTGCGGCGGAGTTGACATAACGCACTCCGTCCCAGCTTGGCAGTGGCGTCGGCATCAGCTGCAATTGCCCGGGTTTTTCCAGGTCCCAGCGCAGCAGCATGGAGTTGTCTTCGTGCTGGGTGTTGTGACAATGCTCCATGTAGGTGCCGCCGAACTCACGAAAGTTGATCGCAAATTCCACGCTGTCCAGGCCGTCGTTCTCCGAGCCGATACGGTACACGTCCTTGCGCGCCCATTTTTCCCATTCAGGAGGCGCCTTGCCACCGCGACTGAGAATGATCCCTTCCTCGAAGTGCACGTGCACCGGGTGGCTCCAGCCCTTGCCGCCGGCCTTGATATTCCACACTTCCAGAGTGCCGAAACCGCTGACTCCAGCGTCGGTAGGCCCGGTTTTAAGCTGGATCGAGGTATTCAGGCGCCGCGGGTCCATGTGGAAGCCGAAACCGCCATCGGTCTTGACCGTCCAGGGCGCGGCATCAGTGCCGTCCGAGCGGCCGTAGGTGAAGGTGCGGTGACGGGCCTGGGCCAGCAGTACCTTGTCGGCGGCGTTGTCACGATGGATCTTCAGCGGAATCATCACCAAACCTTCCGCCTTGCCCGGCTTGGCCGGCTCGTAGGCTGCCGGGTCCATGGCCAGGTCCTGGCCGGTGTAGGCCTTGACGTTAAACTGGAGGATTTTGCCGACGCCCGGGTCACCCTTGTCCCACTGCGGCCCCTTGCTCGATTGTTTGAGCACCGCCAGGTATTTTTCCGACAGCACATCGCCAAGGGGGATTGGCTCATTCGGCCCCTTGCCGTCGTCGTGGGCCAGCAGGTTGACCACGAACAGCTTGTCCCCCGGCTTGATGCCGTTTTTCGCGAAGTTGACGATGATATCGAAACGCTCGGCGATGCCCTGGGTCGGCAGGATCGCATTGTGGTTCTGTTTATCGCCGTCGGCATCCAGGTCCATGCTGCCGTCAAAGGGCACGCTGTGCTCCATGATGTTGCCGTCGTTGGCAATCATGTGGAACGGCACCCGGCTGTAGGACACCCCGGAGTTTTTCGGCCCCTGGAACTCGCCGCTGCTGCCCTTGATTTCGCGCACGATGGCCAGCTTGAAGTAACGCGACACCGAGCCGTTGAGGACGCGCAAGCGATAGCTGCGGGCGCGTACATCGAGGGTGGGTTTCCACTGCCAGTTGACCAGGATCTGGTCGCCAAGGAAGCCGTCGGTGTTGAACGGGTTGAACCACAACTGGCCGGACTGATCCCAGGCCTTGTCGGCGATCACCAGGTTGACGTCGTAGTCGCGATTGCCCCACGGCAAGGCGCTGCCGCTGGGCAAGCGCAGGTTGACGCCGTCGTTGACCGACTCGTTGCCGCGGTCCAGGGCGCTGTAGTAGTTCATCATCGCCGCGTTGCCCTTGTAGACGTTCTGCGCGGTGAAATCGAGCATGTGGTCGTGAAACCAGTGGGTACTCATGGTTTCGCGCCAGTCGCCACGGATCTTGATCGTACCGTGGTCGCAGGTCTTGCGGCTGGGGGCCAGGTCGTTGGTCCAGAGGGTCTCGCCCGGCGAGCAGGGGAACGCCGCGCGCGGATCCTGGGCGTCGGTGTTGATGCTGTCATAGCCGGCCAACTGGATCGGCCAGCGATAGTCGTAGTACTGGCCGGGGAAGAAGAATGCATTGGCATAGCCATCGCTTTCCGCTGGCGCGTGGCCGTTGTGTTCGTGGGTGCTGATGGTGTGCAGGCCGAAGCCCATGTTGGCCGCCGGGTCGATGGGCAGGCCGTTGTAGTGCCTCATCAGGACGGGCTGGCCGTAGCGAACCATCAACAACTTGGGCGGCAGGGTGCCGTCGAAGGTCCAGATCGAATTGTGGTTCTGCACCGGCATGTTCGGGTGAAAGCGCGGGTCGACGCCCTTGGCGGTGCCGTCGGTGGCCGGTACGCCGGCCACGTTGTGGTAGAGCCCACCGGGGCCGAACTCGCCCAGCGCATAACCATGCATCTGCCGGCTGTCACGCAGCCCGCCATTGACCCGGGCACCGGTCTGCACGGTCTTGTAGGCCAGTTGCGGGTAGAACTCGTTCCAGCGCTGGTGGGACCAGCCCTTTCCAGGCGGGCGCCCTTCCGCCGACGAGCCGATATGCCGGTTGAGGAAATATTCGATCTGCGCCTGCCAGGGGTTGCGGTCCACGACGTTGGCGAACTGACTGGGGAACGGTGTCAGCCCCGGTTGACGCAGGAAAGCATCGAGCGCGGCGCTCGGAGGCGCACTGCGCGCTGCACTGGCGGGGTCCTGTTGCGGCGCCGGGCCGATAGCCACGGGCGGAAACGGCAGGGGCGCCGCCGGTGTGGTCGGGTCGAGCTTTTCCGGGCCGAATTCTTCGAACAACAACAGTTGCTGGGTAAATGGCTGGGCGCCAAACAGTGGGCTGGGCTTACCATTCGTGGGGTAGTTGAAACTGGTCTGCACCGTCGGCGGCAGGATGTTTTCCTGACGCGGCGTGTCGCGGCTGCCTTTAACGCCATCGGGCAAATCGAAGGAATCTTCGTTGGCCTCCGGCATGGTGAGGATCGCATTCAAGGCGCCGGCCCTGTCCTCGGGTTCGTCGTAATACGCCGAAGGGTCCGAGGGTTCGGGCTGTCGCTCGTCGTCGATCGGGCTGGCACGCAAGGAAGATGCACCCAGGGTCATCAGGAGGATGCCCACGGGCGTAAACCACTTGCAGGTTCGTTTGAAGGGGTACGTCGATTGCCTGTTCATCACCAGCCGCCTCACAGTCAGAAGGGGTACTGGTGGAATTGCAAGGAGCTCGCCATATTTGTAACAGATTAATACAAAAGAACTAACGCCATTCAATACAATGGCTTAACAACATCAATGTGCCATGACTGACCGAAGTGACTGGGGAATGGCACCCGCTAGCGGGGAAAGTTCATCCCCAGGTTCAGGGAATCAGCTTGAACCACAGGCGCACGCTAGTGCCCTCGCCTTCGCGACTTTCCAGCTGCACCGAGCCGCCAAAACGCTCCATTATCCGCTTGACCAACACCAGCCCGACGCCAAGCCCGCCCTGCTTGGTGGTGAAAAACGGGCGGAAGGCCATGGTGCGTTGTTCGGCGTTCATGCCCTTGCCAGTGTCGCTGATCACCACGCTGACGCTGCGGGCATCACCGGGATCCAGCCGCACGGTCAGGGTGCCCCCCTTGTCCATGGCTTCCAGGGCATTGGAGACGAGGCTGTTAAGTATCTGGTTGAGTTGCACCTGCTGACTGCGCACCATCGGCGTCTGTGTGGGCTCGAACACGACATTGATCTCGCCCTTGGCGATCTGCTGCTCGAACGCCGTCAGGCTGTCGTGCAACGCCGCTACCAGGTTCACCGGTTCCGCTTCTTCGCTCAGCGGGCGCAAGGATTGCAGCAACTCGCGCACCCACTTCGACATGCGGTCGACCTGGCCGATGATGTCGTTGATGTTCTTGTGCGCCGCGCCAGTGTCGAACTCCAGGGCCAGCTCGGCGCTGGAACGTATGGTCGCCAGCGGGTTGCGCAAACTGTGGGCAACCGCCGAGGACATCTCGCCAAGGGCCACAAAGGTTTCATTGGTGATCAATTGCTTCTGCTGGGTCGCCAGCAGATTCGCCGCGCGCCGCACGATCCAGTAAAGCCCCAGGTAAATCAGCCCACCGCCCAGGGCCGTGGCCAGCCAGATCAGCAACAGGCCACGCTGCATGCGATCAATCAGATCCTTGGGCTCCTTGTAGATCTCGACCATCGCCGTGACCTTGTCGCCGTCGGCATCGAACAATGGAATGTAGTTCTCGATAAAAATGTATTCCGGGGGAGTGACGAACTTCTGCTCCGTGCGGCTCTTGTCCACTTCGTGATAACTGGCGGACACGGGAATTCTGGAATTGAAAGCCTGGTCCAGGTCATCGTCGGTGTGGATGGAGGTGCCCATCAGGGACGGGTTGGTCGACCAGATCACCGTGCGGTCGGGGGCATAGATGTTGGCCAGAATCACGTCCGGCAAGTGCTCGATATGGTCGAGGAATTCGCCGCGGGCTTTGGCCCGGGCCAGAGGGTCGACGTCGGAAAAGTTGCGATCCTGACGCGGGTCAAGCAGCTCGCCCATGGTCCGCACATGCGGGATGGACACGTGGCGCACTTCGGCAGAAGCGATTGCCTGGATGAACTGCGAAGTCAGCAAGGCGTCACGCTGGACGCTTTCGGTAATCACGAAGCGTGTCGACACTGCCCCCAGGGCGATCGCCACCGTGCCGATCACAGCCATGCTGATCAGCGAAAACCAGCGCAGCAGGTTGAACGGCTGTTTGCGCGAGCCCAGGCGAACATCGCCCTGGTGGGACGCGAGTGTTTGAGTCGACCTGGCCATGGATAGCGTTCCGCACGAATTCCCCTATAGGGTTATAGCCCACCCGCCAATCTTTGCCCGATCCT
>NZ_JZRI01000053.1:0-40996 GCF_000952175.1 Pseudomonas sp. ES3-33 | reverse complement strand
ATCAAAGAGTTAGCGAAATTTGATAACAAAATGAAATTAACAGCCACTTTCATAGATCGCTCACTGGCACAGATCTCGCTTGAGTGCATACATGTTTTGTATACAACACGATCCAAAACATACACACACTTTAGATCCGCAAGCCTGAAGCGCCCTATCCCGTACAGGCTGCAGATGCCCCGAAACCAATGATGTTTGCCGTTCGCGACGAAGATTTGTCGAGCCCTTGCTCAAGCACAGTCATCGCAGCGCCAAGCTTCAGGAGCCTGCCGGAATGCGTACTAGCCTCTCCAATAACAATATTGCGCTGGATCTACACCTCCCTCCCTCATCCCTCGATCAACCTTGCGACGGCCCCGTTGTTCTCAGCCCGCGCCTGCACAACAAGGACCTGGCACCGACCAAGGCCGAGGGGCGGCGCTGGGGCCGCTACAGTATTTTCGCCCTGTGGACCAACGATGTGCACAACATCGCCAACTACTCCTTCGCCATCGGCCTGTATGCGCTGGGGCTCGGGGGGTGGCAGATTCTGCTGTCGCTGGGGATTGGCGCAGCTCTCGTTTACTTCTTCATGAACCTGTCCGGCTACATGGGCCAGAAAACCGGCGTGCCGTTTCCGGTGATCAGCCGGATCAGTTTCGGCATTCATGGCGCGCAGATTCCTGCATTGATCCGCGCCGTTATCGCCATCGCCTGGTTCGGCATCCAGACGTACCTGGCCTCGGTGGTATTGCGGGTGCTGCTGACGGCAGTACACCCTGGTTTTGCCGACTATGACCACAACTCGATCCTCGGCCTGTCAAGCCTGGGCTGGGTGTGTTTCGTCGCTATCTGGCTGGTGCAACTGGCCATCCTGGCCTACGGCATGGAGATGGTGCGGCGCTATGAAGCGTTCGCCGGCCCGGTGATCCTGCTGACCGTTGCCGCCCTCGCCGGCTGGATGTACACCCAGGCCGATGCGACGATCGCCTGGTCGATCCGCGAACCGCTGAGCGGCGCCGAGATGTGGCGCAACATCTTTGCTGGCGGCGCCTTGTGGCTGGCCATCTACGGCACGCTGATCCTCAATTTCTGCGATTTTGCCCGCTCTTCGCCATGCCGCAAGACCATCAAGGTCGGCAATTTCTGGGGACTGCCGGTAAACATCCTGGTATTCGCCGCCATCACAGTCCTGCTGTGCGGCGCGCAATTCCAGATCAACGGCCGAATCATCGAAAGCCCCACCGAGATCATTGCCTCTATCCCCAATACCTTCTTCCTGGTGCTGGGCTGCCTGGCGTTCCTGATCGTCACCGTGGCCGTCAACATCATGGCCAACTTCGTCGCACCGGCTTTCGTACTGAGTAACCTGGCACCGAAATACCTGACCTTCCGCCGCGCCGGCTTGATCAGCGCTACCCTTGCGGTGCTGATCCTGCCGTGGAATCTCTACAACAGCCCGCTGGTGATCGTGTACTTCCTGTCCGGCCTGGGCGCCCTGCTGGGGCCGCTGTACGGGGTGATCATGGTCGATTACTGGCTGGTGCGAAAAGGCCAGGTCAACGTGCCGCAGCTGTACAGCGAAGACCCCAACGGCGCGTATTACTACAGCCGCGGCGTCAACCTGCGCGCGGTGGCAGCGTTCATTCCTGCAGCGCTGATCGCCATCGTCCTGGCACTGGTGCCGGGCTTTCACAGCGTGTCCCCGTTTTCCTGGTTGATCGGCGCCGGGATTGCCGGAATGCTCTACCTGATCATCGCCCGGCGCGAGCCTCATTACGCTGACGTCAGCGGCGAATCCATCGCGGTCGACAACGCCAGTCACTAACCCTTGGCGGCCCGGCGACGTCGGGCTGCAGAACCACCTGCTATAAGGACTTCCCATGCGAATTCTCGTGGTCAACGTCAACACCACCGAGTCCATCACCCAGGCCATTGCCCGCTCGGCCCAGGCAGTGGCTGCCCCGGGCACCGAAATTATTGGCCTGACGCCCTACTTCGGCGCCGACTCCGTGGAGGGCAACTTCGAAAGTTACCTGGCAGCGATTGCCGTGATGGACCGGGTGATGTCTTACGACCAGCCTTTCGACGCGGTGATCCAGGCCGGCTACGGCGAGCACGGCCGCGAAGGCCTGCAGGAGCTGCTGGACGTGCCGGTGGTGGACATCACCGATGCCGCCGCCAGTACCGCGATGTTTCTCGGCCATGCCTACTCGGTGGTCACGACCCTGGATCGCACCGTGCCCCTGATCGAGGACCGGTTAAAACTCTCCGGCCTGTGGGATCGCTGCGCCTCCGTGCGGGCCAGTGGCCTGGCGGTGCTGGAGCTGGAATCGGATCCGCAGCGTGCGCTGGAAGCCATCGTCCGCCAGGCGGAATTGGCGGTGCTCGAAGACAAGGCTGAGGTGATTTGCCTGGGTTGCGGCGGGATGGCCGGGCTGGACGAGCAGATCCGCCAGCGCACCGGCGTGCCGGTCGTGGATGGCGTGACAGCGGCGGTCACCATTGCCGAATCACTGGTGCGACTGGGCTTGTCGACGTCCAAGGTGCGCACCTATGCGACGCCGCGGCCGAAGAAGATCATTGGTTGGCCGGGGCGGTTTGGTCGGTAGACCGAGGTGCCCCAATCGCGGGCAAGCCCGCTCCCACTGGTATCACCTGTAATTGGAGACTACATCGAGCCTGTGGGAGCAGCCTTGCTCCCACAGGCAGTACACATACTTGGAGCTAACATCGAACCTGTGGGAGCGGGCTTGCCCGCGATGGCTGCACCTCGGTCTATAGCCTTGCTCAGATAGCACTGAACCGCTGCCCCAACCCCTGCTGCGCAAACTGCTCAATCACAAAATCCACAAACGCCCGGGTCTTGCCCGGCAGCAACTTGTGTTCGGCGTAGTAGATGGAAATGTTGCCATCGTCGACGCACCAGTCCGGCAACACCCGCTGCAAGGTCCCCGCCTCCAGATACCCCAGCGCAAAAGGCATGCTGACCAAGGCCACGCCCAAGCCTTGGGCCGCCGTGGCACAGGCTGCTTCGGAATCGCTCATGGTCATCCGCGCCTTGAGCACCAGGGGACTGTGTTGCCGGGTGCGACTGGTCAACTGCCACGAGCGCACGCGGCCGGTTTGCGGTGAACGAATCAGGATACCGTCGTGATGCCCGAGATCTTCAGGCTCCAGGATCGGCGCCCGGCTCGACAGGTATTCGGCTGAAGCCACCAGCACCCGATGCGCCGGCGTCAGCTTGCGAGCGACCACGCCCTGGGGCAGGTCAAACCCGCCGCCAATCGCCGCGTCAAACCCTTGGGCGATCAGATCGACCTGGCGGTTATCGAAATGCCAGTCAGGGTTGATCGCCGGGAATCGCCGCAAAAACTCGCCTAGCAGGGGCACCACGTACAGCCGACCGAACATCGTGCCCATGCTGACCTTCAACGTTCCCGCCGGCAGCCCCTGCGCGCTGGCCAGGTTGGCCACGGCGTTCTGGATGGTGTTCAGGCTGGTGCTGACTTCGCCGAGGAACAGCTGGCCGGCTTCGGTCAACCTCAGGCTGCGCGTACTGCGCTGGAACAAGCGCACGCCCAGGCGCGCCTCCAGCTTGGCGACGCTCTTGCCCACCGCCGCCGGCGTAAGGCTCAGGCGCCGCGCGGCTTCGGCAAAGCTGCCGACTTCGGCACTGCGTACAAAGCATTCGATACTGCTGAAGGTTTCCATGAGGGACTGGCTATCGATTCATGCTGCGTTCGTAGGCTGCCAGAACGGTGCGCTCCGATTGCACCAGATAGGCTTCGAGCATCCGGGTCGCCTCCTCCGGTCGCCCCTCTTCTATGCAACGCAAAACTGAAATGTTCATGTCGACGTAAGGCATATGCAGGAACTCGGCGTCATCCAGCAGGCCGAACGCCAAGCGCAGCTCGGCCGATATCTGCCCATAGAACACCACCAATCGCGGACTGTCGGCGAGCTCGACGATAGCCTTGTGGAACATCATGTTAGCGGTGCCGACTGCTTTCCAATCCTTGGCTTCGCGCGCTTGCATGCCCGCCTCCACCGCCTGACGCATATGCAATGTTCCCGGGTGCAGCGGGTATCCCTGGGCAATGGCCTTGCATTCGATAAAGCGGCGTACACGATAGATGTCGATAATCGACGCCATATCAGGCACCGCCACAGTGACCCCGCGATTAGGCTCATGCTTGAGCAAACCCTCCCGGGTCAGGACCCTGAACGCCTCTCTGAGCGTGTTGCGGGAGATCTGCAGGCTATCGGCCAGCGCCGCTTCGGACAGCCGTTGGCCCGGTACCAATTCGCCTTCGACCAGCATCCTGCGGACCTCCTGGGTAATGGACTCACCCAGCGAGCGCGGAAGGGAATGTGCAACGTCGTTCATGTGCGGTCCAGAGTCAGGGAGAGTCATTTTGATGTTCTATCAGAGCTCAGCGCATAGCAAGAACCGAGGGTGCCGTGTGCATCAATAAGTAACACGCAGGAGTGATATGGTTACAAAATGGTGCGCATTGTGGAACCACCACCAATAGATTGTTCAACAATCAAATAGCCATGCATCAACACTTTCAGCCGTATGATTGAAACCTGGCACGCTCGTTGCTCAATCAAATCATCCCCTACCGAAGGAATGATGCCGTGACAGAGACAGCCGTGACACCGTCCGCCGGGACACAGACCGCTCAGGATTTTGCCAAGGCGCGACGGTCCTCCCTGATCGCCGCCATTTTCATGATGGCGACTTCTGCCATCGGTCCTGGATTCATTACCCAGACCGCCACCTTCACGGCCAAGATGGGTGCGGCATTTGCGTTCGGTATCCTGGCGTCGATTCTTATCGACTTCGTGGTGCAACTGAACGTCTGGCGCATCGTCACCCTGACCCGAATGCGTGCCGCAGACGTGGCCAACAAAGCGATTCCAGGCAGTGGGTACCTGCTGGCGGTGCTGGTGATCTTCGGCGGCCTGGTGTTCAACGTCGGCAACATCGCCGGTGCCGGGCTGGGCCTGAACGCGCTGATGGGGCTTGATGCAAAATGGGGCGGCAGCCTGAGCGCCCTGCTGGCCATCGGCATCTTCCTCTCCCACCGCGCCGGATTGGCCGTCGACCGGCTGATCGTCGTGCTGGGCCTGGTGATGATTGGCCTGACCCTATTCGTGGCCTTTGCCTCTAACCCGCCACTGGGTGAAGCGCTCTACCAGACCGTACTTCCGGACCAGATCAACTTCGCCACCATTACCACCATTGTCGGAGGCACGGTCGGCGGTTACATCACCTATGCCGGGGCTCACAAACTGCTGGACCGCGGTACTACCGGCGTCGAAAACCTCCAGGTAGTGACCAGGGCCGCCCTGAGCGGCATCCTGGTCACCGGCCTGATGCGCTACGTCCTGTTTCTCGCCATCCTTGGCGTGGTGGCCAGCGGCGTCGTCATCGACACCTCGGGTCAGGGCGCCAATCCGGCCGCGCAAGCCTTCCAGGCAGCGGCTGGGCAAATCGGCCTGCGCGTTTTCGGCCTCATCCTCTGGGCCGCCAGTATCACCAGTGTGATTGGCGCTGCTTACACGTCCATTTCCTTCATCACCGTGTTTATGCCGAGCATCACCG
Organism: Pseudomonas sp. ES3-33; assembly: GCF_000952175.1. Taxonomy (NCBI): domain Bacteria; kingdom Pseudomonadati; phylum Pseudomonadota; class Gammaproteobacteria; order Pseudomonadales; family Pseudomonadaceae; genus Pseudomonas; species Pseudomonas sp. ES3-33. Next base: position 35,403 of record NZ_JZRI01000053.1, on the reverse strand, counting down.
AGAAGGGACGTAACCGCGCCACGATGGTGTTCATCGCCCTGTCGCTGCTGATCTTTATCCTGATGGGCACGGCTCCGGCGGCATTGTTGCTCTTCGCGGGCGGCTTTAATGGCCTGATACTGCCAATCGGCCTGAGCATCTTCATCTACGTCGGCTGGCGCCGGTCCGACCTCATGGACGGTTACCATTACCCACGCTGGTTGTTGCTGCTGGGCGCCGTGACCTGCCTGCTGACCTGGTACATGGCGATCAAATCCGTCGGGCCGATCTTTGCCTTCCTCAACATTGCGTGAGCCCGATGACGAACAAGGAGTCAAGTTAATGCCAACGATAGACATCAACAGCGACCTGGGCGAAAGCTTTGGCGCCTGGCGCATGGGCGACGATGCCGCGATGCTCGACGTCGTGACCAGCGCCAATGTCGCCTGCGGTTTTCACGCCGGCGACCCGGCCGGCATCCTGCAGACGCTGAAAGCTGCAGTGGCAAAAAGGGTCACCATTGGTGCCCATGTCGCTTACCCGGACAAAGTCGGCTTTGGCCGCCGCAACATGGACCTGTCCAGCGATGAACTGACGGCTGACGTGATCTACCAGATCGGCGCGCTTCAGGGCCTGGCCAAGGCCGCTGGCAGCAGCGTGCGCTATGTGAAGCCCCACGGCGCCCTGTACAACACCATTGCTCACGATCGTCGTCAGGCGTTGGCCGTGATCGAGGCCATCCGCGCGATCGACTCCAGCCTGGTATTGGTTGCATTGGCAGGCTCAAGCCTCATTGAACTGGCCCGTAACGAGGGCTTGCAGTGTATCGCCGAAGCCTTCGCTGACCGTGCCTATACGCCACAAGGCACCCTCGTCTCTCGCCGCGAACCCGGCGCCGTGCTGCACGATCCCAAGCTCGTCGCCCAACGCATGCTGCATCTCGTGGAGCACGGCACCCTGGAAGCGATCGATGGCAGCCTGGTCAGCATCCAGGCCGACTCGATCTGCGTCCACGGCGATAGCCCGGCAGCGGTGGACATGGCCCGCGAACTGCGTCGCGTGCTGGAACAGGCCAACATGTCCCTGCAACCGTTTGCCGGAGGTCGTCCATGAACGCCCTGGAACGCGCTCGTCAGGCGGCCATCGCCGCTGGCCGTGAAGCTCGCTCGGCCTACCGCGGCGGCCTGGTCACCCCCACCGCCGGCATCGCCCCGGGCATGACTCAGGCGAACCTGATTGCCTTGCCCCGCGACTGGGCCTACGACTTCCTGCTTTATGCCCAACGCAACCCCAAGGCTTGCCCGGTGCTTGACGTCACTGACGCCGCCAGCCCACACACACGGCTGGCGGCGGGCGCTGACCTGCGCACCGACCTGCCCCTGTACCGCATCTGGCGTGACGGCAAGCTGGTGGAGGAAGTCAGCGACGCGACCCAGGCCTGGGCCGAACACGACGACATGGTGGCCTTCCTGATCGGTTGCAGCTTTACCTTTGAAACAGCCCTGCAAGAGGCAGGCATTGAAGTACGGCATATCGCCGATGGCTGCAACGTGCCGATGTACCTGACCAACCGTGCCTGCCGCCCGGCCGGGCGCCTGCAGGGTGAGATGGTGGTTTCGATGCGGCCGATCCCAGCTGATCGCGTGGCCGAGGCCTGCGGTATCTCCGGGCGCTACCCCTCGGTGCATGGGGCCCCGGTCCACGTCGGCGAGCCTGGCTTGCTGGGGATCGACGACCTGGCTCGGCCCGATTTCGGTGACGCCGTGCGCATCGAGCCGGGCGAGGTCCCGGTGTTCTGGGCTTGCGGCGTAACGCCTCAAGCCGCGGTCATGGCCTCGGGCGTACCCTTCGCAATCACCCATTCGCCCGGCCATATGTTCATCACCGACGTGCCCGACAGCACGTACCACGTCTAGGAGTCTGCTGTGCGTTTCTTACCGGTAAACCTGGACGCCCTGCTCGTCGAATTGAACGACCTGGATGAGACCCTGGCATTGTTCGACGCCCTGACGGCGGAGCCTATTGCGGGCGTGGAAGAAATCATTCCTGCCGCACGTACCCTGCTGATCCAGTTCCGCCCCAGCGCCATTGCGCGGCAGGCGCTGGTCAATCGTATCGCCGGCCAGGACCTGAGCCAGCGCCGCGCGATCGAGCATCGCCGGGTGGAAATTCCCGTTCATTACAACGGTGAAGACCTGGACGAAGTCGCAACGCTGCTGGGGATCAGCCGCGCCGAGGTGGTTCAACGCCACACCGCCCATGACTACAGCGTGGCTTTTTGCGGCTTCGCTCCGGGCTTCGCCTACCTGACCGGCGGTGCGGGTTTCCAGGTGCCTCGCCGACAAACGCCGCGCACCCGCATACCCGCAGGAGCGGTTGCCCTGGCGGGGGAATTCAGCGGTGTTTATCCACAAGCCAGCCCTGGTGGGTGGCAGATCATCGGCGTCACGCCGTTGCAGATGTGGGACCTGAACCGTGCTGAATCGGCCCTGCTTCGCCCCGGCTACAAAGTGCGGTTCACCGATGCCGGCCCGCTTCCGGCAGGTGGCCTGCCCGCCCCCACTGCGCAGGCAAGCGCCGCCGCCCCCAGCGGTGCCTACCTGCAAATCATTACGCCCGGCTTGCACTGCGTGTTGCAGGACATGGGCCGACCCGGCCAGACCGGCCAAGGCGTATCCCGCTCCGGCGCGCTGGACCTCGGCGCGCTGCGCGCAGCCAACCGCGCGGTCGGCAACCCTTCGGACATGGCCTGCGTGGAAGCGGTGCTCGGCGGCCTGAGCTTCATCTGTCATGGCCATGCGGTGATCGCAATCACCGGCGCGCAGACCCCGGTCATCATCACCAACGCCAGTGGCCTGCAATGGTCTGCCGACAACTACCAGCCCATCGAACTGGAGCCCGGGGACAAAGTCAGCCTGGGTTCACCTTCGGCAGGGTTGCGCAGTTACCTGGCGATTCGCGGCGGCTTTGAGGCCACTGCGGTGCTCGGCAGCCTTTCCACCGACACGCTCGCCCAGGTCGGCCCCCCTGCTCTCGCGGCCGGTGACCGACTGGGCTTTAACGCGCTGACGACAGGCACCAGCGTTTCGTTGAACGAATCTCCCGCCTTTGACCTGCCCACCGCGGCCAACATCGTGACCCTCGACGTGGTCATGGGGCCGCGCACTGACTGGTTTACCGAAGACGCCATCCAGCGTCTGGGCAGCCAGCTCTGGCGCGTCACCTCACAGTCCAACCGGGTTGGTATTCGCCTGGCGGGTGAAACGCCGCTGGAACGCAGCAACCACCAGGAGTTGCCCAGCGAAGGCACTTCCGTGGGCGCCATCCAGGTTCCGGCCAGCGGCCAACCGGTGCTGTTTCTCGCCGATCACCCGTTGACCGGTGGTTACCCGGTGATCGGCGCAGTCGCCAGCTACCACCTGGACCTGGCGGGCCAGATCCCGGTCAATGCGCAGATTCGCTTCAACCCTCTGGGTGGCTTCAAAGAGATGCAACCCGATACGCAAGCCTCTTCTTCAACTGCCGATGTGAACAAACTCCCATGAAGAAATTACTGATTGCCAACCGTGGTGAAATTGCTGTCCGCATCGCCCGCGCCTGCAGCGACTACGGCGTGCAGTCTGTGGCGGTGTATGCCGATGCGGACATCGACGCCCTGCACGTGCGCCGAGCCAACGAAGCCTATTCACTCAATGGCCAGCGCCCGGCCGAGACCTACCTGGATATCGGCAAACTGATCGCCATCGCCAAACGCAGCGGCGCCGATGCCGTGCACCCCGGCTATGGTTTCCTGTCTGAGAGGGCCGACTTCGCCCGGGCAGTGATCGAGGCCGGGCTGATCTGGGTCGGTCCCAACCCGGAGACCATCGACGTGCTCGGCGACAAGGTCGAGGCGCGAAAAATTGCCCACCTGGTCGGTGCCCCCCTGGTGGCCGGTACGCCTGGCCCAGTCGAAAGCGCCGCCGAAGTACTGGCCTTTGCCGAGCAGCACGGCCTGCCAATTGCCATCAAGGCAGCCTTTGGCGGCGGCGGACGCGGCATGAAAGTCGCCTGGCGTATGGATGAGGTGGCTGAATTGTTCGCCTCAGCCGTGCGCGAAGCAGAAGCGGCCTTTGGTCGTGGCGAATGCTACGTCGAGCAGTTCCTCGACCGCCCCCGGCACATCGAAGCGCAGATCCTCGCCGACAAACACGGCAAGGTCGTCGTCGTTGGCACGCGTGACTGCTCCTTGCAGCGGCGCAATCAGAAGCTGGTGGAGGAAGCGCCTGCGCCCTTTATCAGCGACCAACAGCGCCAGCGTATTCATCAGTCTGCCCAGGATATCTGCGCCAAGGCGGGCTACGTCGGTGCCGGTACGGTGGAGTTCCTGCTCAGCCAGGATGGCACCCTGTCGTTCCTTGAGGTCAATACCCGCTTGCAGGTCGAGCACCCGGTGACTGAAGAGACCACCGGGGTTGACCTGGTGATCGAGCAATTGCGGATCGCCGATGGTTTGCCGCTGTCCTTCAGCGAGACGCCGACCCCGCGTGGCCACAGCTTCGAGTTTCGCATCAACGCGGAAGACCCGGGCAAAGGCTTCCTGCCCACCCCCGGTCAGATCACCGATTTCCTGCCACCGTCTGGCCCGGGCGTGCGCCTGGACAGCGGCGTTATAAGCGGCTCGCGAGTGCCCAGCACCTTCGATTCGATGATGGCCAAACTGATCGTCACCGGCGCCACTCGCGAACAGGCTATCGTCCGCGCCCGGCGCGCACTGGCTGAGTTCAACATCGAGGGCATCGCCTCGGTGCTGCCGTTCCACCGGGCCGTCATGGACCATCATGACTTCACCGGTACCGATACATTCGCCGTACACACGCGCTGGATCGAGACCGATTTCGCCGAGCAGATCACGCTCGCCCCACGAGTTGCTGTATCGGCCGACCCGGAAATCCTGCGTACGTTTGTCGAGATCGACGGCAAACGCCACGAACTGGGCCTTCCGGCTGCGCTGCTGCGCGGCGTCAGCCTGAATGCAGCGGGTACCACCAGCGAAAGCGCGGCCCTATCCGAGGTCATTGACCCGCAGGCGGTACTGACCCCCGTGGCGGGTAATCTGCATACCTGGGTGGTCGAAGACGGCGAGTCGGTGAGTGCCGGGCAGGTCATCGCCGTTGTAGAAGCCATGAAGATGGAAACTTCGGTCCTTGCACCTTGTGAAGGCCAGGTGCAGATCGCCAAACAGGCAGGAGACTATTTTGAAGCCGGCTCGGTGATTGGCCGCATCAAGACCCTGGCTTGATTTAAAGCTTTTCCTTTTACAGGTAGTCGCGCAACGGGTTAACCACCCGTTTGCCGCGTGCTGCCCGCAGAAAAGTTCAGCTGTAACTTTTCATGAAAAAAACAATAAAACCTGACCATTAAAAGCTGCCGTTTATCTGGAGCATCAAGAGCATGTCAATCAACAAGGCTTTTGCCATTGCGGGTACCTGCGCGCTGGTTTTTCCAGTGACCGCCTCTGCCGACTTTATTGCCGACAGCAAAGCGAGTGTGGAACTGCGCAACTTTTACTTCAGTCGTGACTTTCGTAACGGCCCGCCCACGGCAGAGCGTGACGCTGCGGCGGAGTGGGCGCAGGGCGCGATGCTGCGCATCGAGTCGGGTTATACCGCAGGCACTATTGGCGTCGGCCTTGATGCCATCGGCATGCTCGGCATCAAGCTTGACGGCGGTGATGGGTCCGGTGGAACCGGCCTGTTGCCCGCTGACCTCAGCTCGAAGAACGGCCGCGGTTCGCAAAGCGAGTATTCCAAGCTGGGCCTGACGGCCAAGGCGAAGGTCTCTGCAACGGAACTCAAAGTCGGCTCCCTGGCTTTCCGTACGCCAGTAGTGTCGAGTAATGACACGCGCCTGTTGCCTTCGACCTTCGAAGGAGCGCTGCTGACCTCAAAAGATATCGACCAATTGGCCCTGCAAGGCGGCAAACTAAAGCAAATCAAGTTTAACAGTTCTTCAAACTACCAGGACTTCACGGGTAACCGCATCGGCGGCGTCAGTGATGATTTCCGATTTGCCGGCGGCACCTACAGTTTTAATAAAGCTCTGAGTACAAGCCTGTTCTACGGCAACCTGGAAAATGTCTATCGCCAGTACTTTGGCGGCGTAGTTTATGAAATCCCTCTCGCCGCGCAACAGTCGCTCAAGTTCGACCTGCGTTATTCGAAAAGTACCGACGACGGTAATTTCCGCCCACTCGACAACCGTGCAGCGAACGGGCAAGTGGCCTACACCCTTGGCTCCAGCGTATTGACCGGCGCCTATCAGCGAATGAGCGGTGACGACCCGTTCCCGTACATCGCCAATAGCGACCCCTACCTGGTCAACTTTGTGCAGATCAACGACTTTGCCAACACCGATGAGCACTCATGGCAGGTGCGCTATGACTACAACTTCGCCGCACTGGGCATTCCCGGCCTCACCTTCATGACCCGTTACGTCAACGGCGACAATGTGCAGGTAGCGGGCAGTCATTCGGGGAAAGAATGGGAGCGCAACACTGATATCGGCTACGTGGTGCAAAGCGGTTCGCTGAAGAATCTTGGGGTCAAGGTTCGAAATGCGACGGTCCGCTCGAACTTCAGCAATGACCTGGATGAGACACGGCTGATCCTGAGTTACACATTGGCCTTGTGGTGAAGGCGGATCGCTTGACCGACGTTTGACAAAAGCCTTTGTTCAGCCCTGGGAAGCCCTCAGCATTCGATACTGCTGATGGCTTCCACAGCAGCCATTATAAACTTATGGTTTACACAGACTATCTTGATGACCGGCTACCCAGCAGGTAGTTCCGAACCGATACTAGGCTCCATCAACCGGGGCATCTCGCCCCGGCGACTTTGGAGACAGACATGACTACTCAGAACCTCAGCGGTAAAGTGGCTTTGATCCAAGGCGGGTCCCGCGGTATTGGCGCAGCCATCGTCAAACGCCTGGCCGCTGAAGGCGCAGCCGTTGCCTTCACTTACGTAAGCTCCACGGCAAAAGCCGAAGAATTGCAGAACAGCATCACCGCCAATGGCGGCAAGGCCCTGGCCATCAAGGCCGACAGCGCCGATGCCGAGGCCATCCGTCACGCGGTCACGGCCACCGTCGAAGCCTTCGGCGCGCTGGATATCCTGGTGAACAACGCGGGTGTGCTGGCGGTTGCGCCACTGGAAGATTTCAAGCTCGAAGACTTCGACCAGACCCTGGCCATCAACGTACGCAGCGTATTCATTGCTACCCAGGCCGCTGCCAGGCATATGACCGAAGGCGGTCGCATCATCAACATTGGCAGCACCAATGCCGATCGCATGCCCTTCGCCGGTGGCGGTCCGTACGCCATGAGCAAGTCGGCGCTGGTCGGCCTGACCAAAGGCCTGGCACGCGACCTCGGCCCGCGCGGGATCACCATCAACAACGTGCAACCCGGCCCGGTCGACACCGACATGAACCCTGCACAGGGTGACTTTGCCGACAGCCTGATCCCGCTGATGGCAGTAGGTCGCTACGGTCATGCCGATGAAATCGCCAGCTTCGTGGCGTACCTGGTGGGCCCTGAAGCGGGCTACATCACGGGTGCCAGCCTGACCATCGACGGCGGCTTTGGCGCCTGATGGCGACACCTGCGTGAAAAAGCCGGCCACCTGATCAGGTGGCCGGCTTTTTCATGCCTGCTGGTTTACGCCCATTCCAACGCCGGCAAGCCGCAGTCAGCGGGCTTGAACGCCTTCAGCGTGCGCAGGATGCCATCGGCATGTGCGTACTTTTCATCCGCCATGGCCGCATCCGGGATGGCAATGGCGGTCATGCCCGCCGCCTTCGCTGCTGTGACGCCGAAGGGCGAATCCTCGAACACCAGGCAGTCGGCCGGATCGACACCCAGACGCCGCGCGGCGGTCAGAAAGATGTCCGGTGCCGGCTTGGCCTCGCCCACTTCCGGATCATCAGCCGTGACGATGAAATCGAATAAATCGAACCACTCCCGGTGCAGCGTGGTTTTCTGGCCGAACGACTGACGTGAAGAACTGGTGCCCACCGCGATGGGGATATTGTTCGCCTTCAAGTGCCGCACCAGTTCCTGTGCGCCGGGCATTGCCAGCGCGTGTGGAAAACGCTCACGCATCAGCGGTTCGCGAATCACCAGGAATTCTTCTGCGGAGATCGGCAGGTCCAGGGCCTCGACCACGTAGCGCGCCAGATCATTTGCGCCGCGCCCGATGATGTTCTGTTTGATGCTCCAGTCGAACACCCGGCCATAGCGCTGGACGATCATCGACGTGACCTCGGTGTAGATGCCCTCGGTGTCCAGCAACAAGCCGTCCATATCGAAAATCACAGCCTTGATCGGGCCGAATTCGTTCAGCGGTGCATTCATCGCGTCTGATCCGTTTTCAACAACAAGAGGACCCGCACGTTAGCACCGATTCTGCGACGGATTAAAGGGTTCAGCAGGATATTGACAGGGGGCAGGCCAGAGACTTGCGCATCCGACAGCCACGACGACTTCAGCTCGGTTCATCCGATGCATCATTATCGGCCATGTCCTGATCATCGGGAACGGCCTCTACATCCCCACGCTTCACATCATCCCCGGGCAACTGCTCCACGGCCGTGTCTTCGTCAGGCGGCTGTTGATCCCGACTCAGGGAGTCCGTGGGTGATGGCAGGGGATACTCAGGCGTTTCATCCGGGTCGAATGCTTTGGGAACAGGTTTCATGGGCCACCTCTCGACGGGCCTGCAATGGCAGGCCCTGACAGTTCGACGACCTCGGCGGCACGGCAGTGCTATGAGAGAGACAGTCGGTCGGCAGCTTATTGCTCGTCTTCGTCCAGCTCTTCGTCTTCGTAGTCGACATCGCCAGCGTCATCGGAGTCATTGAGCGGCACTGTCGCGTCATCCATAACCGACCCCGGATCTTCATTTCCCGGATCGTTGATAAACGGCAGTCCACTCGGACCTTTTTCTTCCTTGCCTTCTGTTTCAGGCGTCATGGAGCATACCTCGCAGGGTGCAGGGATGGATCAACGATGCTTATTCTTATATTTGTTTTTGTTCTTGTGCTTGTGATTGCCCTTGGAATGCGAACCACCGTCATCGGTACCCAGGTTGTTGCCGACAGCGCCACCGGCTGCGCCACCCAGGCCTGCGCCAATGGTCGAACCGGTCGAGCCGCCCAGGCTGTTGCCAATCACCGAACCACCCGCAGAACCCAAACCACCCCCCACCGCAGCTGCCGTGCGGCTGCCCTTGGGCGCACCTACCGCGCTACCCGCAGCCCCACCGACGCCTGCGCCGATGGCCGCGCCAGTGCTGCCGCCCATTTGCTGACCCACGACATTCCCGAGTGCCCCACCGAGGCCGCCGCCGACTGCTGCGGTGCCGTCGCCAGCGGCCACGGCGCCGTGGCTGACCATCAGTCCCAATACCAATGCAGACAACGTCAAGCCTTGACGACGACAGTCGCCTGGTTTGCTTTCGGATTTAGATGTCATGGTGCACCTCGCATGCGTTGGGGATGTAATGGCTTTGAGCCTCTGCGGACAGAAACGTTCATAAACGCAAAAGCCCGGCAATTAGCCATGATGCTCTGCTGTTAAGGCGCTTTTTGTAGGAGCGAGCTTGCTCGCGATGGTCGTTAACGATGACGCGGGGCCCCAGACACTCCGCGGCGGCCTCTGGTTTTTCGCGAGCGAGCTCGCTCCTACAGTGCTCAGCGCACTCCCGGCTTTTGTATCGTTCCGCCAGGATCAGTGACGCTTGTGACCCTTGCCGAGGTTGCTGCCGACGCCACCGCCCAATGCACCGCCCAGGCCTGCGCCGATGGTGGAACCGGTCTTGCCGCCCAGGCTGTTACCAATCACCGAGCCACCTGCAGCGCCAACACCACCGCCGATCGCAGCCTTGGTGCGGCTGCCTTTACGTGCCGCAACAGCGCTGCCGGCTGCGCCCGCGACGCCTGCGCCGACTGCTGCGCCCGTGCTGCCGCCCATGCTTTGGCCAACCACGTTACCCAAGGCGCCGCCCAGGCCGCCGCCGATCGCGGCCGTGCCATCGCCAGCGGCCATCGCGCCTTGCGCAACGAAAAGTCCCAGAACCAGAGCAGGCAGTGTTAAACGCATGACAAAAACCTCAAAAAATAGGGAGAAACCGAAACCCGGGCATTGAATGCCCCTGCGGAGGAAACGTCCACACAAATCCTCCGTTGCTGGAAACAGCGACGGTTGGACAGCGATATGGGAAAAGGTTTTATGACAGGCAAAAAAAAGCCCGCTGGGGAAACGGGCCAGGACTTGCTTTCTAACGGATGAGCTGAGACTACGCAAACCCTTGTGAAAAAGTTGTGAAAGAATTTGAGATCAACACGCCTGGTTAAATTGTTTCGGCGCACATAAAAAACCCCGCTGTTCAGCGGGGTTGTCAGATGGCTGCTTACTTTCTGGAAGCGGCCGCTACCCTGGGCAGGAACTTCGCCTTGGGTCCTTGGCTCACCATCGATTTGATCTTGCCAACCTGGTGCTTGTCCTCCCCAAAGCTGGCCACGTATTCGGTATGGCCACACTGGACGCAATTGTTGATCGGAAACTCGGACCCGTCGTCTTCGATATACGGTTCAGTCATCACTTCGCCCCTTCAAACGCGGGATCGACACCGGCAAGCCCTATTTGCCCGAACCATATCGATCACCAAGGATTTTGAGACTAGTCGGTCACGACTGGACTTGTCATTCATATCACAGCGCGCCCGACGAATGGACTCTGGTTCTAGCGGGATAGATACCGAGCCAGCGCCTCGAAGGCCGGCAGCGTCACCGGATCATTGGCGGCGTTGGCTGCGACCGGGTGCGATGCATACCGCACGATCACCAGCTCGGCTTTGGGATCGACATAAATCCGCTGGCCATACACCCCGCGCGCCATGAACGCCCCGCCCTCCTTGTCCGTCACCCACCACATCGAGCGATAGCTCCAGCCCTTGAGCAAGTCATAACCGGCCTTGGCAAACGCCTGTTTATCGCCACCGCGACGGATGTCGTCGATCACCGCCTTGGGCACAATCTGCTGGCCATTGAAGCGGCCGTCATTACGCAACATCTCACCGAATCGCGCCAGATCACGCAGCCCGGTATTCAGCCCACCACCGGCGAACGGCGTGCCGATGGAATCAACGGTAAAATACCCATCCTGCTCCGCTCCCAAGCGGCTCCAGATACGCTCCGACAGCAACTGCGCCACGTTACGACCGGTCGCACGCGCGATAATCCAACCCAGGACATCGGTGTTCACCGTCTTGTAGGCAAACGCGGCACCGTGCTCACCCTGGGGCTGCACTGTCTGCAGGTACTCGAAGTAACTGCGCGGCCCGGTATAGTCCTTGGCGAAAGGCAACGGACTCCCCGCCCGGCCATGGGCCCAGACATCAGCCTTCGGGTCGGCGTAGTCTTCGCTGAATTTGAGGCCGGTGGTCATATCCAGGACCTGGCGCACCGTTGCATTGCCGAACGCCGATCCCGCCAGTTCAGGCACGTACTCGACCACTCGCTTGTTATCGTCAATCTGCCCTTCAGCCACCAACGTGGCACCGAGTGTGCCCACCACCGACTTGGTCACTGACATCGCCGCGTGCTGCCCTTGCGGGCTCAGTACACCCAAATAACGCTCATAGACCAGCTTGCCGCGATGCAGCACCACAATCCCGTCGGTATAAGTCGCCGCCAGCGACTGCTCCCAGGTCATCGACTGCTGCGCACCCAGCGGGGTAAAACTCAGCGCATCGATGTCCTGGCGCAAAGCTGACTCCAGCGCAACAGGCGCACCCAGCCCGCGGGACACGTTGACGGTGGGCATCAGCTGCCGGAAGTTGGAAACACTCCAGCGCATCGCCGGAAACTGGAAATAACTACCATCGGCAAACCGCACGGTGCGCTCTGGGGGCGGCGGCGAGCCGACCATCCAGCCAAGTTTGGCGGGGTCGCTGGCTGCAGCGTCCGGGAAAGTTGTTGGCGTGACCGCGAAAGCCAGGCATGGCAGGATCGACATCAGCAGCGTGGCGGCCGACTTGGCGATTTTCGGGTAGGTGGTGTCAGGCAGTGGCATGAGGATCGATTCCATTCGAGAGGTGAGTGGCCAGGGCTGGATGTTAACAGCACACTTCACGAATTAAGATCCCCACCTTTCCACTGTCCTCCCGCTGGAGCAGGCCAGAGGGGCAGCACAAACAACGCCCATAAAAAACGCGGGTAACGGCTCATCACCGTTCCCGCGCTGCTGCCCCGACCTCTACGGGCGCCAGACTCCCGCCGACCTACTCCGGTCGGTGGCTATGCTTTCAAATCACCTGGTGTATGTGTCTTGAGCCAGTCGGCCAAGGCGGCATTCATCCGCGTTTGCCAACCTGGGCCAGATGCCTTGAATTGAGCCAACACGTCTGGCTCCAGTCGGATCGTGATCCGCTCGCGCACCACGTCCGCCTTGGGTCTACCGCGCCGGACAAGTCGCGTGCCGTTGAACTCGCCAGCGCGCTTAAAGAAAGCGTCTGTGAGCTCAGGTGCATCATCTGGGTCAACCCAGGCGGCTTCGGTATTGCACTTGTTCGCGTTCATTGGCTTTCCTCATAGAGATGATGCGGCGGGCCTCGCCGCGAGGTGTCCAGACAATTACAACCATTCGACCGATCAGCAGCCCCACGGTGATAAAGCGGACCTCTCCGTATTCCTGTCGTGTGTCTTTGCCTGTGAAGTGATGCCCGGCAAAAACGGCACCAGCGTCGGCAAAATCAACACCCCGCTCGAACAGGATTTTGTCACGCTTGGCGGGATCGAAGGATATTTGCATCGCTTTATTGTATGTACAAAAATCTATGGAGGCAAAATTTTTGTCATGACATTTAAAGAATACGAAACAGGCCTTCGAGCCCGCCGCATTCCCATGTCGTTCCCATACGGTCTTTTTCAGACACCAAAAACCACAAACCCCCGACTTTCTCTAGGAAAATCAGGGGTTTGTGTTTACTTAATGTGGCGGTGAAGGAGAGATTCGAACTCTCGATACAATTTCTTGTATACACACTTTCCAGGCGTGCTCCTTAAGCCACTCGGACACTTCACCGTATCTCTTCAAACATGTTCTGTCTGTCGAGGCGCGCTAATGTAGTCGAAAGCTTTTCCGATGGCAAATATTTTTTTCAGAATTTTCATGCGGTTAGCGATTTAGTTGTTCTGGCTACGCGCAGGCCATGGCAAACCTGCCAATCTCCGGCTTGGCCGCCCCTTCTATATAGAGGGGATGGCACAGCGGCGGTGGCTGGCCAGGCGCTGAGCGGCGACACGGGGTGACCGGCGAGTCAGTCACGGCGCTTTACCTGGCCTACGGTGGTGGGTAACGTCTGCCTCATCTTTCATACAAGGAACCGCGTCATGAGTGAGTTGATCTCCTACCACCTCGAAGACGGTATCGCGACACTGACCTTGAGCAACGGCAAGGTCAATGCGATCTCGCCGGACGTCATTGCCGCGTTCAATGCTGCGCTGGATCAGGCGGTGACTGATCGCGCGGTGGTGATCATCACCGGCACGCCCGGGATTTTGTCGGGGGGTTATGACCTGAAGGTCATGACGTCCGGTCCCAAGGAAGCCGTAGCCCTGGTCACGGCTGGCTCGACGCTGGCTCGCCGCCTGTTGGCGCACCCGTTCCCGGTGATCGTTGCATGCACCGGACATGCGGTGGCCAAGGGTGCGTTCCTGCTGTTGTCGGTGGATTACCGCATTGGGGTCGAGGGGGCTTTCAGCATCGGCCTTAACGAAGTGCAGATCGGCATGACCATGCACCATGCCGGCATCGAGCTGGCGCGCGATCGCCTGCGCAAGTCGGCCTTCCACCGCTCCGTGATCAATGGCGAGATGTTCAATCCGCAAAGTGCCGTGGACGCAGGTTTCCTTGACGTCGTGGTGTCTGCCGATGAACTGCAAGGGGCTGCGCTGGCTGCTGCCCGGCAGTTGAAGAAGATCAACATGACCGCGCACAAGAACACCAAGCTGAAAGTGCGCAAGGCGCTGCTGGAGACGCTGGACAACGCCATCGTCCTGGATCAGCAACATATGGGCTAAGCGCGGACTGGCGCCACTGAGAAGCCCGACCCTTGTGCGGTCATGCTGCTCATTGCAGGAGCGAGCTTGCTCGCGAAAAACGTCAACGATCACGCGTGAAGCCTGGGTAAACGCGGTGTCCATGAGTTCTTCGCGAGCAAGCTCGCTCCTGCAAAAGCATTCCGACTGATGAGAAATCCTACGACAGCTCTAGGACGCGTCTGACACACAAGTCGGAAACATGTGCTTAAACATCGCCTATCTCCGAACTCTATAGCGACAATTGCCGAAAACAGTGCACATCCGTACACTGCGCCACCTTTTGTCCCGGTGGGGCCTCTAAATGCTGTTCGCGTTTCGTATGTTATTGATGGGATTGCACTTTATTCTCGCCGGTGTGCTGGGCGTGATTCTCGGCCTGTGCCGACCTTTCAACCCGGACAACAGCCGCCTGTGCGCCCGCCTCTACGCCTGGCCGGCCATGTGTATCCTGCGCCTGCGGGTAAAGGCCGAAGTTGGCCCGTTGATGGACAAGCCTGCGAGCTGCGTGATCATCGCCAACCATCAGTCCAACTATGATCTTTTCGTGTTCGGCAACGTGGTTCCGTACCGCACCGTGTGCATCGGCAAGAAGAGCCTGAAGTGGGTACCGCTGTTCGGGCAGTTGTTCTGGTTGGCCGGTAACGTGCTGATCGACCGGGGCAATGCGCAGAAGGCGCGCAAGTCGATGTTGACGACGACTCATACGCTGCAGAATGAGAACACTTCGATCTGGGTGTTTCCGGAAGGCACGCGTAACCTGGGTGAAGATCTGCTGCCGTTCAAGAAAGGTGCGTTCCAGATGGCGATCGCTGCCGGGGTGCCGATTGTGCCGGTGTGCGTCAGCACTTATGTGAAGCACATGCGCCTTAATCGCTGGGATAGCGGGAAGATTCTGATCCGCTCTTTGCCGGCAATTCCTACGGCCGGGTTGAGCCTGGATGATATGCCGGCATTGATCGAGCAATGTCGCGAGCAGATGCGTGAGTGCATTGCTTCGATGGATCGGCAGATTCTGGCGGGCTAGTCGATCTTGGCCATGGATGGCCGAGCGTACAGGCGACAGTGTAAGAAGATCGCAGCCTCGTTTCACTCGACAGCTCCTACGGGCTAAGCTGGACACTGCCTGCTAATCAGAAGTGAACCAACACCATGGGTAGAGTTGTTGCGGCTGCGGTTTACAGCGCCGGGAAAAAAGTTACCAACATCACCCTCGACGAGGGCGCTGCCTGGGCTGCCAAGCCTGACCACTTTGTCTGGATCGGGCTGGAAGAGCCCGATGCCCAGGAACTGGCCAACCTGCAACGCCAGTTCAACCTGCACGAACTGGCCATTGAAGACGCCCTGGAGAAACACAGCCGGCCCAAGCTCGAGACCTTCGGCGACGCGCTGTTTATCGTCACCTATTCGCCCATCCGCGATGAACACGGAAAACTCGAGTTCATTGAAACCCACATCTTCGCCGGCAACGGCTACATCATCACTGCGCGAAATGGGCATTCGGCGTCCTACGCCTACGTCCGACAACGTTGTGAGGCACGTCCGCTGCTGCTGGAGCACGGGGAAGATTTTGTCCTCTATGCGCTCCTCGACTTCGTGATCGAAAACTACCAGCCGGTGGGCGAAGCGATCCACGCCGAGATCGATGAGCTGGAACGCAATGTGTTGTGCAGCGCGCTGAATGAACGCGATATCCAGAAGCTCCACGGCCTGCGTCGCGATGTCGTGCGCCTTCGGCGTTATGCAGCGCCCATGGTGGAGATTGGCGAGGAGCTGCAGAGGCTCAGCTTTCCTTTCATCGACAAAAACATGCGGCCGTACTTTCGCGACGTGCAGATCCACGTCACCCGGCAGATGGAAGACCTCACGACCCTGGCCGATATTGCCAGCCAGACGATCGAGGTCGGGGTGTTGCTGGAGGCATCACGCCAAAGCGTGGTGCAGCGCAAGTTTGCGGCATGGGCGGCGATTCTGGCGTTCCCGACGGCGGTGGCCGGGATCTACGGGATGAACTTCCAGAACATGCCGGAGCTGACCTGGCACTACGGATATTTTGCGGTGCTGGGGTTTATTGCGGTGGGCTGTGTGAGTTTATGGGCGAGTTTCAAGAGATCGGGGTGGTTGTAGGAGCAAGGCGAGCGTTGCGCACTCGATCGCGGGCAAGCCTTGCTCCCACAGTTTTGCGCTCACAAGCCTTGCTCCCAGAGCTTTCGGCTAGACCGCTTTGAGCTCTGGCTTGTGCGCCACGAACCGCATCATCCATTCGGCCACGGTCGCGCCGTGGTGCTGATGGTCCAGGCTGGCCACGCCCTTCTGGTAAATCTGCTCACCCAGGGCCTGCTGGCGGATGTCCAGCAGCGCTCGCGAGTAGTCGTGGATGAACTCTGGATGCCCCTGGAAGCACAGCACCTGATTGTTGATGTGATACGCGGCAAACGGGCAGAAATCGCTGGAGGCGATGACTGTGGCGTTTTCCGGTAGCGCGGTGACCTGGTCCTGGTGGCTGATCAGCAACGTCAGCTCTTCCACGACCGGGCTCATCCACGGCGCCTTGGCCGCGAGCTTGTAGTTGTGGGTGCCGACACCCCATCCTTGAGAGGCGCGCTCGCTCTTGCCGCCCAGCAGCAGCGCCAGCAACTGATGACCGAAACACACGCCGAGCAACTTGTCGCCGCGCTCGTAGCGCTTGAGCAGATAAGCCCGGAGGGTTTCTATCCAAGGGTCGGTGCCAAAGGAATCGGCCTTGCTACCGGTGACCAGATAAGCATCGAACACCTGCTCATCGTCGGGATACTCGCCCTGCATCACGTTGTACACCGTGAACTCGGCGGCAATTGGCTGCTGCGTGAACAGACGCTGGAACATCTGCCCGTAACCCTGATATTGATCGACCAGTTCCGGACGCAGGATGTCGGTTTCCAGAATGCAGATGCGTAACGACATAAAAAATACCTGACACGTGATGGGAATAATGCACACCCAGAGCCTGCCTCGAAACACCGTGACAAGGCAAGCCCCACAGGCATCATCGGTCCCCTAAAACGTCTCCCCCCGGGCCGCTTTTTCCAGCAGCAGTGCCGGCGGCGTGAATCGCTCGCCATATTGCTCGGCCAGGTACTGCGCGCGAGCGACGAAGTCTTGCACGCCGTACTGGTTGATGAACTGCAACGCGCCGCCGGTCCAGGCCGCAAAGCCGATGCCGAAAATCGAGCCGATGTTGGCATCCGCCGTCGAAGTCAGCACGCCCTCCTCCAGGCACCGCACGGTTTCGATGGCCTGCACGAACAGCAGGCGGTCGCGCACGTCCTTGGGCGAGATCTGCCCGTCGGCCGTTTCGAAGCGTGTTTTCAGTTCCGGCCACAGGTACTTCTGGCCACCACTTGGGTATTGATAGAACCCGCCGCCTGCGGCCTTGCCAGGACGCTTGTACTCGTTGAGCAACAGATCGATCACCGCAAAGGCTGGATGCTCGATCAGCGGTTTGCCCTCCGCCAGCAAGTCCTTGGCGGTTTGCTGGCGGATGTGGCTCATGAGGCTCAGGGAAACCTCGTCGGAAATCGCCAGCGGTCCAATCGGCATGCCCGCCTTGCGCGCCTCGGTTTCGATCATCGCCGCGCTGACCCCTTCGCCGAGCATGGCGATGCCTTCGTTGGTGAAGGTGCCAAACACCCGCGAGGTGAAGAAACCACGGCTGTCGTTGACGACGATCGGGATTTTCTTGATTTGCAGGACAAAATCGAAACCGCGGGCCAGGGTTTCATCGCTGGTGCGCGAGCCTCTGATGATCTCCACCAGGGGCATCTTTTCCACCGGGCTGAAAAAATGCAGGCCGATGAACCGGGTCTGGTCGGGCACGGCGGTAGCGAGGCCGCTGATCGGCAAGGTGGACGTGTTGGAGGCAATCACCGCCTGGGCACCGACGACTTTCTGCGCGGCCGAGGACACTTTGGCTTTGAGCTCCCGATCCTCGTACACAGCTTCAATGATCAGGTCGCAGCCGGCCAGGTCAGCATCATTTTCGCTCGGTAGAATCCGCGCCAGAATTGCTTCGCGCTGCTCGGATGACAGCTGCCCGCGAGCGACTTTTTTATCCAGCAGTGTCGCCGAGTGGGCCTTGCCCTTCTCTGCTGCGGCCAGGCTGATGTCCTTGAGCACTACCTCGATACCCGCCGAGGCGCTGACGAAGGCAATGCCCGCGCCCATCATCCCGGCACCCAGCACGCCGACCCTGTGCGTGGTGAACGGGGCATGCCCCTGGGGCCTGGAGCCGCCGGCGTTGATTTCATTGAGCTGAAACCAGAAGGTGCCGATCAGGTTTTTCGACACCTGGCCGGTGGTCAACTCGGTAAAATAGCGGGTCTCGATCAGGTGGGCTGTGTCGAAATCAACCTGGGCCCCTTCCACCGCCGCACAGAGGATTTTTTCCGGTGCGGGCATGCAGCCCTGGGTTTTGCTGCGCAGGATCGATGGCGCGATCGCCAGCATCTGCGCGACTTTGGGGTGCGATGGCGTGCCGCCGGGTATCTGGTAGCCCTTCACATCCCATGGCTGCACGGCGGCCGGATTGGCCAGGATCCAGGCCCGGGCCTTGCTCAGCAACTCTTGCGGGTCCTGCGCCAGCTCGTCGATCAAACCGGCCTGCAGGGCCTGTTGAGGCCGTACCTTCTTGCCCTCCAGCAGATACGGCAAGGCTTTCTCGATCCCCAGCAGGCGCACCATGCGCACGACCCCGCCGCCGCCCGGCAGCAGTCCCAGGGTGACCTCCGGCAGGCCAAGCTGCACCGAGGAATGATCCAGCGCCACGCGGTGATGGCACGCCAGGCAGATTTCCCAGCCGCCGCCGAGCGCTGCGCCATTGATCGCGGCGACCACGGGTTTGCCGAGCGTTTCCAGGGCGCGCAGCTGGGCCTTGAGGGTCAATACCATGCAGTAGAAGGCTTTGGCCTCGGGCTTGCCGACCTTGATCAGTTCATTGAGGTCGCCGCCGGCAAAGAAAGTCTTTTTCGCCGAGGTGATGATGACGCCGGCTATCGACGCTTTCTCTTCGACCAGGCGCTTCACGCAGTCCGCCATGGCGTCGCGGTACACAGCGTTCATGGTGTTGGCGCTCTGGCCCGGCATATCAATGGTCAGGACGACGATCTGGTCCTGGCCCTTTTCGTAACGGATGGCTTCGGTCATGACGATGTTCCTTGAAGTCGGGGCTCAGAAGCGTTCGATGATCGTGGCGATGCCCATGCCGCCGCCGACACACAGGGTCGCGAGGCCGTAGCGCAACTGGCGGGCTTCCAGTTCGTCGAGCAAGGTGCCAAGGATTGCGCAGCCGGTGGCGCCCAATGGGTGCCCCATGGCGATGGAGCCGCCGTTGACGTTGACCTTGTCCGGGTCGATGGCCATGTCTTTGATGAACTTCAGCACCACCGAGGCGAAGGCCTCGTTGACCTCGAACAGATCGATATCCTCGACCCGTAAACCGGCCTTCGCCAGGGCCTTGCGCGTGGCCGGGGCGGGCCCCGTGAGCATGATGGTCGGGTCAGTGCTGGTCACCGCCGCGGCAACGATCCGCGCCCGAGGTTGCAAGCCCAGCGCCCGGCCCTTGGCCTCTGAGCCAATCAGCATCAGCGCTGCACCATCGACGATGCCGGAGCTGTTGCCGGGGGTGTGGACGTGGTTGATGCGCTCCACATGGCTGTAGACCCGCAGTGCAGTGGCGTCGAAGCCCAACTGGCCGATCATTTCGAAGCTCGGCTTGAGCTTGCCCAACCCTTCGAGAGTCGAATCGGCGCGAATGAATTCATCATGATCGAGCAGGACGATGCCGTTCTGATCTTGCACCGGCACCAGGGATTTACTGAACGAGCCATCGCCCCGAGCCCGCGCTGCCTTTTGCTGGGAGTGCAGCGCGTAGGCGTCGATCTGTTCACGACTGAAACCTTCCAGTGTGGCAATCAGATCGGCGCCCACACCTTGCGGGGTAAAATGGGTATGCAGGTTGGTTTGCGGGTCCAGGGCCCACGCCCCGCCGTCGCTGCCCATGGGCACCCGGGACATGGATTCGACGCCGCCGACCACCACCAGGTCTTCAAAACCGGAACGCACTTTCATCGCCCCGAGATTCACCGCCTCGAGTCCCGAGGCGCAGAACCGGTTGATCTGCACGCCCGCCACGCTGATATCCCAATCCGCCACCAGCGCCGCCGTCTTGGCGATATCGCAGCCTTGATCACCGATGGGCGTCACGCACCCCAGCACCACGTCGTCGACCTGGCTGGTGTCCAGGGACATGCGCCGTTGCAGCGCGGTCATCAGGCCGGCGACCAGATTAATCGGCTTGACGCTGTGCAAGGCGCCATCGGCCTTGCCTTTGCCCCGGGGCGTGCGTAACGCGTCGAAAATCAAAGCTTGGGTCATGACGTCCTCGATTTCTTGTTCTTTTAGAAGCTTCACCTTATGCCCTGCGCCCTCAGATTCAATGACCACAACGCTCAGCACCATTGACGCACACGCTCAGACGAACGGTAGCGTGCTACGGGGTTAACCGTTTCAGGTCGGCGAGAGGTCTAGCAAACGGGCGGCAAAGAAGCTGGCAATAGGCCTCATGCTATTTTCATAGCCTATAGATATCTCTCCATATGAAATGGATCTAAGCCAAGAGTGACGCGGGCCCTAAGGTAATCATGTACGAAGTTGTCGTCGGGTTTTGCCGAGGCGCTCGTCGGACAGGAAGTGCAACGCTCTGCCGTCATGGAGATATGCAGGCAGGCATCAGGAAATAACAATAAAGGCGGTCAAGCCATGTTCAAACAATCGAAAGTACGTCAAGCCGGGCTCATTCTTTTCGCCACCACGCTGTTGTTGATTTTGCCGAACCTGACCAAGGTCATCGGCTGATTTAAGCGCCTTTTGTTATCGCCGCCGTAGAAATGTGACTGGCCCGCTACCCGGGCCGGCGTGGGTGTGCCAACCTTTGCGGCACTCTCCACGACATGGACGGCGATCATTTGAAAACGCTCACTCTGCTCGGGGCCTTGCTGCTCAGTACGCCCCTTTCTGCCGCACAGCTGGATCTTCAGCTGGGCGAGAACTCGCGCACCTGGCAAACCGCCGAGCTGCTCAAGCATCCGCAGGTGCAGACCATCACCATCAGCAACGATGTGTCTTACAAACGCGAGATGACCTACCGTGCCGTGCCCATCGCTGCGTTGCTGACCGGGATCAAGCCAGACGACCATCTGCAGGCAGTGGCGCTGGACGGATTTGCCGCAGAGCTCTCAGCCGCGCCCCTGCTCAATGCCCAGGGCGCCAGAGCCTGGCTGGCGATCGAGGATCCGGCCCGGCCATGGCCCGCCCTGTCTGCGGGCAAGCACAGCGCTGGGCCGTTTTATCTGGTCTGGACCGATCCCCAGGCAGGCAACATCAGCCCGGAGCAGTGGCCGTTCGAAGTCGCGAGCATCAGGCAACTGGCGCCGGTGGCCCAGCGCTTCCCTGCCCTGCTGCCGGATCCGGCGTTGAAGGCCGACGATCCGGTGAACCTGGGATTTGCGCTGTTCCAGAAGAATTGCCTGGCATGCCATCGGTTGAACGGCGCGGGGGATGCGCAGTTCGGACCGGATCTAAACATTCCGTTTAATCCCACCGAGTACTTCGGCGCTGATTTCCTCAAGCGCTACATTCGAGATCCGCAGAGCCTGCGGCAGTGGCCGCAGGCGAAGATGCCCGGGTTCAGTGCGCAGGTGGTGCCGGATCAGGATCTGGAGAGGCTGGTGGGGTATTTGAAGCATATGGCTGGGCGCAAGGTTCAGCCCTAGTTTTGTAGTGCCTGGGCTGACCTGATCGCGAGCAGGCTCGCTCCCACAGGGTTCTGCGGTGAATTTTGGATGGGGTTCACCGCTGGACAGTGTGGGAGCGAGCCTGCTCGCGATGCGGTCTGCCGGGTTACTGTTCCTGGACCGAAAAAACCGGCAAAGGCGTCGGCGAGACGAACACTTTTGCGTGCATCTGTTCACAGCCGCCACCGCGGCGCATGCCGCGAACCGGGCAGGCGTCCAGGTAGTCCAGGCCCACGGCCAGTTTCAGGTGACGCTCGGGCCGGGCCAGTTCGTTGGTCACGTCGAAGCTGTACCAGGCGTCATCCAGCCATGCTTCGGCCCAGGCGTGGCTGGCCAGGTGCTCGCTGTTCTCGCTGTACAAATAACCCGATACGTAACGCGCCGGAATCCCCAGGCTGCGGGCGCAGGCCAGGAAGGCGTGGGTGTGGTCCTGGCAAACCCCCGAGCGCCCGGCGAAGGACTGGGCCGCGCTGGTGTCGACCTCGGTCGAGCCCGGGGTGTAGGTCATGTGCGAGTTCAGGCCATGCATCAGGTCGATCAGTGCCGTGCGATCGCGGCGCTTCTTGCATTGCTTCTCCGCGAACGCGCGCAAGGCTTCATCCGGTTCGGTCAGGCGGGTGAACCGCAGGAACGGCAGCGCCGACTGGCTTTCATGCTCGGCTTCGCGCAGCTCGTCGATGTCGACCTGGCCACGGGCGCCGATGATGATGGCTTCGTGCGGTTCGTCCATGGTCAGCACATGCAGGATATTGCCAAACGGGTCAAGCTGCGCGCGCACCGGGCGCGGCAGGTCGAGCTGCCAGCTGAGCACATGCTGGCGCTCGCTGTCGTGGGGTGTCAGTCGCAGGTACTGGATGCTCGCCCGCACCTGATCTTCGTAGTGATAGGTGGTCTCGTGGCTAATGGAAAGTCTCATGCAGCCTCCAGGTAGGAACTGTGAATGGCGTTGCCCAGCTGGCGCACCAGCGGGATGAACTCGGTCAGCCAGGCATGCAGGCCCTCGTCGAGAATTTCGTTGATGCCGGTGTAGCGCAGGCGCGCGTCCATTTCTGCGGCTAGGCGTTGGGCCGGTCGGCCGTTGGCGCCTGGAAGCTGGGCGAGAATCTGGTCGATTTCTTCGGTACAGGCGCGCAGCGAACGCGGCACGTCGGCGCGCAACAGCAGCAATTCGGCAACATGGCGGGCGCCGGGAGCGTCGCGGTAGATCTCGGTGTAAGCCTCGAACGAAGACAGCGCGCGCAATAGCGCACTCCACTGGTAATAGGCATGTGCGGTGCCGTCGCTGACCGCTTCCGCCTGATCACCGGCCATTTCGTAGCGCGCATCGAGCAGGCGCAGGGTGTTGTCGGCGCGCTCGATGAAAGTGCCCAGGCGAATGAAACGAAACGCATCGTTGCGCATGATGGTGCCGTAGGACGCGCCGCGAAACAGGTGGGAACGTTCCTTGATCCATTCGCAGAAGCGGCTCATGCCATAGCGGCTCAAGCCCTGGTCGGCGATACCGCGAATTTCCAGCCAGGTGGCATTGATGTTTTCCCACATGTCGGCGGTAATCCGCCCACGTACGGCATGGGCACTGGCCCGTGCAGAACCGAGACAACTGTAGATACTGGCCGGATTGGCCGCATCCAGGGCGAAGAAGTGCAGCAGTCGCTCGGCGTGCAGTTCGCCGTGGCGCTCAAGATAATCCTCCAGGGTGCCGGTGATCAGCAGCGGCATGGCCAGTTCGTGCAAGCCGTCGCCGCGGCCATCCTGTGGCATCAGCGACAGCGAATAACTGATGTCGAGCATCCGTGCGAGGTTTTCCGCCCGCTCCAGGTAACGCGACATCCAATACAGATCCGAGGCAGTTCTACTTAACATGGCAAGCTTCCTTCAATCCTCGACTACCCAGGTGTCCTTGGTTCCACCGCCCTGGGAGGAATTCACCACCAGGGAACCTTCGCGCAGCGCAACACGGGTCAGGCCACCGGGCACCACCCGGGTTTCACGGCCGGACAATACAAACGGACGCAGGTCGATATGCCGTGGCGCAATGCCGTTTTCGACGAAGGTCGGACAGGTCGACAGCGACAGGGTCGGCTGCGCGATATAGGCATGCGGCTTGGCCTTGATGCGCGCGCGGAATAACTCGATTTCCGCCGCCGTCGCGGCCGGCCCGACCAGCATTCCGTAGCCCCCCGAACCCTGGGTTTCCTTGACCACCAAGTCTGGAAGATTGGCCAGCACGTGGGAAAGTTCAGAAGGATTACGACACTGGAAGGTCGGAACGTTCTTCAGGATCGGTTCTTCATCCAGGTAAAAGCGGATCATGTCGGTGACAAACGGATACACCGATTTGTCATCCGCCACCCCGGTGCCGATGGCATTCGCCAGTACCACGTTGCCCGACCGGTAGGACGACAGCAGCCCTGGCACGCCGAGCATGGAGTCTGGATTGAACGCCAGCGGATCGAGGAACGCGTCGTCAAGTCGGCGATAGATCACATCGACCGCCTTCGGCCCGTCAGTCGTGCGCATAAAGACCTTGTCGTCACGCACGAACAGGTCCGCGCCCTCGACCAGTTCAACGCCCATCTCCCGCGCCAGGAACGCATGTTCGAAAAACGCGCTGTTGAAGCGGCCCGGGGTCAGCACCACCACGCTGGGGTTGTCGATAGGACTTGAGCTTTTCAGGGTGTCGAGCAACAGGTTCGGGTAGTGGTCGATGGGGGCGATGCGCTGGGCCGAAAACAACTCGGGAAACAGGCGCATCATCATCTTCCGGTCTTCGAGCATGTAGCTGACGCCGCTGGGGGTGCGCAGATTGTCTTCGAGCACGTAGTAGGTGCCGTCACCGTCGCGCACCAGATCGACACCGGAGATGTGTGAGTAAATATCCCGGTGCAGGTCGAGCCCTTGCATCGCCAACTGGTACTGCTCGTTGGCCAGCACCTGCTCGGCCGGAATGATCCCGGCCTTGATGATGCGCTGCTCGTGGTAGAGGTCGGCGAGGAACATGTTCAACGCCTTGACCCGCTGGATACAACCGCGCTCGACCACCCGCCACTCGCTCGCGGGAATGCTGCGCGGGATGGTGTCGAACGGGATCAGGCGCTCTGTGCCCTGCTCGTCGCCGTAAAGCGTGAACGTAATACCGGCTCGATGAAACAGCAGATCGGCCTCGCGGCGCCGTTGGGCCAGCAATTCGTCAGGCGTCTCGGCCAGCCAACGGGCAAATTCCCGGTAATGCGGGCGGACCTGGCCGCCGGCATCGTACATCTCATCAAAATAGGTGCGGATCATGCCGTACTCCTTGTCACCCGGACATCTAGGCATCGCAAGGCCCGTGCCATCGGCATAAACGCTTTGATATCAATCAGTTGGATAAAAGCTGTTAAAACACCGCACCAATTGCGTGCGGCAAATGCCCCAACCTGATCGCCCCCGCTCCATTGCGAAGCAATGCTGTCGCTATCACCAGCATAGTCAGAGTTGATTTCACTGCCCGCCTGGCGATGGGGATAATTGGCTTATTCGCTGAAAAGCTCATCGAACTTCCCATTTAGCCGCCTGTTTTGGGCGGTTTTTTTTTGCCTTTTTGAATCAAAAGCAGGATCAAAAGATCGCAGCCTGCGGCAGCTCCTACAGAAGGGCGCATTCCAATGTAGGAGCTACCGAAGGCTCGGGCCGCAATCGGACGATCTTTTGATCCTGCTTTTGATTTTCATACCCCACAAACGAAAAACGGCCAACCCTAAGGTCAGCCGTTGCTGGGTGTTGTTGCTGTTCATAATGTTATGCGAGTCGCCCTCGTACCTCCTGCTTCACGCCCCATCCTTCGATGATGCCGCCCAGAGGCTCTACCACTGCCTCGAATCCCTGTTCGAAATCGCCGATGTCATCGTAGGTGGCGTACATGACCTTGCTCAG
Source organism: Pseudomonas sp. ES3-33 (assembly GCF_000952175.1). Lineage (NCBI taxonomy): Bacteria > Pseudomonadati > Pseudomonadota > Gammaproteobacteria > Pseudomonadales > Pseudomonadaceae > Pseudomonas > Pseudomonas sp. ES3-33. The sequence goes on along the minus strand of NZ_JZRI01000053.1, from coordinate 9,541 downwards.
TTCCAGCGCCCATGCGCCGTCGTCGCGCACACTGATCTGCGCGTTCAAGGACTCACCACGGTAATGACCTGCTGCCCTGCGGGCCCGCTCCTCGTCGGGGAAAATCGCGTAGAACTCGATGGGATGAAATTTTGAAAAATCGAAACCGCCTTCTTTCATGCGGCGCAACACGCTGCTGCTGATGTCTTCTTGATAGGCTGTGCTCATGAAACGTCCTCCTGAATCCGATGGATAGACTTTCCGTGCTCCCCGACGCCCCCAGCCGAATAGTGAGGACGAGCCGGTAACCAGGTCACCGATGGGAATCAAGCATGTAGCTGACAAGACCAGACCTTAGCGATCCAATCGCTGATCTCTTCTGCAGAGTAGCCCTTTGACCGAGCAGCTGCCAAGGCCTGGTTTAAATGTGACAGGAGTTGTATCAGACGGGAGTGATGCCGAGGATTTGTATGCTGTTCTGAGATTTAAGACTTTTGACGCTCGCGTCAGCGGTTCGCCCTTCCAGATCATTCAGATCCAGTTCTGCAGCGACAGGAAGCAGACGAGCCTTGATGAGCTTGGCGGCGTGCTCGTTGTCCGGGCACTCCTCGCACTCGAAGATTTCGTCGACTGTTTCACCGTGATCATCCACGAAAGTGATTTTCCACTTTTGCATCAGTGCCTCCTCGATAAAACCCGCAAGTGGGCTTACATCTATCTGGACTTTTGCACTGGGTGATCGTTCCCCCAGATTATTCACCGGTTGACACAAAAAAACGGTAGGAGCGAGCTTGCTCGCGATGGCTTTGAAGGCGCCACGTTTAATCTGGCAGCCCGCGTCATCGTTGACGTCCATCGCGAGCGAGCTCGCTCCTACAGTCAATGTGTGTGGCTTCAGTCGTTGCTTGGCTTGTTGATGGCCTGCAATACGTACTGCGGCAAGGCGAATGCGCCGATGTGGATTTCCGGGTTGTAGTAGCGGGTGATGATGCCGCTGCCGGCAAAGCGCTGCTGCAGGATTTCACGGGACAGTTTGCGATAGCGGGTGTCGGTCGCGCCCCAGGCAAAGGTCATAGAGCCGCCGATGTAGGTCGGTACGGCTGCCTGGTAGAAATGCCAGTCCGGGAACAGGCTGCGCAGGCGTCCGGCAGTGGTTTTGACTTCTTCGATCTGCATGAACGGCGTGCCGTTCTGCGTCACCAGGATGCCGCCTTCGTTCAGGCAGCGACGGCAAGCCTGGTAGAAGTTTTCCGAGAACAGCACTTCGCCCGGGCCGATCGGGTCGGTGGAGTCGGAGATGATCACGTCGAACTTTTCAGTGGTGGTCGCGACGAAACGCATACCGTCATCAATCACCAGGTTCAGGCGTGGATCGTCGAATGCGCCTTTGGAGTGGTTCGGCAGGAATTCCTTGCACATATCCACCACCGTGCCGTCGATCTCGACCATGGTGATGTGCTCGACGCCACGGTGCTTGGCCACTTCACGCAGCATGCCGCCGTCGCCGCCGCCGATAATCAGCACGCGCTTGGCAGTGCCGTGTGCCAGGATCGGCACGTGGGTGAGCATTTCGTGGTAGATGAATTCGTCGGCTTCGGTGGTCTGGATCACGCCGTCCAGCGCCATGACCCGGCCCATGCGCGGGTTTTCAAAAATCACCAGGTGCTGGTGTTCGGTGCGCACTTCGTGCAGCAGTTTTTCCATGCGAAAACGCTGGCCATAGCCTTCGTAGAGGGTTTCCAGGTATTCGCTGGTTGGGGTGGTGCTCATGGGAAGTGCTCCGATGAATGCGGTGGCAACGGACGGTTACCCGCCCATGATGGCCAATCGATTTGCTCGATTGCCCGGGAAAGGCGCGCATTCTACGACGCGGAAGATGACAGGTCGAACCTTCGTAATTTATGCCTATGTGCAAAACACTGTGGGAGCGAGCCTGCACGCGATGGCGTCTCCACATCCTGCATCAATGTGACAGACAGATTGCCATCGCGAGCAGGCTCGCTCCCACAGGGGAGATATGAAGATTTGACGACTGGATCAGATCCGCACATTACCCCGCGGACCGGCGATGGCCCAGATGATCAGGCCCAGGACCGGCAACAGCAGGATCAGCAGCACCCAGACGATCTTCATGCCGGTGGATGCGCCACTTTTCAGCACGTTGATGATGGCCCAGATGTCCAGGGCAAGAATAATCAGGCCAATCAGGCCGTTGAACGTGGAACCCATGGTGACGCTCCCTAAGAGTGGTTTGCCCTCTTAGGATAGCCGGCCAATGCCAGGGTTCCGTTTTATTGTATTAAACGTGGATGGCGACTTTCAGGGCTTCCAGGGATGGAGCGGCGGCGATACCGACCTCGGCGCACAATTCCAGCACCCGCGGCACGTCGTCGCCGTACACCAGCACCACCTGCAGTTCATCATCGAGCAACTGGCTGAAGTTCATCAGCGTGTAGCCGCCGTTTTCCTTGTTCATGCTGCCCATCTGCACCTGGATGCGATTGAGCGCCGTCAGGGCTTCGGTCTTGGCCAGTTGTTTGGGCTTGATGTTGAAGTCCACGCCCGGCCCGAACGAGGCGACGATCAGGGCGAACAGGTCCATGTAGTTATCGGCCTGGAACAGCACGGTTTCCGGCAGGCTGCCGACCACCACCCATTCGCCCAGCGGGATCGGGAAAGTGTCGTCGTAGTTGATGTCCGGATTCGCAGCCAGGAATGCCTGCGGGTCGGCGTAGGCCTGGGCCGCTTCGTCCGCCACCTTGAGGATTTCGTCAGCGCTCATGCACCCGGAGCTGATTTTGCTGATGAGTTCGACGAGTGCAGCTTTCATGGGACGCGATCCTGTAGCGAGAGAATTTTGAAGGCGCGCAGGATAGCGCATTACGCAGGCAATGGCTGTGTCCAGCCTGACCGGGAACCTTGATCCACATCAAGTCCCCACCGCCCGATCCCGGCACAATAATGGCACCTTGCCATAATTGTTTCCGCTATCAGAGAAGACCTCCATGGGTGCCTGGCTTAGCAACATCTCGTTGAAGTACAAATTCTGGGCGGTCAACGCCGTTGCCTTCGTCACGACCTTGTTGCTGGTGTTGTACGCCGTGCAACTCGAACAGCAGGCACGCGGTCACGCTGCCCAGGCGTCGGCGCAGGCCCAGGCGCGCCTCCTGAAAACATGGCCGGACGGGCAACCGCTGCCGCAGGCCGACAACGTGCTGGCCTTCTCCAACGGGCAAGCGCCGATCATTGACGGACAACCGGTGCCGGCGCTGACCGGCGCCCGTGGCTGGGTCGAGGTCAATTCCCTGCCGCTGTTCGGCGATAATCCGTTGATGGGCGCTGAAGTCTTCAGTCGCCAGGATGGCCAGCAAGTCGCGATCATCGCCCATGGCCCGAGCCTGACCCAGGTGTTCGGCGAGCGCTTCGCCCACTACGCGGTGGCGGTGTTTATCTTGATGCTGGCCATGCTCGGCGCATCGCAATTGTTGATCCGCTTCCTGCTCAGCCAGCTCAACACGTTGAAAGACGTGATGCTGCACGTGGAAAAAACCGGCGACCTGTCAGCCCGCGTGCCCCTGGCCTGCACCGACGAGGTCGGGCAAATGGCCAATGCGTTTAACGCGATGCAGGCTGGTTATCAACGCGTGGTAAATACCGTGGCCAGCACCGCGCGGCAGCTGGATGACGGTGCAGCGCGGCTGGCCTCGAGCATGGACGAAGTGCGCCACGGCATGCTTGGCCAGCAAAGTGAAACCGACCAGGCTGCCACGGCGATCAACCAGATGACCGCGACGGTTTATCACATCGCCCAGCACGCCGGCGCGACCCGCGACCTGTCGCAAACCGCCGACACCCTGGCGGGCAGCGGGCAGGCAGTGGTCAGCCGCGTGCAGTTGTCGATTGCCGGGCTATCGTCGGGTGTGCAGCAAACGGCCCAGATGATCCAGCGCCTGGCCGAAGACAGCCAGAAAATCAACAGCGTGGTCGGGGTGATTCACAGCATCGCCGAGCAGACTAACCTGCTGGCGCTGAACGCGGCCATCGAAGCGGCCCGGGCCGGAGAGATGGGCCGGGGTTTCGCGGTCGTCGCCGACGAGGTGCGCAACCTGGCCAAGCGCGTCCAGGCCTCCACCGACGAGATCACCCGCATGGTTTCGGCGCTGCAGGCGGGCACCCGCGATGCGGTGGATTTCATGCAGGAAAGTTCGTTCAAGGCCGACGACTGCGTACAGCAGGCGCAGGAAGCGGGCGCGGCGCTGGCGCAGATCACCAGTGCGGTGGCACAGATGCGCGAAAGCAACACGCAGATCGCGGTGGCCGCAGAGCAGCAGAGCCAGGTAGCCGAAGAGATGAACCGGGCGGTGGTGAGCATTCGCGATGTGACGGAGAACACGGTGCAGCAGACGGTGAGTTCGGCGATGACCAGTAATGAGCTGGCGGCGTTGGCGGGGGAATTGAGCAAGGCGATTGGGCAGTTGAAACTCTGAGGGCATGATCGCCTGAACGCCGCCCGGAGCCAACCCGCTCCCACAGGGATTTCACGTGTTCAGACGCTATTTGTATCACCAGGACACCTGTGGGAGCGGGCTTGCTCCGGGCGGCGTTCCGACGATGGCGTTGTCCTGATCAATACACAGCTTGAACCTTGCGCTATCACCCCGATAGTCAACCTCCATTCGCCGCTGCGCTGTCCCAAGCCTATTCTTCAATCATGTGTTCAACACGGATCGAGGATCAGCATCATGGGCAAGCGTCATCCCAACCTTCCCGCCTGGCAATGGCGGGAGTACCCCAACAATCACCAGCACCCGACCAATCTGGTGTTGCACTTGCTTGCGGTACCGCTGTTTATCCTGGCGTTCCTGCTGATCGTGACGGGCGTGTTCGGCTTGAGCTTCGTCAACTTTGCCATCGGCATCGTCGGGCTGCTCGCCGCCCTGGGCTTGCAGCGCCATGGGCATACCCTGGAAAAACAGGCTTCCGAACCCTTCAGCGGTCGCAAGGACGCCGTGTCGCGCCTGCTGGTCGAGCAGTTTGTGACCTTTCCGCGGTTCCTTCTCAGCGGCGGTTGGTGGCGCGCCTGGCGTGAGCGCCACCGCCGGCATTGATCAGGCGAAAATGGTCACTGTCTGGCGGCTCATGGCGATCAATTGACCGTCTTGGCTCCACAGCTTGGCAGCCGCATGCCCGTAGCCATCCGCCGCGTATTCAATTTCAACCAGGTATTTGCACCAGTCCAGCGTGCTCACCTCCAGCAGCGGCTGCACGAATTCGATGGTCCAGGTCAGCGTGCTGCCCATGGCCGGTTTTTTCAGATGCGGTAACAACGCCGGAGGCCAGGCATCGACCAGCGCCAGGATGTGCGACTCGGTGACCGGCTCTTCCTTGACGTCCCCGCGCAAGCGCACCCATCCCCCCATTTGACGCGAAGTATTGCCGGTGAACGGCAGCCCGCCGACGCTCCAGCGCATCGCCAGGTGGCGCATGAATTCCGGCGTGATGCCCTTGATATAGGGCAATTCCTGGCATTCTTCCCAATGTTTCATTTCCGGCGCCGGTTGTGCGCTCACCGCCACCTCCGACGGACGCGATCCGCCGAAGCTGCCTTGCACCAGGGTCACCACCTGGCCTTTTTGCATCGCCCGGCCCAACACCTGGCTGACGGCTTTACCTTCACGCAGCACATCCACTTCGAAACTGACCGGCACATCCGGCTCGACCGGCCCGACAAAGGTGATCGCCAGCGAGCGTACGGGACGATCTGCCGGCACCTGGGCACGCATCGCTTCGTACTGCAAAGCGGCCACCAGACCACCAAAACTGGCCCGGCCCTGGGCCCATTCGGCTGGAATACTCAGTTCCAGCGGTTGGCTGCGAACAGCGTCAAGCAGATCGGAGAAGCGCATGAAAACCTCGGAGCAGATGGGGATGCAGGGATGTTAACCAGACGAGGAAGGCGATACAGGGCTTATTCCGGACAAATTCACCGACAGATAGGCCGAGCCGCACGCATATGCCGTAGGAGCTGCCGCCCGCCGGCTGCGAACATCTGATCTTGGGCGACAGCGATGACGCCAAAGATCAACGTCAAAAGATCGCAGCCTGCGGCAGCTCCTACGGGGGGCGGTGCGGTCTCGAGTCAAAAGATCGCAGCTTGCGGTAGCGATCCCGGTTGTCAGGACTTGAAGCAGTCCGCACTGAGTTTGTCCAGCACCCGGTCGGCGCGGCTTTCGGCCTTGGCCATGGTGGTTTGCCAGGTGCTGACGCAGGGTTGCAGATCGGCCTCGTGCTCGGCGCGCGCCAGCCACTGCCAGCAATCGTGCCAGTCACCCAGGGCCGCTTGCGCAGCTTTCAGGCGCGGCATGGCGGCCTTGGGCAAGCGGTCCAGCTCGGGATAGGCCTCGATGCCATAACGCACGCGCTTGATCAGCAGTCGCAGGCGATGGCGGTCGTGGGCAGGATCGTGCAGGGCGGTGTCGAGCTTTTTCCACTGTTTCGCCAAGCGCTTTTCGATGTTTGGGCGCAGGCCCTTGAGCAGTCCCTGGCGCTGGGACGCCCGCAAGAATCGGGGAAACGCGTCGAGTATCTGCAGCAGTTGCGCCAGCTCGGTGCTGGCGGCGACTGCAGGATAAGCCTCGGCCATTTGCGCCATGCGCCGATGCGCCGCGTCCGGTTGATCGTGCTCGAGCAGGTAGGCGGCCAACACTTCGCGATCGCGCAGCGGTGTAGTCAGGTCGCCGACCCGCGACGCCGCCGCTTCCAGCTGAGCGACGCCGGGCAAGCCGCGCAACGGCCGCAGCAGGCTGCGCAGACGGCGGACCGTGGTGCGCAGATCGTGCAAGGCCTCAGGGTCGGTTCGCGCCTCCAGGCGCGCCTGACTCGCCATCAATCCGACTTCAAGGCCCATGACATGAGCCACTAACCGATCAACTAACCCGGACATCATTTGCTCCCTTTTTCCAATGGGGCGTTAGCCTTGCATCATGCCTTAACGTCCGGCGCGTGACTCACGAATGTAGAAGCGCGCTTTTTCGGCTTTCTTGGTGCAGCCTTCGAATGCCTCGAACTGCTGCTGGGTCTTCGCACCGGTCAGCAACGACAGCGCCTTGGAGTAGCTGACGGTGCCGGCAAACCCTTCCGCCTTGGCCAGGTCCAGCTCATGCCACGCCGCATCGATACCGCTGCCGCAGCTGTCGCGGTAGGCGGTCTTGCCGGCACAGCCGGCCAGTGCCAGGGCAATCAAGGGTACACAGATCCAGGCTTTCATCACTTACACCTCAAAAAAATAGGAAAACGGTCGTGCAGGTAAGACGGTCTGGCGGTTGAAAAGTGCCTTGAGCGCCTTGCTGAAACTGTCGCGCTGAGCAAGATACCCTTGCGCCGCCATGGAGTGTCGAAAAAACGACGTCTTCGCCTGCTTGAACGACCTTGGCGATTGAAGCGCGCCCCTCGTTGGGTGCATTGTTGAACCTTGTCAGACGAGGGCGATTCATGAAAAAGCGTGTCGCACTGGTACTGGGATCAGGTGGCGCCCGGGGTTATGCCCATATCGGCGTCATCGAGGAGATCGAACGGCGAGGCTACGACATCGCCTGCATCGCCGGGTGCTCCATGGGCGCGGTGGTCGGCGGGATCTATGCCGCCGGCAAACTCGAGGATTACCGCAACTGGATCGAGAGCCTGGACTACCTCGACGTCTTGCGTCTGGTTGACGTGAGTTTCCGCCTGGGGGCGATTCGCGGCGAAAAAGTATTCGGGCAGATTCGCAAGATCGTCGGCGAGATCAACATCGAGGAACTGCGGATTCCCTACACGGCGGTGGCCACCGACCTGACCAACCAGCAGGAAATCTGGTTCCAGGAAGGTTGCCTGCACCAGGCCATGCGCGCCTCGGCGGCGATCCCCAGCCTGTTCACCCCGGTGATGCAAGGCAATCGCATGCTGGTCGACGGCGGGATACTCAACCCGCTGCCGATCGTGCCGGTGGTCTCGAGCCATTGCGACCTGATCATCGCGGTCAATCTCAACTCCACCAACCAGCGGCATTATCAGCTGCCGGTGATCCCGCGTCCGCCTGCGTTCAAAAGTCGTTTCGACAGCCTGATCAATTCGCTGGGGTCGAAGTTACCGTTCCGACGCACGCAGGCCGAGCAATTGCTGGCGCTGGAGAAAGAAGCACTGAAGGCGCAAGGGGCGGGTATCAATCCGTGGATCGAATCCGCCGAGCCTGAAGCCCAGCAACCGGCCGCCGCTCCGGAGGCCGGGGGTGCGCCGAAGTCCGCCACCGGGTCGTTCATTATCGATAACGTCGGGCCGGCGTCGCTGCTGGATTTGATCAACCAGAGTTTCGAGGTGATGCAGACTTCGTTGGCGCAGTACAAGATTGCCGGGTATCCGCCGGATATCCTGATCAACGTACCGAAGCGGGTGTGCCGGTTTTTCGAGTTTTACAAGGCGCCGGAATTGATCGCGCTGGGGCGGGAAATTGCGCGCGATACCCTGGATCGGTATGAGGAAGAGCAGGGTCGCAGTCCCTAGACTTGTGCAGGATTCAAGGGCCTCATCGCGGGCAAGCCCGGCTCCCACAGGTTCGAGGGTGTCCACAAATATTGTGAATCAACTCATAACCTGTGGGAGCCGGGCTTGCCCGCGATGAGGCCGGAACATTCAACACACATATTACTGGTTGTCCCCGCCCAACAACCGATACCCCACCCCCGCCTCAGTCACGATAAACCGCGGCTGGGTGGGGTCATCGGCCAGCTTCTGGCGCAGATGCCCCACCACAATGCGCAAATAGTGACTGTCCTCGGTGTGCGTCGGCCCCCAGATATCCTTGAGTAATTGCTGCTGGGTAATCACCCGCCCCGGATGCCGGGCCAGTTGTGCCAGCACCGCGTACTCCTTGCGGGTCAATGCGACTTCGGCGCCGTCGAGCAGTACCCGGCGGTAGGCCAGGTCAACGGTCAGAGGCCCAAAGCTCAGTGCCGCCTGCTGCGATTCCCCAGCTGGAGCCTGGCGCAACAGCGCGCGGACCCTGGCCAGGAATTCCTGGATGCCGAACGGCTTGGTCACGTAATCATTCGCACCGCCGTCCAGCGCCTCGACTTTCTGCCCCTCGCCGGCACGCACCGACAGCACCAGCACCGGCACCGTCGACCACTCGCGAAACTCGCGCAGCACCTGCTGGCCGTCCATGTCCGGCAGGCCGAGGTCGAGCACCAGCAAGTCAGGCTTGCTCAACGCGGCCTGCGCCAGCCCCTCGGTACCGGTTCCGGCTTCCAGCACTTTATAACCTTGGGAAACCAGGCTGATGCGCAGGAATTTGCGGATCTGTGGTTCGTCGTCGATGACCAGGATGGTCGCGGTCTGGCTCATGAATTCTGATCGCGGCATAGGGGGATCCAAAGGGTATCAGGCTTCACTTTCAACTTCCGGCTGTTCTTGCAGTGGCAGATGCAGGGTGATGCAGGTGCCAAGGCCCTCTATCCCGTCCGCGACACTGATCCGCCCGCCATGAGCGCCCACCATCCCCTGGCAAATCTGTCTCTTATACACATCT
>NZ_JZRI01000052.1:0-28313 GCF_000952175.1 Pseudomonas sp. ES3-33 | reverse complement strand
AGATGTGTATAAGAGACAGGGGTTTTAACGTTGGGTGGGGTGATTCTCTCGGAGCGCTGGACGACTGTTTTGGGGCGCAAAATCAGGGTTGCCTGATTGAAAAGATCGCAGCCTTCGGACGATCTTTTGATCTTGATCTTACAAGCCCGCCGCTTTCAGCCGCGCCGCATGTTCGACGAACAGGCGGATCGGTTCGGCGCCCTTGCCCACCAGTCCCAGCGACTGATTGACGATATCAAAGTGATCCAGCGGATAGTTGTCGCCAATCACCGTGCCCAGGTGCGAGCTGTAGCGTCCGACCATGCCGTCGCAATGCCCGGCTTCACGGACGAAGGTCCTGGCGAATAACCGGCAGCTGCGGTTCGTCCCGTCAATCAGATTGCGCCCACGATCGGTCTTGCCCGGTTGCAGAGTGCCCGACCACGAGTAGTACCGCACCCCATTCACCAGTTCCGGGCCCTGGCCACCCCAAGTCAGCGGCAAGCCCTGGGGATACCGTTGATTGAACAGCGCCACCCCCTCCGTGGTCAGCGACTGGTGGGAAGCCGGGATATCGACCGGCAACTTCGGCCCGCGATAGCCCGTTTCAAGCAGGCTCATCACGGCACCAATCAACCGCAGCAACACGCTGAGCACTCGCCCCTTGGCGCCCTGCGCCGGATAGTGCCTTTCCAGGTAGTCCGCCAGTTCAGAGCCATGATTGGGCCCCGCCACCGAAGTCACCGACGCCACCCGGTCGGGACGCATGGCAGCGGCATAGCGCGCGGTCAGCGAGCCCTGGCTGTGGCCGATCAGGTTGACCTTCTCTGCCCCTGTTTCCCGCAGAATCTCGTCAATTCGGGCCAGCAACTGTTCACCACGAACTTCGCTGGAATTGAGGGGAGAGACCTGCACCGCGAACACGGTTGCACCACCACGGCGCAACGCCGAGATGATCCCGTACCAGTAGGGATAAAGCAGCAACCGCACAAACCCGAGCATTCCCGGGACCAGCACCAATGGATAGCGCGGGGCTGAATCTTGCGACATGGGCGGACTTCCTTGTGAGGGACAGGTAGGGCAAGCGCGATGCAAGACCTCAGCCAAGCATCACTGCAACAGATGACAACTCGACGACCGAGACCTGGCAGTAAGCAAGCGGCATCCATCGGTGCACACCGCCCTTTTCGTGGCGACAGGACGAAGTGCGACTGTCGGGCCTGATGCCACGTCAGAGCGCATCGGACGGACAGCCGACAATCTCGTAAAACTTTTCACCGCACTCATTACTCACACTTTAAGTAGCGATCACGTCCCCCAGAGCCGTGACGCCAACCGGATTAGCCTCCAGGAGAACGAGATGAGCGACATGCATTTGTCTGATGTAACCACCCTCCGCGCCCGCGCCCGGCAGAACGTCGAAAACGGTGCGGTGACCGAAAGCTACAGCGCCAACCTCGACGAAGTGCTGCGCCTGCTCAATGAGTCGCTGGCCACTGAACTGGTGTGCGTGTTGCGTTACAAGCGCCACTACTTCATGGCCAACGGCTTGAAAGCCCACGTTGCAGCCGAGGAGTTTCTCGAACACGCCAAACAGGAAGGCCAGCACGCCGACAGGCTTGCCGAGCGCATTGTGCAACTGGGTGGCGAACCGGAATTCAACCCTGACACGCTGTCCCGCAACTCTCATGCGCAATACGTCGCTGGCAACTCACTGAAAGAGATGGTCTATGAAGACCTGGTGGCCGAGCGAATTGCGATAGATAGCTACAGGGAAATCATTCAATACATTGGAGAGAAAGACCCGACTACCCGGCGTATTTTCGAAGACATCCTGGCTCAGGAAGAAGAGCACGCGGATGACATGGCAGATATTTTGAAGGACCTCTAACCCCACGAGCCTTATCGCCCCCAAGCGACGATAAGGCTCGCCCTTCCTCAACACCAGCCTAGTTCTTTACAGTTTTCGGCGCCTTGCCCGCCTTCATCTGCTCAAGCAGTGGCGCGCACTGATTCGGCTCACCCCCGCTAGGTGCAATCAGTGCCAGCAAGCCGGCGGCAGGCGCCGCTATCACACCCAGGGCCACCATGCCGGCACCACGCAATAACAGCGGTACCGCCTTCACACCCGCATCCGGCTTGATGAACTTGCCCCGCACGTACAGGGGAGATCGCAGGGAAATCAAGCGCCAGCCCTTGGATTCCGGGGTAATCGCCAGGTCCAGTTGCTCGGTCGCCATGTTTGCCGTGCCATCGATATAGATGATCGCGTTCTCGGTATCAAATACAAACAGGCGCGTCGTCGCCAGGCCCGTCTTGATATCGAAGTCGGCAGCCGCGCAGTTGATCTTCACCTCTTTGTCGCCAAAGATCTTGCCGACTATATAGTTACCCACATTCAATCCGGCCAGTTCCATCAGCTCACGACTGATCGCACCATCGTTGATCAGCATCTTCAGATTGCCGTTGGAGGTCGCGAGGAGTTTGGCGACCGAATTGCCCCGCCCGGTGATGTCGGCATCGCCATTAAGCTCGCCGAAACTGGTTTTCATCGGTTCGAAGGTCGGGAACAGCTCCTTGAGCTTGAAGCCCCGCGCGGTCAGCTTGGCCTGGCCTTCCAGGGGCTCGGTACGGCCGTTCAGGCGAATCTGCGCATCCAGCTTGCCGCCCGCCACGCCGAAACGCAGTGGTTCCAGGCTGAGCACTCCGTCGGTGAGCACCAGGTGGGTATACAGGTCGTTAAAGGGCAGTTTTTCGCTGTGGACGATGCGCTTGCCGGTGAATTCGACATCCGCGTCCATGTCGCGCCAGCGTTCAGTCTTGAACTCCTCGACTGGCAGCACCTTGTCGGTCGGCTGCTTGCTTTCGCCACCACGTGCTTTCTGTTTGGCGTTGGAATCCGCACCAATCAGCGGCGCGAGGTCGGCAAACAGCAATTGGTTGGAAACCAGTGCGCCGCTGAGTTTGGGTCGTGGCTTACCGGCCAGGTAGGCCAGGCTGCCGTGAATATCGCTTTCGCCAATCTTGCCGTTGAATTCTTCATAGCGGAACAGCGCACCGCCAGGCTCATGCAGCTTGGCGATCAAATGGCCGTCCGTAGCATAAGGCGGGGTGTCCGGAAGTGTGACGCCCGTCAGTGGATACAGGTTGCCCAGGCTCGCGCCCGCCAGCTTCAGGCGTAGATCCAGTGCGCCAAGGTTAAGCGGATCGGTCAGGGTGCCGGCGAGTTCCACCCGGGTGTCGGCAATATTGACCTTGGCCTGCAGTGGAAACGGTCTGTCTGAGTCCTGCAACGCCAGCAAGCCGCCGATCTTGCCTTCGCCGTTGAGCTTTTGCTGGTGATATTGACCCTTTACCTTGATACCAAACGCGTAATCCTGCGGCGCAGCGCCCTTGTCCTGCGCAGTCTTTGCCGCCTTTTCGCCGACGATATCGCTGAACGGGATTGGCTTGCCAAGTGGGTCGATCAGCACATCAAGTTGGGTTTTCAGGCTCTGGTCATCGAGGGTAACGTGGCCCTTGTCGAAACCAATGGCGCCAATGTCCACCACCCAACTGGACGGTTCGGCATAGGGATCCTTGGGATCGAACTGGAACGTCCAGTTCGCACGACCGTCGGCCAGGCGCTGCAGATCGGCATTGGGCCCGGTCAGGTCAATTCTCGGGATGACCACACGCTGCGCCAGCAAGGCCAGGGGCGAAATGCGCAACTCCACGCGCTTGAGCGTGACCATCTGGGGCTGCTTCGACCACTCGGGGTTGCCCAGGCTCAGGTCCTCGGCCACCACATGCGGCCAGGGCACCCACGCGCGCCAGCCGCCTTCCTCGGGCTCGCGCTGCCAGACCACAGCCAGGTTGCCGTTGATGGCGAACGGACGGTGCAACTCCTCGGACACCTTGGCATTGAGCGGGGGTTTAATGCGGTTCCAATCGAAGAACACGATGATCAAAACCAGCACCGCCAGCAGGACTAACAAGCTGGCGAGGGTCCAGGCAATTACTTTTCGAGTGCGCGTCATTGCACAGGGCTCCTTGATACGACTGAGCGCCCTGACCGCGACGCACGTTTTGAAATGCAGGCCAGAACCGGCCTGTCATGAGATCTACGACTGAAAAATGGCCCGCAGGTTTAACCGAAATCCCGATTAATCCTCAAATAATCGTCCCGGGACAGACTGCCCCCTCGATAAGGCGTTACCGACACCGCACTTTTACGTCGCACGTGTGAGTCGAAAATACCCACCCCGGTGCGAAAACACCCGCCGGAAACGCCCGGTCTAGAGCCATTTCGCAGAACAATCAATTCCGTTGATTATTACCATTGCGTTTATGAACTTTTATATCGACTTATCGAGAGTAGCATTGACCTCGTACCCACTTTATCGCCCCCCCAAGGAGCAACCCATCATGAAACGCCAATTACTGCTAAGCCTGACCCTTTCCATGCTGGCCAGCACCGCTTTCGCTCTGCCAGCTGCTGACCAGGCTACCCCACAAGTCAAAGACAGCCGCTCGGTATTCAGCCAAACCATCGCTGCCGACGGTTCGGATCGCACTCCACAAGGCCAGACCCTGGCTGAAGGCGGTAACGATCGTTTGAAAGAAAAAGGCCTGATCACCCAGGACGGCTCGGACCGCACTCCACAAGGCCAGACCCTGGCTGCTGACGGTTCCGATCGTACGCCACAAGGCCAAACCCTGGCTGCTGACGGTTCCGATCGCACTCCACAAGGTCAAACCCTGGCTGCTGACGGTTCCGATCGCACTCCACAAGGTCAAACCCTGGCTGCTGACGGTTCCGATCGCACTCCACAAGGTCAAACCCTGGCTGCCGACGGTTCCGATCGTACCCCACAAGGCCAGACCCTTGCCGAAGGTGGTGGTGACCGTGTAATCGAACGCAACAGCGCCTTGAGCTGAGCCCATGGCGGCCCTGAAAAAAAGCCCAGTCTGTCGATTGGGCTTTTGACTTTCTGAAAGCAGCAAATCCCCGCCTTACCCCTCGATAGTCGTTCGACGCAGGCAAAGCCGATTTGCTAGAGTGCGTCGCTGTCCCTGTCCAGAAATAACCCTGCCGATGCTGCCCCGCGCCGAACAGAAACAACAAACCCGTAGTGCCTTGATGGACGCTGCCCGCCACCTGATGGAATGCGGCCGCGGATTCGGCAGCCTGAGCCTGCGCGAAGTGGCCAAGACCGCCGGCATTGTGCCTACCGGGTTTTATCGACATTTCGCCGACATGGATGAATTGGGCCTGGTACTGGTCAGCGAAGTCGGCCAGACCTTCCGCGAAACCATTCGCCTGGTGCGCCACAATGAGTTTGTCATGGGCGGCATTATCGATGCGTCGGTGCGCATATTTCTGGACGTAGTGTCAGCCAATCGCTCGCAATTCCTGTTTCTCGCCCGCGAGCAGTACGGCGGTTCGCTACCGGTGCGCCAGGCCATTGGCCGTTTGCGTGAAGACATCAGCTCCGACCTGGCCTCGGACCTGTCGCGGATGCCGAAGCTGCAGCACCTGGACATTGCCGGGCTGAGTGTCATGGCCGACCTTATCGTCAAAAGCGTGTTCGCCACGCTGCCGGATATCATCGACCCGCCCGTTGACGCGTTGCCGGAACACCTGACACCTCAGGCGAAGATCACCCAGCAACTGCGCTTTATCTTTATCGGGCTCAAGCACTGGCAGGGGCTGGGGAGCACCGAATGAGCGCTCACCCAACTTTGTTCCAACGAGGAAATGGGTGTGCCGATGACGTCCTAAAACCCTCTTGGCACCTATGTAAGCAGGACAGTCTTTACAGCGAGCGAACACATTAAATGTGCTACTAACGATATGTACTCATATACCCCTCAAGAAGCGTTTTGCGGTGTAGCACTTGCCAGCGTGGCCTCCCAGGCTGCAAAAGCCTCATTAAAAATTTGCATTGTCTCCGGACCCGTACGCAACTTATTTATCAAAAGTTCGAGTTTAATTTGACGATGAGTTTGAACAACGTCCCCACGGTCATTAGTACCAACCTCTAGCACGCCAGAATCTGCTAGTACAGCATTCATTAAAGCAAAATCCATTTGGCTTATAGCTTCACAAGTGTCCCGCCTATATAATCGCTCTAGCGCCGGCCGCATGGTAGTTAATACTGCCAAATTACCTTGGATAATTAATTTATAATCCTTCGACCACTGCTTGATTTGTTCATCAGTCTTAGCTGAAGTACTTTGGCTTACGTGCATGCGTATGTTATTTGTCGCACCCAACTTTTCCTTTTCCTTTCTAGAGCCCTGTTTCCTTATAACAACATCAAGTCCATCCAAA
Source organism: Pseudomonas sp. ES3-33 (assembly GCF_000952175.1). Taxonomy (NCBI): domain Bacteria; kingdom Pseudomonadati; phylum Pseudomonadota; class Gammaproteobacteria; order Pseudomonadales; family Pseudomonadaceae; genus Pseudomonas; species Pseudomonas sp. ES3-33. Next base: position 22,018 of record NZ_JZRI01000052.1, on the reverse strand, counting down.
TCCGCTTTAATTTCCAAGACTTGAAATTTGGAAAACTTAATAGAAGTGTTATTCACTTTTTCTAAGATATTTACAAGCTGGGAGAGTTTTACTCTACCCGCATTCTGTGCAGCCTTACGTTGACTCTGAATATAGGAAACAATAGAGTCCGCTCCCACACTATCGATTGGCATCTTTTACCCAGCCTTCAGCAATTAAAGTCAAGAGATAGTACATGCACACCTAATGATCTCTTGTAAAAAACGCTCTAAAGTATAAAAATTTAGCATTTTCAAGGAGACAGAAAACGCACCACATAGACACACCTCCCTGCCGTAAGCATCCTCGTTTGTAACGCAGCACGGAACACACGCACTTGTGGGAGGGGGTTCCTCACGAATGCAAGTAGTCAATCACTATCAATTCGTTTCATACAGCGCATTGGCAAGCACGTTGAATAGCCACCTGGCGACTCCCACATTTGATGCATGACAAATCTTCACCCACCAATATGATTCAACATCTTGCAACAATCGCCAAGGTCCGTAGGTGTTTTCCTACACTTCGCCCGATTGGCAAGCCCCTTGCTCTAGCCAGCATTGTCCTTTGCTGGAAGCTTTCCGATGCTGGTGATTGACCATGGGCCGAAGCGCTCGGGCATGTCGCGCCAGGCAGCGCCCGAGCAGAGCCCCAGAGCACGACGTTGAGCATCAGTCGATCATTCGCCCGTGGGCGTCCATTCCGGCGCGATTCACTGAAAATGTCTGCAACCAAATCCCAGGCTGCGTCGGGAAGTTCGTACCGTTTGGCCATCGTGGGCTCCAGCCTTTGATGGACGCGCACTTTACTGAGTCCCGACGATTGCTGGGTTCAAATGAGTTTCAGCTGATTTCGTACAGAGCCTAGCCAGCACTTCCTTTGCTCTGCCAACCGCCGACCCGGCTACACCGCAAGTCAAAACCAGCCACTCGATATTCAGCCAGAACGTCGCTGCCGAGGGTGGTGACCGCACGCCATAGGGCCAAACGCTCGCCGAAGGTGGTAATGATCGCCTGAAAGAAAAAGGCTTGATCAACCAGGATGGCTTGCCCCCGGATCCCCGTTCGCCGGCCAAGCCGATTTGCTAAAGTGCGCCGCTGTCCTGTCCAGAAATAACCCTTGCGATGCTGCCCCGCGCCGAACAGAAACAACAGACCTGCAACGCCCTGATGGACGCCGCCCGCCATTTGATGGAATGTGGCCGAGGATTCGGCAGCCTGAGCCTGCGTGAAGTGGCGAAAACCGCCGGGATCGTGCCCACCGGTCCGCCTGGTGCGCCACAATGAGTTTGTCATGGGCGGCATTATCGATGCGTCGGTGCGCATCTTTCTTGACGTGGTGTCAGCCAATCGCTCGCAATTCCTGTTTCTGGCGCGCGAGCAGTATGGCGGTTCGCTACCGGTCCGCCAGGCCATTGGCCGCTTGCGTGAAGACATCAGCTCAGACCTGGCGTCAGATCTGTCGCTGATGCCGAAGCTGCAGCACCTGGACATTGCCGGGCTGAGCGTCATGGCTGACCTGATCGTTAAAAGCGTGTTTGCCACCCTGCCGGATATCATCGACCCGCCCGTTGACGCGTTGCCGGAACACCTGACGCCTCAGGCGAAGATCACCCCGCAACTGCGCTTTATCTTTATCGGGCTCAAGCACTGGCAAGGGCTGGGGAGTACTGAATGAGTCGCCCCATGCGTTCTTGCGAGCGTCATCTATTTGGCGGGATGCGCCTTTAACAGACTGATCTGATCCTTAGTCAGTTCCGGAGCACCTGAAGCGTCAACACGCAACTTCAACATATCTTTTCTGTCAGAAAGTAAATCCTTCAAACTATTCATTCTATCCTTAATCTTCTCACATTCATCAAGCGCCTGGCCTACTGCCAACCAGCTTTTTGCATATGGATGCGGAGTCGACAAATAATCAGTTTTCATGCCCCATCTCCCTTTGACCTTGCGCTCGGTAACGTGAGAAGGAAGTGTATTGCTGTCTTTATCGAAGCGGTAGTATTGACCAGTACTTATGTAATGCAGCGCCAATTTTTTCAAATTTTCTGGTAGCGCATCCACAGCGAGCTCAACTTTTTCCTGAGCTGTCTTGAGCGTTGACTCCGATCGTTCAAGGTTCCGCACTCCCTTGGAATAGGCTTTTTTTAGATTCTTTTCAACGCAAACACACTGTTCTTTGATGTCAACGGCCTGTTGCTCTTTGACTAATTTGATTTTCTCCCGAGCGGTTCCTGAGAGCTTTCCTTCCACGAGTTCCAAGGCCGTATTTAATTTACCTGTTTTAGAGTAAAACTTAATTGAATTTTGACCCTTTAAAATATCACATATAGACTTGCGACTTTTATTAATACCTTCGAATTGTTCAAAGGAAATATCGGACGGGGCATTACGAACTTCTTTCAGTAGACGTTTAAGAGCCTGACTCTGTACTCTTCCTTTATCCGTTGCTTTTCTAGCGGCATTGGCAAAAGAGGTTTCTGCGCTGCTGAGACCATTAGTAGTACTGCCAGATATACTAAACATAACGCCCCTAAATCAACTATTGCTAAACGACAAACATAGGTTGTACCGACTCCGAACTCTTTCACAAACCGCTCGAATTTAATTCTACCCGCGCGCACCTGCTCTAACATAAACCATGTCCCGCGCGACAAATTAGCTCACTCGGCCTTTAATCGCACCATAACAGTGCGTTAATTTCCAAATGCCTCCCAGATTCTGCTTTTCCCACAGGCATTTCCTACACATCCATAAATTGGCAAGCCCCTTGCTCTAGCCTGAGCATTGTCCTTTGCTGGAAGCTTTCCGATGCTGGTGATTCATCGCAGGATCGACCCTCAACCCGTCTGGGCCGCCGAGTTACACCTGACCTTCGAAGCCCGGAGCAAAAGCCGTTTGCGCTGTTTCAGTGCCGAACAGGAAGACGTCGGGCTGTTCCTGGAGCGCGGTCAGCCGCCGCTGTATGACGGCGAATGCCTGCAGGCTGAAGACGGTCGCGTTGTGCGCGTCTGCGCCCGTCCCGAACAGCTGCTGCACGTCACCTGCGCCAACGCCTTCGAACTGACCCGTGCGGCCTATCACCTCGGCAATCGCCACGTTGCCCTGCAAGTCGGCGACGGTTGGCTGCGCCTGCTCGATGATTACGTGCTCAAGGCCATGCTTGAACAGCTGGATGCCAAGGTCGAAAACATCGAAGCGCCGTTCCAGCCGGAACACGGTGCTTACGGCGGCGGCCATCACCACTCGCGCCACGGCGATGAAGATTTCAACTACCCGCCGAAACTGCACCAGTTCGGCGTGCGTTTATGAATCCGGCCTGGGCGCTGCTGCGCCTGGCCAGTCCGCAATTGCCGATTGGCGGCTACAGCTATTCCCAGGGACTGGAAATGGCGGTGGACAATGGCCGGGTCCATGACCCGGACCCCGCCCGCCAATGGATCAGCGACCAGTTGCTGCTCAACCTGGCTCGTTTTGAAGCGCCGCTGCTACTGGCCCATTGCGAGGCGGCCGCCGCCGACAACTGGGGCGAATTGCTGCAACGCTGCGAGGAACACCGCGCCAGCCGCGAAACCCGCGAGTTGCATCAGGAAAGTCGGCAGATGGGTTATTCCCTGCAGCAGTTGCTCAATGGCTTGCCCGAGCTTGATCCACCGGCACGGGCCTTTCTTGCACAGCGCCCGGAACCCCACCTGGCCCTGGGCTGGGCCCTGGCCGCTCGCGCCTGGCAGATCAGCCCGCAGGACGCTTTGGCCGCCTGGCTGTGGAGCTGGCTGGAAAACCAATTGGCGGTGTTGATGAAAACCCTGCCCCTTGGCCAGCAGGCCGCCCAGCGGCTTACCAGCCAATTGCTGCCCCTTCTGCAGCAGGGCCAGCAAAACGCCACGCGTATTACCCCTGAACACTATGGCAGCGCCGCTTTCGGCCTGTCCCTGGCGTGTATGGCCCACGAGCGCCAGTACAGCCGTCTATTCCGTTCCTAGGAGAATCACATGAATACACAACCCTTGCGCGTAGGGATCGGCGGCCCGGTCGGCTCCGGCAAAACAGCCCTGACCCTGGCCCTGTGCCTGGCCCTGCGTGATCGCTACAACCTCGCAGTGGTGACCAACGATATCTATACCCGCGAAGACGCCGATTTCCTGGTGCGCAACGAAGCCTTGGCCCCGGGACGCATCATTGGCGTGGAAACCGGCGGCTGCCCGCACACCGCAATCCGCGAGGACGCTTCGATCAATCTTGAGGCGGTGGATCAGTTGAACCGGCGTTTCCCGGGGCTGGATCTGATCCTGGTGGAGTCCGGCGGCGACAACCTTTCGGCAACCTTCAGCCCCGAGCTGTCCGACCTGACCATCTACGTGATCGACGTATCGGCCGGCGACAAGCTGCCACGCAAGGGCGGGCCGGGGATCTGTAAGTCCGACTTGCTGGTGATCAACAAGATCGATCTCGCGCCATTGGTAGGCGCGTCCTTGACGTTGATGGACAGCGATACCACACGCATGCGTAACGGCAAGCCGTTCGTCTTCAGCAACCAGAAAACCGGCCAGGGCCTGGAAGAAATCATCGCTTTCATCGAGCGTCAGGGCCTGCTGACCGCGGCCTGACCCTTTCACATTTTCAACAAGGAAGCTCTACATGACACTCAAACGCATTCTCGGCGCCATCGTGCTGCTGCTGACACCGGCTGTCGCCTTTGCCCACCCGGGCCATGGCGACAATGGATGGATCGCGGGTATCAGCCACCCGATCGGTGGCCTTGATCACTTGCTGGCGATGGTTGCCGTGGGTTTGTGGGCGGCGCAGCAGCAAGGCGCCGCGCGCTGGGCACTGCCTTGCACTTTCGTCGGCACCATGTTGCTTGGCGGGATATTGGGCTTTGAAGGTTTGAGTATGCCTGCGCTGGAAAGCGGGATCGCGGCGTCGGTGCTGGCCCTGGGTCTGGCAGTGGCTTTGGCGGTACGTCCCCCTTTGGCCATGGCGGTCGGGGCAACGGCTTTGTTTGCACTGTTTCATGGCGTGGCCCATGGCCTGGAACTGCCTGACATGTCCAGCCCATGGGCCTACGCGGCCGGATTTGTCCTGGCGACGGCGGCATTGCATGCCGCAGGTTATGCGGTGGTTCGAGTGTTGCCGCAGGCAGCGGCGCCACTGGTCAGGCTGGCAGGTGCGGCCTCGGCGGCGACCGGGGCCTGGTTGCTGGCGGGCTGAGTTCTGTATGGCCTGGGCAGGCCTCATCGCGAGCAAGCTCGGCTCCCACAGGGTTCTGTGGATACAGACAATGGGGTTCCAGCCCGGGTCCCCTAGGGGGGTTGTGAACACCCCTAACCGGATTCCAGCCCGGGTCCTGTGGGAGCCGGGCTTGCCCGCGATGGCGGCCTGACAGACACCGCATCTCTCAGGCCTGCTAACATGTCGCGCAATCGCCCCTGCCGTGACGACGCCAGCCAATGCAGCCTGTTTCCCGCTCCGCCTCCCAGCCAGAATTGACCGCCCTGTTCGCCTCGGTGCAGCAGCATTTCCAGGAAGTGATCGTGCCACTGTGGCAAGGCCCCGGCTGGAACGCTGAACTGGCCCTGCCCTACGAGGCACTGGATGCCGAACACTCGCCACTGCCGCCCCAGCGCTATCGGGCCATGGCGTGCGCGCGGCAGCTGTATGTGTTTTCCAGCCTGATCGGCCAGGTGCCCGCCGCCGAAGAACGCAGCGCGCAGCTGTTCAGTTCTCTGCAACGACACTTCCACGACGCCGAACACGGTGGCTGGTTCTACAGCATCGACGCGCTGGGCGCGCCACTGGACCAGCGCAAAGACCTCTACACCCACGCGTTCATCCTGTTCGCCTGTGCACACTACTGGGACAAGGTGCGCGAGCCTTCAGTCGGGCACCTGCTCGATACCGCGCTGGAGGTGATTGCGCAGCGCTTCGCAACAGGCGACGGCCTGTACGAGGCGTGTCTGGAGCGCGACTGGACATCGCTGCAAACCGGGCCCTTGCAGAACCCCCTGATGCACCTGGCAGAAGCCTTCCTGGCGACGCTGGCGGCACGCCAGGACGACGCTGTGCAAAGCATGCTGGTGACGTTATGCACAGCCATGCAGCAACGTTTCATCGATCCGCATCAAGGCGTACTGATGGAGAAGCCGCTGGGCGCTGTGGATAACTGGTATGAACCGGGGCACCAGTTTGAATGGTACTTCCTGCTCGAATCGTCACCGCTGCTGCGCGGCTCGCAGCTGCACGGCTCACTGGAGCGGGCGTTCGCCTTCACCGAACAATCGGGGGTGGATCCACACTCAGGCGCCGTCAAGGCCATGCTCGACCTTAACGGCAAGGCCAGGGACGCCACCCAGCGCATCTGGGCCCAGGCGGAATACCTGCGTGCGCTGACCTTGAGGCCAGACGCCGAAGCCGCAGTGCAGCGTCAACTCCTGGCCTTGCAGCAGAACTTCCTGCATGCCGGAGGCTGGCATGAGTGTCGTGATGAACAGGGCCAGGTGAGCCGCGAGGATATGCCTTCAACCACGCCCTATCATCTGGCGACCTGTTATCGCGGGCTGGCGGACTATCTGGGCTAATCCGGCAGCCGTCATCGCGAGCAAGCTTTGCTCCTGCAGGTGACAGCCTTCACTGCGAGCAAGCTTTCTCCCGTGGGAGCAAAGCTTGCTCGCGATGGCCATCACTCAGGATCAAGCCTTGCCGCCATCACGATGAATGGCAAACCCAGCCCAGGTCTGGCTCACCGGCATCAGCTCAAGACTATTGATGTTGATGTGCGCCGGCGCATTAAGCACCCAGAAAATAGTATCGGCGATGTCCTGCGGTTGAATCGCCTCGGCGCCGGCGTAGGTCGCGTTGTAGCGCTCCTGGTCACCCGCGAAACGCACCAGCGAAAACTCGCTTTCGCACATGCCCGGCTCGATGTTGCTCACGCGCACGCCAGTGCCCTGGAGGTCGCAGCGCAGGCTCAGCGAGAACTGTTTGACGAAGGCCTTGGTTGCGCCATACACGTGGCTGCCCGGATACGGGTAGTTACCGGCAACGGAGCCCACGTTGATGATGCCAGCACCACGACCGTGAGCGATCAGGCGCGGTAACAGCAGGCGGGTGCTGTACATCAAGCCCTTGACGTTGGTGTCGACCATGGTGTCCCAGTCATCGAGATCACACTTGGGCGCAGGATCGACCCCTAAAGCCAGGCCCGCATTGTTGATCAGGCCGCGCAATGTGGCGAAAGACGGCGGCAAGTTGGCAATCGCGTCCTCCATGGCCTGGCGATCCCGCACATCCAGCACCAGGCCGTGTACCTCGGTCTGCTTGGACAATTCGGCACATAGGGCGTTGAGGCGTTCCTCACGACGGCCGGTCAGCACCAGTTTCCAGCCCGCCTCCGCAAAACGACGGGCACAGGCTTCACCAAAGCCGGAAGTAGCGCCGGTGATAAACAGGGTGTCGGACATCGTGTTCTCCTAGCTTCGGCTGACGAACAGCCATTGGAATAGATAATCAGCCGGCAGCATGCCCTGCCTTGCAGGCACCGGCAACATCGAGCCACTGTACAAAAAACGACCAACCAGCGCCAAGCCATGGCCTGCCTGGCTTGCAGCCATGTACGCGCACGTTATCCACAGGCAGGTCCACAGTTAACGGGGGCAAGTCAAAAAGCCGCAAGCCGCTGTGTACAAGGCTTTGCGGGCAGATCCCAAAGTTTTTAGCTTGACCCTCGACCACGGGCGTTGTAGCACATGGCATTTTGCACGATCCAGCTGCGTAATAGACGATGGCTCCAAGCCAGTAACTACGGCCCTCAGCCGAGTCTTTCCAGAGTTTAACCACAGACTTATCCACAGGGCGACCGGCTTGGATTCAGACCCATTCAACGTCCAACAAAATGGTTGACAAAGCCGGCCAACCCACCGCCAAAAATGCCTGATCAAATAACAACCACCTTGCTACAGGCCTTGATTACCGTGGCTCTCAGCCAGCTACTCCCACGTTATTCACAGCCAGTTCCACAGCAAACGGGGACAAGTCAAAACCGTGACAAAACAACTATTTGCAGCGGCTTTATGTCGCGGTTTAAGAGCTCGTGAATATTGTTTTCCACAATTTTGAAATACCGCGCACCCTGCACCTGCGCGAGCGAGCCTGCTCGCGATAGCGGTCGTCCTGCGGGACATTTTTCGACTGACATTCCCCTGTCGCGAGCAGGCTCGCTCCCACAGGGTCCGGCAGCAGTGAAGATAAAAAAGCCCCGACGATCGCTCGTCGGGGCTGTTGATATCTCGGCAATGAATCAATGCCCGCCCAGATAAGCGTTACGCACCTCCTCGTTCACCAGCAGCTCCTTGCCGGTGCCTGTGAGGCGGATCTCACCGTTGACCATCACGTACGCCCGGTCCGACAGCTTCAACGCATGGTTGGCGTTCTGCTCGACCAGGAAAATGGTCATGCCGGTACTCGCCAACTCTCGCAAGGTCGAGAAGATCTGCTTCACCACAATCGGCGCCAGGCCCAGGCTCGGTTCATCCAGCAGCAGCAACTTCGGCCGGCTCATCAACGCCCGGGCGATGGCGAGCATTTGCTGCTCGCCGCCGGACATGGTCATGGCCCGCTGGGTACGCCGCTCTTCGAGCCGCGGAAACAGCTCGAACATGCGCTGCATGTCTTCTTTGGCGTACTTGTCGCCAATCGGGATGGTGCCCATCAGCAGGTTTTCCTCGACGGTCATGTCGGGGAACACCCGCCGGCCTTCCGGCGACTGCGCAATGCCATGGGACGCAATGTAGTGGGACGACTTATGGGTGATGTCGACGCCCTGGTAGATGATCTGTCCGTCAGCCGCACGGGGCTGGCCGAAGATTGACATCAGCAGGGTCGACTTGCCGGCACCGTTGGAGCCGATGAGGCTGACGGTTTCACCTTCATTGATGTGCAGCGAGACTTTTTTCAGGGCCTGGATCGGCCCGTAGAACACGTCCAGCTCCTTTAGCTCGAGGATCGGTTGATTCATACCAACTCCTCTTCATCAGCGCCCAGGTAGGCCGCAATCACTTTCGGATCGTTGCGAATCGCTTCCGGTCCGCCTTCGGCAATGACGATGCCGTGGTCCAGCACCACAATGTGGTCGGAAATGCTCATTACCATGCCCATGTCGTGTTCGATCAGCACCACGGTCAGATCATGCTCGTCGCGCAGCAGCCGGATCATCGCGCTCAGCGCTTCGGTTTCCTGAGGGTTGAGGCCGGCGGCCGGTTCGTCGAGGCAGATGATCTGCGGCCGCGTGCACATGGCCCGGGCAATTTCCAGACGGCGTTGCTGGCCATAGGACAACTCGCCGGCCAGGCGGTTGGCGCAATCCACCAGGTCCACGACCTCCAGCCAGTAGAACGCATGGTCCAGGGCATCACTTTCCGCCTTGCGGTAACCCTTGGTGTTCAGGATGCCGGCCAGCATATTGCGGTTGACCCACATGTGCTGGGCCACCAGGAGGTTTTCCAGCACCGACATTTCCTTGAACAGGCGAATGTTCTGGAAAGTGCGCGCCAGGCCGGCACGGTTCACCAGGTGGGTGCCGCCGAACATCTTGTAGTACATGCGGCTGAGGAAAGATTTTGGCGACACGAAATCGGTCGGTTTGAAAGACTCCCCAAGCAGCTGGATGACGTTGGTGCGTTCACCCCGCACATTGAGCTCGATTTTGCCGCCAGACGCCTTGTAGAAGCCGGTAAGGCAGTTGAACACCGTCGTCTTGCCTGCGCCGTTGGGGCCGATCAGGGCGAAGATCGAGTTGCGGTGCACTTTGAGGCTGACATCGCTCAACGCCTTGATGCCGCCAAAGTGCATCATCAGTTTTTCGACCGAGAGGACGACTTCGCTCATGGCGCTACTCCTTTACGCGGGGTCACACCGGTACGGCTGATCCGGATCAGGCCGCGCGGTCGCCAGATCATCATCAACACCATCAGGATGCCGAACAGCAGCACCCGGTACTCTGCGAACCCACGCAGCAGCTCCGGCGCAACGGTCAGCACGAAGGCTGCAATCACCACGCCGATGGTCGAGCCCATCCCACCCAGGACCACGATGGCCAGGATCAGCGCCGATTCGAAGAAGGTGAACGAGGTCGGGTTGACGAAGCCTTGATAAGTGGCAAAGAACACCCCGGCCAGACCCGCAGTCGACGCACCGATGGTAAACGCCGAGAGCTTGACCAGTACGTGGTTCAGGCCCATGGACCGGCAGGCGATTTCATCTTCGCGCAAGGCTTCCCAGGCACGGCCGACGGGCATCTTGACCAGACGATGCTTGATGTACAGCACGGCCAGAACCACCAGGAACAACACCGCATAGATGAAGTAGTACTTCACGTCCGGGTTGTAGGCGATGCCGAAGAACTCGTGGAAAGGCACCCCGCCATCTTTGGCGCGCTTGCCGAACTCCAGGCCGAAGAACGTCGGCAGAGGTGCAGCCATACCGTTCGGGCCACCGGTCAACGACAACCAGTTGTTGAGGACCAGCCGGATGATTTCACCAAAACCCAGGGTCACGATCGCCAGGTAGTCGCCGTGCAGGCGCAATACCGGGAAACCGAGGATGCAACCGGCCAGGCCCGCCATGATCGCCGCCAGCGGCAGTACCGTCCAGAAGCCCAGGCCCAGGTACTGGTAACCGAGTGCCAGGCCGTAGGCGCCAATGGCGTAGAACGCCACGTAGCCCAGGTCGAGCAGGCCGGCCAGACCGACCACGATGTTCAAGCCGAGGCCGAGCAGCACGTAGATAAGGCCGAGGATGACCACGCCCAGCAGGTAGGAGTTGGAGAAAAACGGGAAGACTACGGCGATGACAATCAACAGCGGGATTATCCAGCGCAACCGTGATTTGTAATCCGGTGGCAGCACGTGCACGCCGGAGCCGGTGCTTTCAAAACCTTCGAGGATTTTCAGGCCTTTGGGGGTCTGCAGGAACAGGCTCAGGGCAAAGCGCCCTGCCATGACGATAGCGACGATCCAGGCCACCCGCGTCGTTTCCAGATTGAAGCCGTACCCGTCAAGGACCACGCCGACAATCGGGCCAAACACAATCAGGGCAACCAGACCGGCAAGAATCGCGTCAACCAGGCTTCTTTTGAGATCAATGGTTTTTTTAGTGGTTGAAGACATCGCTTACACCTTCGACACAAGAGGACGGCCGAGCAGGCCTTGGGGCCGAAAGACCAGAACGAGAACGAGCAGCGAGAAGCTGAAGACGTCTTTGTAGTCCGAGTTGACCAGGCCGGAGAACAGCGACTCGGAGATCCCGAGAATGATCCCGCCGAGCATCGCTCCCGGTAGCGAGCCAATCCCGCCGAGTACCGCAGCGGTAAACGCCTTGATCCCGATGATGAAGCCGGCATAGAAGTCGAAAGTGCCGTAGTTCATGGTGATCAGCACGCCGGCCAGGGCCGCCATGGCTGCACCGATGATGAACACGTAGGAAATCACCCGGTCGGTGTTGATCCCCAGGATCGAGGCCATCTTGCGGTCTTGCTGGGTCGCGCGGCACATGCGGCCGAGCTTGGTGTACTTGATGATGTAGGTCAGCAACGCCATGCCGGCAAATGCTGCGACCAGAATGAACACCTTGGTGTAGGTCAGTTGCACAAAACCGGTGCCGACCTCGACACGCCAGGCTCCAGTCAGCAGGGTGGGTACGCCTTGTTGCTTGGCGCCCTGGGCGATCTGTGCATAGTTTTGCAGAATCAGGGAGATGCCGATGGCGCTGATCAGCGGTGCCAGGCGGGTGGAGTTACGCAGGGGTTTATAGGCGACGCGCTCGATGACCCAGCCATACACCGCCGTGACGATGATGGTGAAGATCAGCGTGCCGAGCATCAGCAGCGGGAAGGATTCAATACCGAAGTATGCCAGCAGAGCCAGACTGATCGCCGCGAGGTAAGCGGAAATCATGTAAACCTCGCCATGGGCGAAGTTGATCATGCCAATGATGCCATAGACCATTGTGTAGCCGATGGCGATCAGGCCATAGACCGACCCGAGGGTCAGGCCGTTGACCAGTTGCTGCAGGAAAATACCATCCATAACGCAATCTCACGCAGTGAGAACCTGCGCACCGTTGGTGCGCGGTTCTTCTAAGGAAAATACAGATATACGTCGGAGCAATGTCAGTCAGGATCAGACTTCACACCACCGCCCCCCTGTAGGAGCGAGCTTGCTCGCGATTGCGGTTTAACATTCAACGAATGCGTTGCCTGTCAGTCCGTCATCGCGAGCAAGCTCGCTCCTACAGGGGAACTGTGGATTCAGCCGATCGAGTCAGCCCTTACTTCTGTTTTTCCAGCTGGTGGTATTTGCCATCCTTGTCCCACTGGTAAACCACGTAGTCGGAGACTTTCAGGTCGCCCTTGCTGTCCCAGGTCTTTTCACCCATGACAGTCTTGACCGGGTTCTTCTTCAGCCACTCAGCCGCTTTTTCGCCACTGTTGGACTTGGCGCCGTTGAACGCTGCCGCCAGGGTCTGAACCGAAGCGTAGGCGTACAGGGTGTAGCCTTCAGGCTCTGTGCCGGCTTTGCGGAACGCATCCACTACAGCCTTGCTGTCTGGCAGCAGGCGCGGGTCAGCGCCGAAAGTCATCAGCACGCCATCAACGAATTGCGGACCGCCAGCGGTGGTCACCAGTTCGTCGGTCACGATGCCGTCATCGGACATGAACTTGACGTCTTTCAGGCCTTGCTCACGCAGCTGGCGAACCAGAGGACCGGCTTCAGGGTGCAGGCCACCGAAGTAGACGACATCGGCGCCAGCGCCGCGGACTTTGGTAACAATGGTGCTGAAGTCTTTTTCGCCGCGGGTCAGGCCTTCATACAGCACTGGCGTAACGCCGCGCTTGACCAGTTGAGCCTTGGTAGCATCAGCCAGGCCCTGGCCGTAGGTGTCCTTGTCGTGCAGCACGACCACTTTTTTGCCCTTGAGCACATCGACAATGTAATCGCCAGCGACGATGCCCTGCTGGTCGTCACGCCCGCACATACGGAACATGGCGCTCAAGCCGCGCTCGGTCACCTGTGGGTTGGTGGAACCCGGGGTGATGGCGATAATGCCCGCTTCGTCGTAGATCTCGGAGGCCGGGATTGTCGACGAGGAGCAGAAATGGCCGACCACGCCTGCCACTTTCTGGTTGGTCAGGTCCTTGGCGACCGTCACAGCCTGTTTCGGTTCGCAGGCGTCATCGCCCTTCACCAGTACGATTTTTTCCCCGTTGACGCCGCCTGCTGCGTTGACCGCATCGGCCGCAGCCTGTGCACCCTTCATGTACTGCTCGCCAAATGCCGCGTTAGCGCCAGTCATGGGACCCGCCACACCGATTTTCACATCAGCTTGTGCAAACGCAGAAACACCCAACGCAGCTGCCACTGCGAGGGCCAGAAAGCCTTTCTTGTAAAACGTCTGGGACATGAGGTGGTGCTCCAAGGTTTTTTTTAGTTGGCACTGCGACTTCACTGAATGCTCAGAGCAAGGGCCGTGCCATCGGTTTTTTATTCTTGAAAAAGTCGCTGAGTTATTGTTATTCCGACTGTTTTGAACTCGTCTTCATTGGGCGTGCAACCGTCTAAACCGCAGAAGGTAAAACCATTAATTCCCGAAGGCGCAACCCGCCCGCGCCATCATTGCAACCGCGACACCAAACGACGTGCAACCAGCATGTAACATCGTGCGTCACCGAAGTGCACACCGCTGGTGCGGGACTGCTACAACCCGCACCATTACAGGCTAGTCGCTGCTCGAAAAAGCGCCGCTTTTCAGTAACATCTTTCAACAATCAAATGACGATGCGCAGGCACTGGCCTGCGTGATACAGCGAGAAGCCCGCCTCGTAGAGGCAACTGCGTATGCCCACGCCTGTCAGGGGTTGCATGGGTGCAAACGGAATCGGCAACGCCTGAGGATTGCCGTTACACAGGTAATCGGCAAACGCCTTGCCAACCACCGTCCCCGTGGTGACCCCGCGCCCGTTGTATCCGGTAACTGCCACAATTCCGGGCGCTGGTTCGAACAGGCGCATCAGGTGATCCGGGGTGAAGGCGATGCAGCCGGTCCAGGTGCACTCCCACTCCACCGGCTTGAGATAGGGGAAGTAATGCTGCTGTACCCGATCCGCCCACGCCTTGAGGAACCACACCGGCTTTTGATTGCCGTTGCCGAGGCTACCGAGCAGCAGACGCCCGTCTTTATCGCGACGAATACTGCTGAGCACTTGCCGGGTATCCCAGGACCCCTGGCCACCGGGCAGGATCTGTTGCGCGGCTTCTTCAGTCAGCGGGACTGACGCCACCTGGTAGTAATAACCGGGAAAGAAATTACGCCGCAGTTCGGTCCAGTCGCCCTCGGTGTAGGCGTTGGACGCGATGACCACCTGTTCGGCCAACACCGAACCCTGCGCAGTCTGCACCGACCATTTCTGGCCCTGACGCTCCAGCCGAGTCACCGCTGAATGGTCGAACAGCTGCCCGCCCAGGCCAATGGCTGCCTTGGCCAGGCCACTGGTGTAGGCCATCGGGTTAATCGTACCGGCACGCCGATCCAGCAGTGCGGCGGCAATTTTGCGGGTACCGGTGGCTTGCTCACAGGCCTGGCCTGTCAACAATTCCACAGGCGCGCCGCGACGTTTCCATTGTTCTTCACGACTGCGCAGATCCGCTTCGCCACGGGCGTTATGCGCCATGTGCAGCGTGCCTTCGCGGCGCAATTGGCAATCGATGTTGTACTTGTCGACCAGGCTGAACACCAGGGACGGCGCTGCACCGAGCATGCGATTGAGCTGACTGCCCACTGCCTCGCCGAACCCGGCTTCGATCTCGTCAGGCGGGATCCACATACCGGCGTTGACCAGGCCGACGTTACGCCCGGAACCGCCATGCCCGGCCCGATGCGCTTCCAGCACACAGACCGTCTTGCCCTGCTCCAGCAGATGCACCGCCGCCGACAGCCCGGTGAAGCCCGCGCCAATCACACAGACATCGGCCTTGACCTCGCCTTTGAGCGAAGCATTGTCGGGCCTTTGCGGCGTCAGTTTTTCCCACAGACATTCTTCGCGTAGCGGCATTGCCAGACTCCAACAGAAACCTAACCAACACATCAAAAGATCGCAGCCTTCGGCAGCTCCTACAAAACCGCAGCCAGGCACGATCCTGTAGGAGCTGCCGAAGGCTGCGATCTTTTCAAGCTCACCACCATCACTTAGTCAAACGTGATCCCCTGAGCCAACGGCAACTCCAGCGAATAGTTCACGGTATTGGTCTGGCGACGCATATAACCGCGCCATGCATCCGAGCCCGACTCGCGTCCGCCGCCGGTCTCTTTCTCGCCACCAAATGCGCCACCGATTTCCGCGCCGCTCGGGCCGATGTTGACGTTGGCAATACCACAGTCGCTGCCGACCGCTGACATGAATTGCTCGGCTTCGCGCACGTCAGTGGTGAAGATGCACGAAGACAGGCCTTGAGGCACTGCATTGTTCAGGCGCAAGGCTTCCTCGAAATCCTTGTAACCGACCACGTAGAGAATCGGTGCGAAGGTTTCGCTGCACACTACATCGCTCTGCTCCGGCATCTCGACGATCGCAGGCTGAACGTAATAGGCGTTCGGGTATTGGTCTTCCAGCTGGCGCTTGCCGCCGAATACCCGGCCACCTTCGCTCAAAGCCTGCTCCAGCGCGTCCTGCATGTTCTCGAAGCTGTGCTTGTCGATCAGCGGGCCAATCAGGTTGCCTTCCAGCGGGTTGCCGATGCGCACTTTTGAGTAAGCGGCTTTGAGGCGGGTCACGATCTCTTCTTTGACCGATTCATGGGCAATCAGGCGGCGCAAGGTGGTGCAGCGCTGGCCGGCGGTGCCGACAGCACTGAACAGGATGGCGCGCACGGCCATGTCCAGGTCGGCACTTGGGCCAAGGATCATCGCATTGTTGCCGCCCAGCTCAAGGATGCTGCGGGCAAAACGCGCAGCGATTTTCGGGGCCACTTCGCGGCCCATGCGGGTGCTGCCGGTGGCGCTGACCAACGCCACGCGCGGGTCATCCACCAAGGCTTCACCGGCATCGCGACCGCCAATGATGACCTGGCTCAAATGCGGCGGTGCGTCGCTGAAGTTTTTCAGCACCCGATCAAACAGTGCCTGGCATGCCAGGGCGGTCAGCGGAGTTTTCTCGGACGGCTTCCAGATCACCGGGTTACCGCACACCAGTGCCAGGGTGGTGTTCCAGGCCCAGACGGCCACCGGGAAGTTGAACGCGCTGATCACCCCGACCACGCCCAGCGGATGCCAGGTCTCACGCATGTGGTGGCCCGGGCGCTCGGAGGCGATGGTCAAACCGTACAGCTGTCGTGACAAACCGACAGCGAAATCGCAAATATCGATCATTTCCTGAACTTCACCCAGGCCTTCCTGGGTGATCTTGCCCGCTTCCCACGACACCAGCTCGCCGAGGTCGGCCTTGTATTCGCGAAGAATGTCACCCAGTTGGCGCACCAATTCGCCCCGGCGCGGTGCCGGCACCTTGCGCCACAATTCGAACGCATGATCGGCACGACTGATGTGCTGCTCGACTTCGGCAGCCCCTTCCCAGTTGACGGCAGCAATCTGGCTGCCATCGATCGGTGAATGCACCGGCACTTTGCCGTTCTGGTACAGGGCCGGGTTTACACCAAGACGATCAAGCAATGCGGCAACCATGGGTCACTCCTCAAACAAAAGACAGAACGTGTGCAGCCGCACGATCACGGCTGATCAGGCCTGTAGTTTTAGCTTTCCGGAGGTTACTCAACAAACGACCTTTAAGAGAGATATCATTCCGTTTATTCATGCTGTGCATTGCTGGCAATAAAGAGACAAGAAGAAAGGATCGCCCATGCTGAACAAACGCTACCTGCCATCGATCACCGCGCTGCAGTGTTTCGAGGCTGTCACCCGGCATTTGAGCTTCACCCGGGCCGCCGAAGAGCTGAACCTGACCCAAAGCGCCGTCAGCAAACAGGTGGCGCAACTTGAAGAGTTATTGCAACACCTGCTGTTTCGCCGGGTGCGTCGCCGCCTGCAGATGACTCCGGCAGGCGATCTGTACTTGGTGGAGGTACGAAAAATCCTCACTCAGGTCGAGATGTCGACCCATTATCTGCGTTCCTACGGTGGAGAAACCGAAGTCCTGCGGGTCTCGACGCCGCCGACCTTTGGCGCACGCTGGCTGGTGCCGCGCCTGAAAGGCTGGCGCCTGCGGCATCCGTCGATCCATCTGGACCTGTGCAGCGAACAGGAAGCCGATGATTTGCTGCAAGGCCGCAGCGACCTGGCGTTCTACTTTGGCCAAGGGTCACGCCCGGGCACCGAATGCCTGAAGCTGTTCAGCGAGGAGCTGGTTCCGGTATGTGCCCCGGGCAGCCTTCCGGCCACACCTTTCACCGACCCAACCCAGCTCGCTGACCTGGTCCTGCTGCAAAACGCCTCCCGGCCACAGGCCTGGCACGACTGGTTCGACAGTCAGGGCTATCACACCGAACACAGCTACCACGGGCCGCGCTTCGAAACCTTCTACATGTGCATCCGCGCCGCCCAGGTAGGCTGTGGCGTGGCGTTGTTGCCCAGGTTTCTGGTGGAAGAGGAATTGGCCGACGGCAAACTGGTCATACCCTGGAAGCATGCGATGCCCAGCACTGATTCTTACTACCTGGCATACCCGGAACATTCGGCGGACGTGCCGAAGGTGCGCGATTTCGTGAAGTGGATGCTGGAGCAGATTGATAGCCCGGAAATGCCGCAAAACTGAGGCATCACACCGCCTTCTGCGGGAGCGAGCCTGCTCGCGATAGCGTCGACACATCCGACATTCAGGTGACTGACACACCGCTATCGCGAGCAGGCTCGCTCCCACGGGATCTCCAGCGTCTAAAAAATCGCTGGCAATAACTGCCGTTGATATGCGCCACTAGCCCCATTCATTGAATCAGCTGCAATGTCGCCGCCACAGGCCGCGGCCAGCCTGGAGAACCCCGTTATGAGCGACAGCGTATTTGCCGATCGCATCGTGCAGAACCTGCTCGACACCGACTTCTACAAACTGACGATGATGCAGGCGGTGCTGCACAATTACCCGAACGTGGAAGTGGAATGGGAGTTTCGTTGCCGCAACAGCGAGGATCTGCGCCCGTACCTGGCCGAGATTCGCTTTCAGATCGAGCGCCTCGCCGAGCTGAGCCTGACCGCCGATCAACTGGGTTTCATGGAGCGCATCAGCTTCATGAAACCGGATTTCCTGCGCTTTCTCGGACTGTTTCGTTTCAACCTGCGCTACGTGCATACCGGGATCGAGAACGGCGAGCTGTTCATCCGTCTGCGCGGGCCCTGGCTGCATGTGATTTTGTTCGAAGTACCGCTGCTGTCAATCGTCAGCGAAGTGCGCAACCGCTATCGGTACCGGGAAGTCGTCCTGGAACAGGCGCGCGAGCAGCTTTATCGCAAATTCGACTGGCTGACGGCCAATGCTGCTGCCGATGAGTTATCCGAGCTGCAGGTCGCCGATTTCGGCACCCGCCGCAGGTTTTCCTACCGGGTGCAGGAAGAAGTGGTGAACGTGCTCAAGCACGACTTTCCCGGGCGTTTTGTCGGCACCAGTAACGTCCACCTGTCCCGGGAGCTGGACATGAAGCCCTTGGGCACCATGGCCCACGAATGGATCATGGCGCACCAGCAACTCGGACCGCGCCTGATCGACAGCCAGATTGCCGCGCTGGATTGCTGGGTCCGCGAGTATCGGGGCCTGCTCGGCATCGCACTGACTGACTGCATTACCACCGATGCCTTCCTGGGCGATTTCGACCTGTACTTCGCCAAGCTTTTCGATGGCCTGCGCCACGACTCCGGGGATCCGATAATCTGGGCGGAAAAAGCCATCGCCCACTACCACAAGCTCGGCATCGACCCGATGAGCAAGACCCTGGTGTTCTCCGACAGCCTGACGCTGCCCAAGTCCCTGGAAATATTCCGGGCGCTGCGCGGGCGGATCAATGTCAGCTTTGGCATCGGCACCAACCTGACCTGCGATATTCCAGGGGTTGAACCGATGAGCATCGTGCTTAAAATGGCCGCCTGCAACGGTCAGCCGGTGGCCAAGATTTCCGATGAACCGGGCAAGACCCACTGCAAAGACCCCAACTTCGTCGCCTATTTGCGACACGTTTTCAAAGTTCCTGCCGCCCTTTCCAGCACATCAAGCAAGGAGTGAATTCATGCAAGCCGTACAGCGTGAGATTGCTGAGCAGCTCAAGGTTCAACCACCATTCGCCGACGATGCCGCCCTTGAGGCTGAAGTCGCTCGACGGATCACGTTCATTCAGGATTGCCTGGTCAATTCCGGGCTCAAGGCCCTGGTGCTGGGGATCAGCGGCGGCGTTGATTCCCTCACCGCCGGCCTGTTGGCCCAGCGTGCCATGCGCGAGTTGCGCGACAGCACCGGTGACGACAGCTACAAGTTCATTGCCGTCCGCCTGCCCTACGAGACCCAGTTCGACGAACACGATGCCCAGGCGTCAGTGGATTTCATCGAACCGGATGAGCGCCACACCGTGAACATTGGCCCGGCAGTCAAGGCGCTGGCCAGCGAAGTCGCAGCGTTCGAAGGCAAACACGCGGTGTCGGTCGACTTTGTGCTGGGCAACACCAAGGCGCGTATGCGCATGGTCGCCCAATACACCATCGCCGGCGCGGCCCATGGCCTGGTGATCGGCACTGACCATGCGGCGGAAGCGGTGATGGGATTCTTCACCAAGTTTGGTGACGGCGCCTGCGACCTGGCGCCACTGAGCGGGCTGGTGAAAAACCAGGTGCGCAGCATCGCCCGCAGCTTTGGCGCACCGGAATCGCTGGTGGAGAAGATCCCCACTGCCGATCTCGAGGACCTGTCCCCGGGCAAGCCGGATGAGGCGTCCCATGGGGTGACCTATGCCGAAATTGATGCTTTTCTGCATGGCGAGCCGGTACGTGAGGAAGCGTTCAGGATTATTTGTGAAACGTACAACAAGACCCATCACAAGCGAGTGATGCCGTTCGCGCCTTGACCTTAGCACAACGCCAGGAGCCACCTTCGGAGTTAATAATTAGCACGGTGTGTTTTCAAACCGCGCTGATTATTAACAGCTAACGTGTACCGGGGACGCAACTAGCATTGCAGAAAGGGGACTATGTACCTCCCTGACTCGCAATCCATCCTGACACGTTAGCAACTTACCTAATGAAGCGCCTCGCACTTCTGCAGTTGCATTCCCTAACTCTCTTTTCGTAGTCAACACACCTCGATTTTGGAAATAGCCCAATCAAATGCTCGCCTTGCGGAAATCCAGCAAAAACACATGTAAACAGGTCAGTGAAATTGCAATAACAACGGACAATAGCAAAAAGACCGAGCGAATAGAAAAACCTACGAAAACTGAGACAGCTAACAACACGAAAACTACAAAAATATAAACCCCAGACTGGATACCAAATAGCAATAGCTTATTGAAAGCGTAATGACCCAACAACGTAAACAACGTAGGCTGGACCAACATATTCGAAATAAACGCCATGAAAAAAATAAGATAAAATACGGAGTACCTTCCGACGAACAATACCCAGAGACAACTACCCAGCATTATCAGCTGAACAAAAAAGCCAAACTTCAACCGCGACATCGATGAAAGACTTTGAAAATATCGAAAAACAATCCAACCGACAACCAGCCAAACACACAAAATTACACCGTATATATGTAATATCTCAAGACCAGGATCGATCAGAGCTTTCACCATCGGCACAAGTATCAAAATTAGAAAAAATACAACATTTGAAATAATTAGAGTGAAACAATTTAAAGATCCAGATTTCAATCCAAGGTTATCCCCCGCCGGACACGGATCTTCAATCGCGAGGCCCGTACCATCCACCAAATACACAACTAACGTAAAGGCATACACTGTCGCTGCAAAAATTGCGGCTACGGGTCTATGCTGGAGGAAAAAAATCGCAAAAACAACCGGCACAATCAAAGGCATGCTAGCTAAAGCAAAACTTAAAGCTGAAAAGTTTTTATATGCCTCACTACTCCTGCGTGGAGAGGCCAGCATTGCCCGCCCCAAAATAACGGTGCATCCACTTGCCCCACCCCAGAGAAATCTCAAGAAAAGCTCGAATCCTTCACTAAAAATACCGTCACCAACAGCCAACGCTGTACAAACAGACAAAGCCACAACTAATAAAATTAGAAAAAAACTTTCCGATACAATGCGTTTATATACCGGGCTAACCAGCCCTAAAATACAACACCCGAGCGACAGCCCCAACAAGTAGGACAGTAGCGGGTAGTATGCTGTTAAATCTGCAGACTCGAAATGCAACGCATGGTCAATCCAAACCATGAGGCCGGAAGAACCTAAAATATTAGCGGTACTCAACAAAAGGCTAACATGAATCGCGACATCCCGCTTAATTCTCATACCATTACTACTCTATTCACAAGAGAGCCGAATATAGATTCTGAGCACGTTGCTCGACCATTGCCTAGCTGGTAGAAATCGACCTGTACTATGTCTTTGTCCTGTAAAAAATGCTGAGTGGATATACTGCTTTCAGGTGGCGCACACATTATCCTTTCTGCTATACAACCATAACGTAAAGAGCCATTTTAGAAGTTGAAACAACCCCGCAGGTGATGACGGCTCCAGTAGAAAAATCGCGAGCTGCCACTCCAGGCGATTGCTCTCCATCACGGAGTGTTGTGTCTTCCAGAATGATGTTTTCCAGCACTCAATCTCTTGATTATCGCCACAAATCCACTCTATAGGATACACACAAACTCCAATAGGCATTGATGGCTAACACAGGCAGCGACTTGGTTTCATCGAAGACTAACAGCGCGCGACAAAAAATCAAATTTTGAGCTGTTCAAAACATTAAAAAAACATGTAGGAAAAGTCTACTTA
>NZ_JZRI01000051.1:0-14750 GCF_000952175.1 Pseudomonas sp. ES3-33 | reverse complement strand
AGACGTGTATAAGAGACAGGTAATCTTTTATAAGTGGGATTAGCGACCCGAGAAGAATTCCATCGAACTGCAAGAATCTGTCGCCAGCCATCCGCAGAATCCAGATTGTGAGGATCCCCGCGCAAATTAAAACTGCCAGTAGCTTTTTTGTCTTAATTCCACATTTCGCAAGCGTTAGCAAAATAATTGGCCATGCGATATAGAACTGCCACTCTACCGCCAACGTCCACGTATGCTGGAGGAAAGGGATGGGGTGCAGATCTTGTGCTAAGTAAATATTCGCCATGAAAATCATGCTGAGCATGGTCGTCATGTCGGCTGTTTCATTTGCTGGATAACTGTATTTTCCAAAGCAGTAGTAAATCGCCAAGTAAAGTACTCACACGGCGAGAAATGCAAGGATCAATCGGACGATGCGATTGAGATAGAACTTGACGATATTTATGGTATTTGTTCTTTTGATCTCATTAAAAATTTGGGAAGAGATTAAAAAACCGCTCATTGTAAAAAATATGTCGACGCCGATGTCGCCACTCAATGGGATACCAAGCGTGTGATAAACAAATACTACTAAAACTGCGAATCCACGCAGCCCGTCAATTGGTGTTATTCGTGACTTTTTGGCAGTATCATTCATCAGTTAAAATACCTTCCATTTTTTTCAGAATGAGTTGTCAAAACCTCCTAGCTTAATTCATCGCGAATGATGCCACCTTATGGATGCATTGAGAAGCGGAGCGTCGGGCTACGGAACGGCATACGCATGGAAGTCAAAAGAATGTCAATGATGGCGCTCCTGAGTCTGTCGCGTCGGATTGAAGTCGCCGACCGATCGTCAGTATTATTGGAGTGATCCACGCGCTGTCTTGGTGTTGCGGGGAGGTTTCATTGTTGTTTAGAGAGATATATTTTTTCGACTTATGCGTCGGAACGCATCATGGCGAGCTCGCTGCTGGGGGAATTTGCAGCACGGCATCCGGGATCAGCTAAGCGCTTTACATGCGGGGTCGTTAAGAGTTTGCAATTATCTCACATCCCGCAACAGACACACTTTTGACAGTCTCCATACATCGCCTAAATTTGGAAGGCAGCTTCGGAGAAGCTGCTTTCCCAAATCGATGACATGGAGCTTCAACTATGCGTACTGGCTATCTCTCCTCTCTGGTTTTTGCATTCCTCACCAGCCTCTCCCTCGCCACCCATGCAGCCCCCGCGCCGAAAGCCGAGACTGGCGCGACCACCGCAACTCGGGAAATTGCCCCTAAGCCACAGGCAGTCAAGGTCGATCTCAACGCAGCCGATGCAACCACTCTACAGCGTGACCTGGTGGGTATAGGCGAAGCCAAGGCCCAAGAGATTGTTGCGTATCGTGATATGAACGGTCCATTCGCTACGGTGGACGAACTGCTCGAAGTCAAAGGGATCGGTAAAGCGATCCTGGATAAAAACCGCGAAAGGCTGGTCGTGAACTAAGCTAAACAGCGAGCTTGCAAGGCCGGTCATTGACCGGCCTTTTTGCATTCTGGCCGCCGTGATTGCGCTCGCCTTTCGTCGGGTCATTAAAAATTACGGCTATCATATTGTCTTTAGATTATGCATATAATAAAATGGTCGCCCGTTAGCTAGAGCCATCTCGGCCTTCCACGACTCTGAAATCCCCACAGGAGTACACCGATGACCTCCCCCCAATCTCAAGGAACAGCCCTCATCACCGGCGCCTCTTCCGGCATCGGTGCCATCTACGCCGAGCGCCTCGCAGCCCGTGGCTTCGACTTGCTGCTGGTAGCCCGCGACCAGGAACGCCTGGAAGCCGCGGCGACCAAACTGCGCGCAAGCCACGGTGTGCAGGTTGAAGTGCTGAAGGCAGACCTGACGCAAAAAGACGATGTGCTGAAACTCGAGCAACGTCTGCGCAGTGACTCCAGCATCAGCCTCCTACTAAACAATGCCGGTGTCGCGGCGGATGGGCTGTTGGCAAATTCCGACCTGGATCAACTTGAGCGCCTTATCCAACTCAACATAACCGCCGTCACCCGGTTGGCTTCAGCAGCGGCAGCCGGTTTTGCCAAGGCGGGTCGTGGCACGATTATCAATATCGCCTCGGTCGTGGCGCTGTTTCCTGAGCGCTTCAATGCTACTTACAGCGCCAGCAAGGCATATGTGTTAAGTCTGACCCAGTCCTTGAATGCGGAACTGGATGGTACAGGCGTCAAAGTCCAGGCCGTTTTGCCGGGTGTAACCCGCACTGAGATCTGGGAGCGCTCCGGCATTGATGCGTCGCAGATCCCGGAGGACATGGTGATGGAGGCGGGGGAGATGGTTGATGCTGCTCTGTCAGGTCTCGATCAGGGTGAGCTTGTCACCATTCCTTCGTTGCCCGACGCGGCGGATTGGGATGCCTTTGTAGCGGCGCGTCATGTGATGGCGCCGAATTTGTCCAAGAGCAAAGCTGCCGCACGTTACAAGTGAGGCGACTTGAGGTGTTTGCAGTATGAGTGATCGTCGAGTGGTTGTAACAGGCATGGGCCTGGTGTCGCCTTTGGGCACGGGTGTCGACGCGGTTTGGGCGCGGCTCTTGGCGGGGCGGTCCGGGTTACGCACGTTGCCGGACGCTGTGGTTGCCGATTTGCCGACCTCAGTCGGTGGCGTGGTGCCGTTGCTGGCTGATGATGCCGAGGCGGGGTTTGACCCGGATCGGGCGACGCCGCCCAAGGAGCAGAAGAAGATGGACCGCTTTATCGTGTTTGCGATGGAAGCGGCGCGTCAGGCGCTGGAACAGGCCGGTTGGCAGGCGCTGGATGCCACTGCCCAGGAGCGCACGGCCACGATCATCGGCTCAGGCGTGGGTGGTTTCGGGGCGATTGCCGATGCGGTGCGTACCACGGACAGTCGTGGGCCGCGGCGTTTGTCGCCGTTCACCATTCCGTCGTTCTTGGTCAATCTTGCCGCCGGACATGTGTCCATTCAGCACGGCTTCAAAGGTCCGTTGGGTGCTCCGGTGACGGCGTGTGCGGCCGGGGTGCAGGCGATTGGTGATGCGGCGCGGCTGATCCGCTGTGGTGAGGCGGATATTGCGGTGTGTGGTGGGGCGGAAGCCTCGATCGATCGCGTCAGTCTTGCCGGTTTTGCGGCGGCGCGGGCCTTGTCCAGTGGTTATAACGAGACCCCCGAGCGCGCTTCGCGGCCGTTCGACAGTGGCCGTGACGGGTTTGTTATGGGCGAGGGCGCCGGTCTTCTGGTGATCGAATCCCTGGAACATGCCCTGGCCCGGGGTGCTCAGCCTTTGGCGGAACTGGTGGGTTACGGTACCAGCGCGGATGCTTATCACCTGACCGCCGGCCCGGAAGATGGCAGCGGGGCGCGCCGGGCAATGGCCTTGGCATTGGCGCAGGCGGGTATTACTCCGGATCAGGTGCAACACCTGAATGCCCATGCGACTTCAACGCCGGTCGGCGATCTCGGGGAGTTGGCGGCTATCAAATCGTTGTTCGGCACCGAGAACAAAATCGCGGTAACAGCGACCAAGTCGGCTACCGGGCATTTACTGGGTGCTGCGGGCGGGATCGAGGCGATTTTTACGTTGTTGGCGATTCGTGATCAGGTGGCGCCGGCCACGCTGAATTTCGACGACCCGGACCCGGCCACCGAAGGCGTGGACATTGTCCATGGCGAGGCGAGGCCGATGGCGATTGAATACGCGCTGTCCAACGGCTTCGGCTTCGGCGGGGTCAATGCCAGCGTGCTGTTCAAGCGCTGGCAGGACTAGTCCCGGGACTGCTTCAAGTGTTCGCGCGTGACGTCGAGGATCCGCTGGGCCAGCCCGGGGTTCTCGACGCTGCGTGATAACAGCAGTGCTCCTACCAGGGTCGACATGATGACGATGCTGCGGTCGTCGGCATGTTCGCCCTCCAGCGTGCCTTGCACTTGTTCAAGCCTTGCGTTGAGAACGGCATCGGTTGTCGGGCTCGGCTGCCCGCGCAAGCCCAGTTCGGATGACATGGTCGGCAGCGGGCAGCCCTGTTGGGGCGAGGTTTGGTGCCACTCGGACAGGTAACTGTCGATGAAGGCGTCCAAGGGACGATCTTCGGCGAACAACATGGCGCACTGCGCGTCGAGTTCTTCGCCCGCCGCCTGCAGGGCTTTCTCCACCAGTTCGTCCTTGGAGGAAAAGTGTGAGTAGAAACCGCCGTGGGTCAGGCCCAATGCTTTCATCAGGGGTTGCAGGCCGGTCGCGCCAATCCCGTCACGTCGGAAGCGTGCAGCGGCTTCCTTGATGATGCGTTGATGGGTTTGAGCTTTGTGATCCTGCGAGTAACGCATCTGAAATCTCCACGGCAATACATCATCTTAACCAAGGAAGCTTAGATGGTGACTGTCTTCTATTCCTAAAAAAGCACCCGGATGCTTCAAAGCGCAACCTGGCATGAATAGTGTTTGCTCGCCTGCAGACTTTTATTCATCCGGGACCGCTGAGCCTTGGCGGTCTGCCTGAGCGAGGAGACGATCATGTTCAAAGATTACCCAGCGGCCTATCAGGTCAGCAAAGGCGCGGCTTTGCAGGTGGACACTGTGTTTTACAACCGAATTCGTGAGGCGCAGGACGCTCGCACGCTGATCGAGCAATTTGAGGTCCCGATCCGCACCGGGCGCGCGTGGCATGTCCCTGCTGGGCATGTGTTTCGAGTTACCACACCGGTCGGCCCGCAAGTGGGTGATTTTAACGTCTGGAATGCCAACGATCCCCGCGAACGCCTGTGGGCGGCCCGCACCCGGCAACTGCAAGGCGCGCATGTCAGTACCCATGACCGGCTGTGGTCGAACCTGCCCTTTTTGCGGCCATTGGTGACCATCACCGATGACAGCCTGGCCGCTTATGGCGTCGACGAGCACGGTGGCCGCTTGCATGACTTGCTGGGCACGCGTTGCGATCCCTATGTGAACAAAATGCTCACGGGCGAGGACTTTCACCATCATTGCCATTCGAACCTGACCCGGGCCGTATTACCCCATGGTCTGACCGAGTTTGACGTGCATGACGTGTTGAACATTTTCCAATGCACAGGCCTCAATCATGACGACATGTACTTCATGAAAGCCTGTCCGGCGCAGAAGGGCGACTACCTGGAATTCTTTGCCGAGATTGATTTGCTGTGTGCGCTGTCGACCTGCCCGGGAGGGGATTTGTCTTTGCCGATGTGGGGGCCGGACGCGCAGGATCCGTTGAGCGTATGTCGTCCGCTTGGAGTGGAGATTTATCGGTTGGAAGATGAGTTGCTGGAAGGTTGGAGCCAGCCCGAGCGTGCTGCATACAACGGAATGCACGGCCTGCACATCGCCAAGGCAGACTGGGAAAAATAAAAAAAGATCGCAGCCCCGGTAGGAGCTGCCGAAGGCTGCGATCTTTTGATCTTAGTGTTCAGCGATCTTTCGCTTCCTTGGCGTCCATGTCCGCATTGCGTTCGGCGACGCGTTTACGTTGCTCGTCGGTGAGTTCGACCTTGTTGGCAGTATCACGCAGCATCATCAGACCACCAACGATCGAGCCGATTGCAACAACCAGAATCAACCAGGCATACCAGGGCATAGGGCTCTCCTTGAGGGGCAGGCCGGCAGGCGGATTTCGCCGGCCGATCGTGCATACCACTTTGAGCGATTGTTCTTCGCAGTGGTTCCATTGTAGGCCTGTTATGGCGGGTACGTAGGAGCTGCCGCAGGCTGCGATCTTTTGACTTTTGCGTCATTACGAACGCCGAAGATCAAAAGATCGTCCGATCGCGGCCCGAACCTGCGGCAGCTCCTACCGGGAGGATGGCTTATAGGCCGGTCAGCATCGCATCGGCCGGTGCATCGGCGCGCAGTTGTGCCGTCAGCATGAAGTACACGAACCCCACCGCCATGAAGCCGAGGAAGATCAGCCCGATCAAGGTGTTGAACCAGGCCATCGCCACCAGGCACACCAGCGCCAGCAGCAGCGCAATCATCGGCACCAGCGGGTAGCACGGCGCGCGGAATGTGCGCTCCAGGTTCGGCTCGGTTTTACGCAGTTTAAACAGGCTGAGCATGCTCATGATGTACATGACGATTGCCCCGAATACCGCCATGGTGATCATCGCGGCGGTGAGCGTCATCCCGCCGAGGTTGATCAGGCCATCGCTGTAGATCGCCGCGATACCGATCACACCACCGGCAATAATTGCGCGGTGTGGAGTCTGGAAGCGTGACAGTTTTGCCAGGGACTTGGGCAAATAACCGGCGCGCGCCAGGGCGAAGAACTGGCGCGAATACCCCAAGATGATGCCGTGGAAACTCGCCACCAAGCCGAACAGGCCAATCCACACCAGCATGTGCAGCCAGCCGGAGTTTTCGCCGACCACGGTTTTCATGGCTTGCGGCAGCGGATCGTTGATGTTGGACAAGGTGCGCCAGTCGCCAACGCCACCGGCAAAGAACATTACGCCCATTGCCAGCAACACCAGGGTCAGGATGCCGCTGATGTAGGCCTTGGGAATCGTGCGCTTGGGGTCCTTGGCTTCTTCGGCGGCCATGGCTGCACCCTCGATGGCGAGGAAGAACCAGATGGCGAACGGGATGGCGGCAAACATGCCGGCGATGGCCGGGGCGCCGAATACATCCGAACCGGCCCAGCCATTGAGTGCAAAGTTGCTGAAGCTGAACGCCGGTGCGACCACCCCCATGAACACCAGCAGCTCGGCAACGGCCAGCACGCAGACGACCAGCTCAAAAGTCGCGGCCAGTTTCACCCCGAGAATGTTCAGACCCATGAACACGATGTAGGCACCGACTGCCGCGTGCTTGGGATCGAGCGCCGGGAATTGCACGTTCAGGTAAGCGCCAATCGCCAGGGCAATGGCCGGTGGGGCGAAGACGAATTCGATCAGCGTCGCCAACCCGGCGATCAATCCGCCTTTTTCGCCGAAGGCCCGGCGGCTGTAGGCAAAAGGCCCTCCGGCGTGGGGAATGGCGGTGGTTAGCTCAGTGAAGCTAAAGATGAAGCAGGTGTACATGGTGGCGACCATGAAGGAAGTCACCAGAAACCCCAGCGTCCCGGCGACGCCCCAGCCGTAACTCCAGCCGAAATATTCTCCGGAAATCACCAGCCCGACCGCAATGCCCCACAGGTGCAGCGTACCCAGCGTGGGTTTGAGTTGTGTATTCATGCGTTTGCTCCCTGAACGGTTTGGAAAGCTCGGGGGAGGGCGCGTGCAGTGGGCGTGCCAGTGTGGTGATTGCAGTCGTAAAGAGCGAAAAAACGTCGCATCAAGGATGTTTGTTGCTGAATGTGTACTGGTTGTGCGCCAGTGAGGGGCGATGCTGGCAGTTATGCCGCCTTCGCGGGCAAGCCCGCTCCCACAGTTGGGCTGCGTCAGTCCTGACACCGCGAGCCCCCGTGGGAGCGGGCTTGCCGGCGAAGGTGCCGGTGCAGGCACCGCTGTAACGCCCGCATAAACCCACTCTTTACGCTTTCTTTATCCCCCGCCACACCCCTCGATCTCGTTCCTTTACAGCCTCTCTCCCGACAATACCTCCACACGCGGCAATACGCCGTAACACGGAGAACTTCCATGAGCGTTCTGGACGGAGTGTCACTGCTGCTGGCAGTGGGGCTGTTCATTTATCTGTTGGTTGCGCTGTTGCGCGCGGACCGGAACTAGGAGCGGGTATGCACAGTTATGACTATTGGCTGATCCTCGCATTCTTCGCGTTGGTGCTTGTGCCTGCGCCGTTTCTGGGTCGGTTCTACTACAAGGTGATGGAAGGGCAGCGCACCTGGCTGACGCCGGTACTTGGGCCGGTGGAGCGCGGTTGTTATCGGGTGGCGGGGGTTGATCCGCAGGCCGAGCAGAGCTGGCAGAAGTACGCGCTGGCGCTGCTGGCGTTCAACCTGGCCGGCTTTGTGCTGTTGTTTGCGATTCTGCTGTTCCAGGACTATCTGCCGCTCAACCCGCAGCAGTTGCCGGGCCAGGAGTGGACTCAGGCGTTCAACACAGCCGTCAGCTTCATGACCAACACCAACTGGCAGTCCTACAGCGGCGAGGCGACGCTCAGTTACCTGAGCCAGATGGTCGGCCTCACCGTGCAGAACTTCGTCAGCGCCGCCACCGGCCTGGCTGTGCTAGTGGCCTTGTGTCGTGGTATTGGGCGCAAGTCCACCAAGACTCTGGGCAATTTCTGGGTCGACATGACCCGTGCCACCCTTTACGGCTTACTGCCGCTGTGCCTGCTGCTGGCGCTGTTCCTGGTGTGGCAGGGCGTGCCGCAGACCTTCGCTCACTACGTGAATGCCGTGACGATGCAGGGTGTCGATCAGGTGATTCCGCTGGGCCCGGCCGCCAGCCAGATTGCGATCAAGCAGTTGGGCACCAACGGCGGCGGCTTCTTTGGCGTTAACTCGGCGCATCCGTTCGAGAACCCGACGGCGTGGAGCAATCTGTTCGAATTGGCGTCGATCATTTTGATTCCTGTGGCCCTGGTCTTTACGTTTGGCCACTACGTGAAGGACCTGCGTCAGAGCCGCGCGATCATTGCCTGCATGCTGGCGCTGTTCCTCATTGGTGGCGCCACCTCGTTGTGGGCTGAGTACCAGCCGAACCCGAGCCTCAATAACGCGGCGGTGGAACAGACCGCGCCGCTGGAAGGCAAGGAAGCGCGCTTTGGTACTACCGGTTCGGTGCTGTGGTCGGTGACGACGACGGCGGCGTCCAACGGTTCGGTCAACGCGATGCACGACAGCCTCAACCCTCTCAGCGGCATGGTCGCGCTGGTCAATATGATGGTCGGCGAGGTGATCTTCGGCGGTGTGGGGGCCGGGCTCTACGGCATGCTGCTGAACGTGCTGATCGCCGTGTTCCTGGCGGGGCTGATGATCGGCCGCACGCCGGAATACCTCGGCAAAAAACTGCAGGCTCGGGAAGTGCAGTTGCTGGTGGTGACTTTGCTGGTGATGCCGGTCGGCGTGCTGGTGCTGGGCGCGATTGCCGCCAGCCTGCCAGGGCCAGTGGCGGCGGTCACTAACCCGGGGCCGCACGGTTTCAGCCAGTTGCTCTACGCCTACACCTCGGCCAGCGCCAACAACGGCTCAGCCTTCGCTGGCTTCGGCGCCAACACGCCGTTTCACAACCTGATGCTCGGTCTTGGCATGTTGATCGGCCGCTTCGGCTACATCCTGCCCGTGCTTGCGCTGGCTGGCAGCCTGGCGCTGAAGAAAGCCGCGCCGGTCAGCCCGAACAGCTTCCCCACCCATGGCCCGCTGTTCGTGACCTTGTTGACGGTGACCATTTTGCTGGTGGGTGGCTTGACCTTCCTGCCGACCTTGGCACTGGGGCCTATTGCCGAACACTTGAGCCTGGGTTTCTAAGGAGCTGATGATGAATATGCCCGCAACCAAACCGGCTGCCGTCAAGGCGCCGGAACAACCGAAAACCGCGATCTCGGCCCTGTGGCGCCCGGCGCTGGTGCAAGCCTTCGTCAAGCTTGACCCGCGCCAGTTGCAGCGTGCGCCGGTGATGCTGGTGGTGGAACTGACCGCCATCCTGACCACCGTGCTGTGCTTCATTCCGGATCCGGCAGTGCCGACGTTTGTCGCCGCGCAAATTGCCCTGTGGCTGTGGTTCACCGTGCTGTTTGCCAACTTCGCCGAAGCCTTGGCCGAGGGTCGCGGCAAGGCTCGCGCCGACAGCTTGAAGGCAGGCAGCGAGGGCCTGAGTGCCCGGCGCAAAACCGCCGATGGCAGCTTTCAAATCGTGCCGGCCACCAGCCTGCGCAAAGATGACGTAGTGCGCGTCGAAGCCGGGGAAATGATCCCCGGTGACGGCGAGGTGATCGAAGGCATCGCGGCGGTCAACGAGGCGGCGATTACCGGTGAGTCGGCGCCGGTCATTCGCGAGTCGGGCGGAGATCGTTCGGCGGTGACCGGCAATACCCGGCTGGTATCGGACTGGTTGCTGGTGCGGATCACGGCCAACCCCGGGGAGTCGACGCTCGATCGCATGATTGCCTTGGTCGAAGGCGCCAAACGCCAGAAAACCCCGAACGAAGTCGCCCTCGACATCCTGCTGATCGGCCTGACGCTGATCTTCCTGCTGGTGGTCGTGACCCTGCAACCCTTCGCGCATTTCGCCAATGGCAGCCTGCCGCTGGTGTTCCTCGTGGCGTTATTGGTCACGCTGATTCCGACCACCATTGGCGGTTTGTTGTCCGCCATCGGTATTGCCGGGATGGACCGCCTGGTGCGCTTGAATGTCATCGCCAAGTCCGGTCGCGCCGTGGAAGCGGCGGGGGATGTACACGTGCTGTTGCTGGACAAGACCGGCACCATCACGTTCGGCAACCGTCGCTGCACGGCGGTGTATGCGGCGCCGGGAGTGAGCGGCCGGGAATTGGCCGAAGGTGCACTGTTCGCCTCCCTGGCAGATGACACGGCGGAAGGCAAGTCCATCGTCGAATACCTGCGAGGCTTGCATCCACAGCCAGAGCCGTCGCCCGAGACCCTGACGAGCGTGCCGTTCAGTGCCGAAACCCGCCTGTCCGGCGTTGACTATCAGGGCCGCGTTTACCGCAAGGGTGCGGTGGATTCGGTGCTGGCGTTTGTCGGCCTGAAACGCGCCGACCTGGCACCGGCGCTGTCCCGGGAAATCGACAAGATCGCCCAAAGCGGTGGCACGCCGCTGCTGGTGTGTGCCGACGGCAAACTGCTCGGCGCCATCCACCTCAAGGACGTGGTCAAGCCCGGCATCCGCGAGCGTTTTGCCGAACTGCGCAAGTTGGGCATTCGCACGGTGATGGTGACCGGCGACAACCCGCTGACGGCTGCGGCAATTGCGGCCGAAGCGGGCGTCGACGACGTGCTGGCCGAAGCCACGCCAGAGAAAAAACTGGCGCGCATTCGGCATGAACAGAACGACGGTCGGCTGGTAGCGATGTGCGGCGACGGTGCCAACGATGCCCCGGCCCTGGCCCAGGCTGATGTCGGCATGGCGATGAACGACGGGACCCAGGCGGCACGCGAGGCGGCGAACATGGTCGACCTCGACAGCGACCCGACCAAGCTGCTGGACGTGGTGCAAATCGGCAAGGAATTGCTGGTGACCCGTGGTGCGCTGACGACCTTTTCCATCGCCAACGACGTGGCCAAATACTTCGCGATCCTGCCGGCGCTGTTCGCCACGATCTATCCGCAACTGGGCGTGCTCAACATCATGCATCTGAGCAGCCCGCAGAGCGCGATTCTCTCGGCGATCGTGTTCAACGCCTTGATCATTGTGGTGCTGATCCCGCTGGCGTTGCGCGGTGTGCGGGTGCAGGCAGCCAGTGCAGCGGCGTTGTTGCGGCGCAACCTGTTGATTTATGGGCTAGGCGGGATTGTGGTGCCGTTTGTGGGGATCAAGGCGATCGACATGCTCTTGACGGCATTGCATCTGGTTTGACCGCTTGTGTGGGAGCCAGCCTGCTGGCGATGGAAGTTAACGATGACGCGTTCTGTCTGGATGAGCGCGTTGAGCTCAAGTTTTTCGCGAGCAAGCTCGCTCCTACAGGGGCAGTTTGCTCACGAACCACAGAATTTGTTACCCGAATTCGAGGAATCTGAAATGTCCACAATGATCCGCCCGGCCTTGAGCCTGCTCGTTCTCATGACCCTGATCACCGGCGTTGCCTATCCCCTGGTTGTCACCGGTGTGGCCCAGGTCGCTTTCCCCAGCCAGGCCAACGGCAGCCTGGTGCAGGACGCCAGTGGCAAGGTGCGTGGCTCTGCACTGATCGCCCAGGATTTCACCGGTGACGCCTGGTTCCATCCACGACCTTCAGCCGGTGCCTTTGCCACGGTTGCCAGTGGTGCCAGCAACTTCGCGCCAAGCAACCCGGCGCTCGCGACCCGGGTGGTCGACGATGCCAACAAACTGCTGGTGCCCGGCCAGGGACCGGTGCCATTGGCGCAACTGACCACTTCCGGCAGCGGCCTCGATCCGCACTTGCCTCCTGCGGCGATTGCCTATCAACTGGCGCGTGTTGCGGCGGCGCGGCAGTTGCCGGTGTCG
Source organism: Pseudomonas sp. ES3-33 (assembly GCF_000952175.1). Taxonomy (NCBI): domain Bacteria; kingdom Pseudomonadati; phylum Pseudomonadota; class Gammaproteobacteria; order Pseudomonadales; family Pseudomonadaceae; genus Pseudomonas; species Pseudomonas sp. ES3-33. The sequence continues at coordinate 2,697 of NZ_JZRI01000051.1, read as the reverse complement.
ACGGTTGAGCAATTGATGAATGCGCATATCGAGCGACCGCTGGTAGGCCCGCCGGTGGTGAATGTGTTGGCGTTGAATATTGCGCTGGAAAAGCTGTAGATCAAAAGATCGCAGGCTTCGCCAGCTCCTACACGGAGCCTGCGATCTTTCGCGGTAACCCCCATTCCAAGTCGAACAAGGCAATATCAGATGAGCAACTCCGGCCGCGCCGACGCACTGCTAGCAGACCTGCCCCGCGACGGGCGTGGCCGGCTCAAGGTTTTCCTTGGCGCCGCCCCGGGTGTCGGCAAGACCTACGCCATGCTGCAAGCGGCCCATACCCAGCTGCGCCAGGGCGTGAAAGTCATCGCCGGGGTGGTCGAAACCCACGGCCGCGCCGAAACCGAAGCGCTGCTCGGCGGCTTGCCACAGCAACCGTTGGTGCGCTCGGAATACCGTGGCGTCATGCTCGAGGAAATGGACCTCGACGGCCTGCTCGCGGCCAAACCCAAGCTGGTGCTGGTGGACGAACTGGCCCACAGCAACGCCCCCGGCAGCCGTCACGCCAAGCGCTGGCAGGACATCCAGGAACTGCTCGCCGCCGGCATCGACGTGTTCACGACCGTCAACGTCCAGCACCTGGAAAGCCTCAATGACCAGGTGCGTGGCATCACCGGCGTGCAGGTCCGCGAGACCTTGCCGGACTGGGTGCTTCAGGAAGCCTATGAACTGCTGCTGATCGACTTGCCGCCGCGGGAATTGCTCGAGCGTCTGCGCGACGGCAAAGTCTATGTGCCGGAGCAGGCACGGGCGGCCATCGATGCATTCTTCACCCAGACCAACCTCACGGCCTTGCGTGAACTGGCGATGCAGACTGCCGCCGCGCAAGTCGACAATGACCTGGCCCAGGGCTATCGCCAACTCGGCCAGGATGCGCCGGCTGTGCGCGGTCGGTTGCTGGTCGGGGTCGATGGCGATGAGCAGGCCGAGCGCCTGGTGCGGCATGCCAGCCGGGTCGCCCAGCGTCGTCACCTGCCGTGGAGCCTGGTGCATGTGGACAACGGCAGCACGCGCGACGAACAGGCACGCCTGCGCCTGCAAAGTGCCCAGCAACTGGCCGAGCGCCTGGGTGGCGAGGTGGTGTTACTGCGAGCTGGCGAGGTCGCGAAAACCCTGATCCAGCATGCCGGCGAACGTCGCGCCAGCCTGATCCTGGTGGGGCAATCCCGGCAGCGTTGGCGCCGGCGCCTGTTCGGTGGCGGCCTGGCGTCGCGGTTGTTGCGCAACGCGCGCGGGCTGGAAATTAACGTGCTCGACAGCGATCATGCGCAACATTCGCCACGCGCGCGTTCGACCCAGCCACTGGTTTGGTTCGACTATGCGCTGGCGCTGGTCGCGACCGTGCTCGCCAGTGCCTTGGCCTGGGCCGTAGCCAGTGTGTTGCCGCTGCCCAACATCTCCCTGGTGTTCCTCGCGGCCGTGCTGCTGGTGGCCGTGCGCAGCAGTCTTGGCCCGGCGCTGGCCTGCGCGGCGCTGTCATTCCTGACCTATGACTTCCTGTTCATTCCACCGAATTTTTCCTTCAGCATCCAGCGCGAAGAAGACGTGCTGACCTTGTTGTTTTTCCTGTTGATGGCCGCACTCACCGGCAACCTCGCGGCGCGTCAGCGTCGACAATTGCAGGCGCTGCGCGATACCCAGGAAGAGACCAGCGAACTGCTCGACCTGTCGCGCAAACTCACCGCGGCCACTGATCGTCAGGCGGTAGTCAGTGCGGCGGCGCAGCACCTCAACGGCTGGAGCGACGTACAACTGTGCCTGCTCAATCGCGACGGGCAGGCGGGCTGGAAAGTTGAAACCGGTGGCCCGTTGACCTTCACCGAAGCCGAACGCGCAGCGGCCGACTGGGCCTGGCAACACGATCAGCCGGCGGGTGCGGGAACCGGGACTTTGCCGATGGGACGCTGGTGGTGGTGGCCGTTGTCGGTAGAGGACGGACCGCTGGCGCTGCTCGGCGTGTGCGCCAGGGAAGGTCATATCTTGAGCGGCCAGCGCCGCCGCCTGCTGACTGCCTTGAGCCAGCCACTCGCCCAGGCACTGGCCCGTGCGCAACTGGCCCAGGACCTGGAGGCGGCGCGCCTGCACGGTGAAACCGAGCAACTGCGCAGTGCCTTGCTGGCCTCGGTGTCCCACGACCTGCGCACGCCGTTGACCTCGATGCGCGGCAGCATCGACAGCCTGCTGGCGCTCGGCGAAGCGATCCCGCTGGAAGACCGCCGCGAACTGCTCGAAGGCACTCGCGACGAAGCCGAACGCCTCGATCGTTACATTCAAAACCTGCTGGACATGACCCGCCTGGGCCACGGTGCGTTGAAGCTGGCGCGGGACTGGGTGTCGCCGGCAGACATCGTCGGCAGCTCGCTCAATCGCCTGCGTGCGGTGCTCGCGCCGCTGCAGGTCAGCACCGAAGTGCCCCCGGAGTTGCCGCTGCTCTACGTGCACGCGGCGCTGATCGAACAGGCGCTGGTAAACGTACTGGAAAACGCCGCGCGGTTTTCCCCGCCTCAGGGCCGCCTGCAGTTGAGCGCTGGCGCCAATGACAGCGAGTTGTTTTTCTCGGTCAGCGACGAAGGGCCAGGGATTCCGGAGGACGAGCGGGCAAAGATTTTCGATATGTTCTACACCGGTCTCTTATACACATCTCTGAACTCCAGTCAC
>NZ_JZRI01000050.1:0-97100 GCF_000952175.1 Pseudomonas sp. ES3-33 | reverse complement strand
AGATGTGTATAAGAGACAGAGGCAATCGGTGCCGGTGCCGGACGCGCAGGCGCACTGCTGCTGTAACTGCCAACGCTCGACGGCGCGGGCGCAGGTGCGGCTATGGGCGCGGCAACGGGGGCCGGCGCACTGTAGGCACCGGCGCGCCGATTACTGCGCGAGAGGGTATGGATCTTCTCGCACAGCAGTTGCTTGACCTTGTCCGGGTTGCGCGAGATGTCTTCGAAATTCTTCGGCAGGAAATCCACCGCACCAGCGTCCAGCGCATCCAGGGTGACCCGGGCGCCTTCGTGCGTCAGCGAGGAGAACATCAATACCGGGGTCGGGCAGCGTTGCATGATGTGCCGCACCGCCGTGATGCCGTCCATCATGGGCATCTCGTAGTCCATGGTGATCACATCCGGCTTGAGGGCCAACGCCTGGTCGATCGCCTCTTTGCCGTTGGTCGCGGTACCGACGACCTGGATGTTCGGATCCGCCGAAAGAATTTCCGAGACGCGGCGACGGAAAAAACCCGAATCGTCCACCACCAGGACCTTGACTGCCATAAACACTCCGTTAGATGGAGCGAAGGCGCGATCGCCCTGCTCCACCAGAATCAAATACGCCGGGTGGCGTAACGCTTGAGCATGCTCGGAACATCGAGAATCAGCGCAATACGGCCATCACCGGTGATGGTGGCGCCCGACATGCCCGGGGTTCCCTGGAGCATCTTGCCCAATGGCTTGATGACCACTTCTTCCTGGCCTACCAGTTGATCGACGACAAAGCCGATCCGCTGGGTGCCCACCGAAAGGATCACCACATGGCCTTCACGCTGCTCTTCATGAGCGGCGGAAGCGACCAGCCAGCGCTTGAGGTAGAACAGTGGCAACGCCTTGTCGCGCACGATCACCACTTCCTGGCCATCGACCACGTTGGTGCGCGACAGGTCGAGGTGGAAGATCTCGTTGACGTTCACCAGCGGGAACGCGAACGCCTGGTTGCCGAGCATGACCATCAGCGTCGGCATGATCGCCAGGGTCAACGGCACCTTGATGACGATCTTCGAGCCCTGGCCCTTGGCCGAGTAAATGTTGATCGAGCCGTTGAGCTGGGAGATCTTGGTTTTCACCACGTCCATGCCCACGCCACGCCCTGACACGTCGGAGATCTCGGTCTTGGTCGAGAAGCCCGGGGCAAAAATCAGGTTGTAGCACTCGGTGTCGCTCAGGCGATCGGCGGCGTCCTTGTCCATGACCCCGCGTTTGACCGCAATGGCGCGCAGGATGTTGGGGTCCATGCCTTTGCCGTCATCGGAAATCGACAACAGGATGTGGTCGCCTTCCTGCTCGGCCGCAAGAATGACCTTGCCACCACGGGACTTGCCCGCGGCTTCGCGCTCTTCCGGCGACTCGATACCGTGGTCGACGGCGTTGCGTACCAAGTGGACCAGCGGGTCGGCGAGGGCCTCGACGAGGTTCTTGTCGAGGTCGGTTTCTTCGCCGACCAGTTCCAGGTTGATCTCTTTCTTGAGCTGGCGAGCCAGGTCGCGAACCAGGCGCGGGAAACGCCCGAAGACCTTCTTGATTGGCTGCATGCGGGTCTTCATCACCGCGGTTTGCAGGTCCGCCGTGACCACGTCGAGGTTGGACACGGCCTTGGACATTGCCTCGTCGGCGCTGTTGGCACCCAGGCGCACCAGGCGGTTACGCACCAGCACCAGTTCGCCGACCATGTTCATGATTTCGTCGAGGCGTGCGGTATCGACCCGCACGGTAGTCTCGGCTTCGCTGGCCGGCTTTTCCGCCGGCGGCGTGGCCGGTGCGCGAGCCGGGGCAGGCTTGGCGGCTTCGGCTTTTGGCTCAGGGGCTTTCGCCACCGGCTTGGGCGCTGCGGCCTTGGCTACCGGCGCGGCAACAGCAGCACTGGCAGCGACCGTAGCCGTGCCGACTTCGGAGAACTTGCCTTTACCGTGCAATTCGTCGAGCAGCGCTTCGAATTCGTGATCGGAGATCAGGTCGCTGCCCACTGCGGCGGCGACTGGTGCTGCCGCGACGGGCGCCGACGCAATCGCCGACTCCAGCGCTTCGACGGCGAAGTTACCCTTGCCATGGAGCTGATCGAGCAGTGCTTCGAATTCTTCGTCGGTGATGTCCGAGCTGTCGCCTGCGGCCTTTGGTGCAGCCGGTGCGGCAGGTGCCGCCGGGGCAACCACGGCGTCGATGGCGAACTGGCCTTTACCGTGCAACTGATCGAGCAACGACTCGAACTCGTCGTCGGTGATTTCGTCGCTGGCTGCAGCCGTGGTGCTGACGGGTGCTGGTGCGGCAGGCGCCGCCTCGGCCTGGGCCTTGACGGCGTTCAACGAGTCCAGCAGTTGCTCGAATTCGTTGTCGGTGATGTCACCCGATGTGCTTTCTGCCACCGGCGCCACTTCGGCAACCGGTGCGGCTTCGTCGGCCGATTGCGGCTCGGCCAGACGGGCCAGGGCTGCCAGCAACTCAGGCGTGGCCGCCGTGATCGGGCTGCGCTCGCGGACTTCGGTGAACATGCCGTTCACCGCGTCCAGTGCTTCGAGAACCACGTCCATCAGTTCCGAGTCGACGCGACGCTCACCCTTGCGCAGGATGTCGAACACGTTCTCGGCGATGTGACAGCACTCCACCAGCTCGTTGAGCTGGAGGAAGCCGGCGCCCCCTTTTACAGTGTGAAAACCGCGAAAAATTGCATTGAGCAAATCCGCATCATCCGGTCGGCTTTCCAGCTCGACCAGTTGTTCGGACAGTTGCTCTAGAATCTCGCCGGCCTCAACCAGGAAATCCTGAAGGATCTCTTCATCGGCGCCGAAGCTCATTAATGGGGTGCTCCTACAGGTCTAAAATCCAAGGCTGGATAGCAAATCGTCCACATCGTCCTGACCGGACATAACGTCTTCTCTTTTATCGGCATGAATCTGCGGACCTTCACCCTGAGAGAGATGTTTTTGTGGATCTTTTTCCGCGTGCATCGCTTGACGGTCATGTTCGATGCCCGCAAAGCGGTCCACCTGACTGGCCATCAGCACGAGCTTGAGCAGATTGCTTTCAACTTCGGTGACCAATTGAGTCACGCGCTTGATCACCTGGCCGGTGAGGTCCTGGTAATCCTGAGCGAGCAGAATGTCGTTGAGGTTGCCCGCCACCACGCGATTGTCTTCGCTGCTGCGTGTCAGGAAACCGTCGACCCGCCGGGCCAGCTCGCGGAACTCTTCGGCCCCGACTTCGCGGCGCATAAACCGTCCCCAGTCCGTGCTCAAGGCCTCGGCTTCCTGGCTCAGGCTGTTAACCAGCGGCGTGGCGTTTTCCACCAGGTCCATGGTGCGGTTGGCGGCGGCTTCGGTGAGCTTGACCACGTACCCCAGGCGCTCGGTGGCGTCGGTGATCTGAGAGACCTCCTCGGCTTGCGGCATATTCGGATCAATCTGGAAATTGACGATCGCGCTATGCAACTCGCGGGTGAGCTTGCCCACCTCCTGGTACAGGCCGCGGTCACGGGTCTGGTTGAGCTCATGGATCAGTTGCACGGCGTCGCCGAACTTGCCTTTTTCAAGGCTCTCGACCAATTCGACGGCGTGTTTTTTCAGGGTCGATTCGAAATCGCCCTGTGAAATTTCTTTTTGCTCCATAGCTCCCCCGTGGCGCAGTGACTCAGCCTATGCGTTCGAAAATCTTTTCGATTTTTTCTTTCAACGCCTGGGCCGTGAAGGGCTTGACCACATAGCCGTTAACACCGGCCTGGGCTGCTTCAATGATTTGCTCGCGCTTGGCTTCGGCGGTCACCATCAGCACTGGCAGGTGCTTGAGCTTTTCGTCGGCACGCACGTGGCGCAGCAGATCGATGCCGGTCATGCCGGGCATGTTCCAGTCCGTTACCAGAAAGTCGATGCTACCGCTGTTGAGGACCGGAATGGCCGTAGTGCCGTCATCCGCCTCGACCGTGTTGGTGAACCCAAGGTCACGCAACAGGTTTTTTATGATCCGCCGCATCGTTGAGAAGTCATCAACGATGAGGATTTTCATGTTCTTGTCCAATTCGACCTCCAAGCAGTCTTAAACGCGCCCAGCACCTGGACACGCCATTTCATTCAATCCGGCAAAACACTCGATGACTGTCTGGAGCACAACAGATCGCGACCGGCGCGTTTAACACCCGCCAGCCCGTTCGCAGTGTCCCCACACTGCCTTCAGCGCGCTCGCCACTCCCCCAAACGCCCCCGCAAACGGGCCGCGCACTGGCTGTGTAACTGGCTGACCCGAGATTCGCTGACACCCAGGACCTCACCGATTTCCTTGAGGTTCAGCTCTTCGTCGTAGTACAGCGCCAACACCAGTCGCTCACGCTCCGGCAAATTGGCAATCGCGTCCGCCAGCGCGGCCTGGAAGCGTTCATCTTCCAGGTCACGCGACGGCTCCGTATGAGCACTTGCGCCATCCTCGTGCAGCCCTTCGTGTTCGCCGTCCTGCAACAGGTCGTCGAAACTGAAGAGGCGGCTGCCCAGGGTGTCGTTCAAAATCCCGTAATAATCGTCAAGACTCAATTGGAGTTCGGCCGCAACTTCGTGATCTTTAGCGTCGCGACCTGTTTTAGCTTCAATCGAGCGAATTGCGTCGCTGACCATTCGGGTATTGCGGTGGACCGAACGTGGCGCCCAGTCCCCCTTGCGCACTTCATCGAGCATCGCGCCGCGGATTCGAATGCCCGCGTACGTCTCGAAACTCGCGCCTTTGCTGGCGTCGTATTTGGTGGATACTTCAAGCAGGCCGATCATCCCGGCCTGGATCAGGTCTTCGACCTGGACACTGGCCGGCAAACGCGCCAACAGGTGGTAGGCAATCCGTTTTACCAGTGGCGCGTAACGCTCGATCAGCTCGCACTGCGCATCGCGGGCCGATATCTTGTAGAGGTTATAGCCACTGGCGGTCATAGCACCGGCCCTGCCGTTTGTTGTACGAGGCGCTCAACGAAAAATTCCAGGTGCCCGCGCGGGTTCGCCGGCAGCGGCCAGGTATCGACCTTCTGCGCGATCGCCTTGAACGCCAGCGAACATTTGGAACGCGGAAACGCTTCGTAAACCGCACGCTGTTTTTGCACGGCCTTGCGCACGCTTTCGTCGTATGGCACCGCGCCGACATATTGCAGGGCGACGTCGAGGAAGCGGTCCGTGACCTTGGTCAACTTGGCGAACAGGTTGCGCCCTTCCTGCGGGCTCTGGGCCATATTGGCCAGGACGCGGAAGCGGTTCATGCCGTAGTCGCGGTTGAGCAACTTGATCAACGCATAGGCGTCAGTGATCGAGGTCGGCTCGTCGCACACCACCAGCAGGACTTCCTGGGCGGCGCGCACAAAGCTGACCACCGAATCACCAATGCCCGCAGCCGTGTCGATCACCAGCACATCGAGGTTATCGCCGATGTCGCTGAAGGCCTGGATCAGGCCGGCGTGTTGAGCCGGTGTCAGGTGCACCATGCTCTGGGTGCCGGACGCGGCCGGCACGATACGAATGCCGCCCGGGCCTTGCAACAGAACGTCGCGCAGCTCACAGCGGCCTTCGATCACGTCGGCCAGGGTACGTTTGGGTGTCAGCCCCAAAAGGACGTCGACGTTCGCCAGCCCAAGGTCGGCGTCCAGAAGCATGACGCGCCGTCCGAGCTCAGCCAAAGCCAGCGACAAGTTCACTGACACGTTAGTTTTGCCGACGCCACCTTTGCCGCCGGTCACCGCGATCACCTGTACGGGATGCATGCTGCCCATGTTATTTCTTTACCTTGTCTTGCATAGACGGAGGCCACATTACTGGCTGCGCGTTCATCATCTGAACAATGCATGGCAGACCATCGATGTAGGTACAAAAACGATTCATTAATACCTCAGCCAACCTGCTTGGTGGGACTGTGGTAAATATCAGCGAACATGTCAGCCATGGCTTCTTCGCTGGGTTCTTCCTGCATTTGCACGCTGACTGCGCGACTGACCAATTGATGACGCCGCGGCAGATGCAAGTCATCCGGGATCCGTGGCCCATCGGTCAGGTAGGCCACCGGCAGTTCATGACTGATGGCCAGGCTCAACACATCGCCCAGACTGGCCGTTTCATCCAGTTTAGTCAGGATGCAGCCGGCGAGCCCGCAGCGCTTGTAACTGTGATAAGCGGCGGTTAGAACCTGTTTCTGGCTGGTGGTTGCGAGGACCAGGTAATTTTTTGACTTGATGCCACGTCCGGCCAGGCTTTCGAGCTGCATGCGCAGTGCCGGATCGCTGGCCTGCAGGCCGGCGGTATCGATCAACACCACACGCTTGCGCAACAAAGGCTCCAGCGCCTGCACCAGCGACTGCCCCGGGTCGACATGAGTCACCGGCACATTGAGGATGCGGCCCAGGGTCTTGAGCTGTTCCTGGGCGCCGATCCGGTAGCTGTCCATGCTCACCAGCGCAATGTTCTGCGCGCCGTACTTGAGCACGTAGCGGGCAGCGAGTTTGGCCAGGGTGGTGGTCTTGCCCATGCCGGCAGGGCCGACCATGGCAATCACGCCACCCTCTTCCAGGGGTTCGATTTCCGGTGTGGCGATCATCCGCGCCAAGTGCGCCAGCAGCATGCGCCAGGCCTGGCGAGGCTCGTCAATGTCGCCGATCATTGCCAGCAGATCCCGCGACAGCGGACCGGACAGGCCAATGCGTTGCAGCCGGCGCCACAGGTTGGCCTGGGCCGGGCGGCTGCCTTGCAGCTGATTCCACGCCAGGGAGCCCAACTGCACTTCCATCAGTTCGCGCAGGCTATTGAGTTCAAAGCGCATCGAGTCAAATGCACGCGGATCGACACCGCCAGTGGCAGCGGGCGCCGGCGCCGGGCGTGCAGGCTCGGTGTAGGTGGGTTCGACCAGCGGTTCGGCGGCAGTCAGGGGCAAGCCGGCGAACAGCTGGCGATTGGTGGCCTTGTCGCTCTCGCCTTCGCTGCGCAGGCTCAGTTCGGCCTGGGCGGTGACGATCCGCGACTGGGTCTTGCGCAATTCGTCCTCGAGTTCCATGTTCGGAACCCGCGGTGCCAGCGCCGACAGCTTGTAATCGAGGGCAGCCGTCAGCTCCACGCCGCCGGCGATTCGGCGGTTGCCGATGATCGCGGCATCGGCGCCCAGCTCGTCACGAACCAGTTTCATGGCCTGACGCATATCGGCGGCGAAAAAACGCTTAACTTGCATAAACCACTACCTCAGCCGTTGGGCCCTACTGTCGCAACGATGGTCACTTGCTTGTTGTCAGGGATTTCCTGATACGCCAACACGTGCAAACCCGGGACTGCCAGCCGACCGAACCGCGAGAGCATCGCGCGAACCGGACCGGCCACCAGCAGAATCACCGGTTGACCTTGCATTTCCTGACGCTGCGCGGCATCGATCAACGAACGCTGCAGCTTCTCAGCCATGCTTGGCTCCAGCAGGACGCCCTCTTCCGAGCCCTGTCCTGCCTTCTGCAGACTATTGAGCAATATCTGTTCCAACCTTGGCTCCAGCGTGATAACTGGCAGCTCGGAGTCAGTACCTACAATGCTTTGGACGATTGCGCGGGATACGCCGACCCGCACGGCAGCTACCAGCGCGGCGGTATCTTGACTCTTGGCCGCGTTGTTCGCGATGGCCTCGGCGATGCTGCGAATGTCCCGAACCGGCACCTGTTCGGCGAGCAAAGCCTGCAGCACCTTGAGCAATTGCGACAGCGACACCACGCCCGGCACCAGCTCTTCTGCCAGCTTGGGCGAGCTTTTGGCCAGCAATTGCATGAGTTGCTGCACTTCTTCGTGCCCGATCAGCTCGCTGGAGTGCTTGTACAGAATCTGGTTCAAGTGAGTGGCCACTACTGTACTGGCATCGACCACAGTGTATCCCAGCGACTGCGCCTGGGCACGTTGGCTGACTTCAATCCAGACCGCCTCCAGACCAAAAGCCGGATCTTTGGCGGTGATGCCGTTGAGCGTGCCGTAGACCTGCCCCGGGTTGATCGCCAGTTCGCGGTCCGGGTAAATCTCCGCCTCGGCCAGGATCACGCCCATCAGGGTCAGGCGATAGGCACTCGGCGCCAGGTCGAGGTTGTCACGAATGTGCACAGTGGGCATCAGGAAACCCAGGTCCTGGGACAGCTTCTTGCGCACGCCCTTGATCCGCGCGAGCAACTGCCCACCCTGATTGCGGTCGACCAGCGGAATCAGGCGATAGCCCACTTCCAGGCCAATCATGTCGATCGGCGTCACGTCGTCCCAGCCAAGTTCCTTGGTTTCCTGGGCGCGGGCCGGCGATGGCAGCAGTTCCTGCTGGCGCTTGACGTCTTCCAGGGCTTGCACCTTGACGCCGTTCTGCTTCTTCCAGAACAGGTACGCACCACCTGCCGCCAGCGCCGCCATGCTCAGGAAGGAAAAGTGCGGCATGCCGGGCACCAGACCCATCACCGCCATCAAGCCGGCGGCCACGGCCAGAGCCTTGGGCGAGGCGAACATCTGGCGACTGATCTGTTTGCCCATGTCTTCCGAACCGGAAGCACGGGTCACCATGATTGCCGCTGCGGTGGACAACAGCAGTGATGGCAATTGCGCCACCAAACCGTCACCGATGGTCAGCAGCGCGTACACCTTACCGGCGTCGGCAAACGTCATGCCGTGCTGGAAGATACCCACCGCAATGCCGCCGATCAGGTTGATAAACAGAATCAACAGGCCGGCAATGGCGTCACCGCGCACAAACTTGCTGGCACCGTCCATAGAACCGTAGAACTCGGCTTCCTGGGCCACTTCCGAACGGCGCGCCTTGGCCTGGTTCTGGTCGATCAAACCGGCATTGAGGTCGGCGTCGATCGCCATCTGCTTGCCGGGCATCGCATCGAGGGTGAAACGTGCGCTCACCTCGGAAATCCGTCCGGCACCCTTGGTCACCACGACGAAGTTGATGATCATCAGGATCGCGAACACCACGATACCGACCACGTAGTTGCCGCCGATCACCACCTCACCGAAGGCCTGGATCACCTTGCCCGCAGCGGCGTGACCGTCCTGGCCGTGCAGCATCACCACGCGTGTGGAGGCCACGTTCAACGCCAGCCGTAGCAGCGTCGCCACCAGCAGGATGGTGGGGAATACCGCAAAATCCAGCGGCCGCAACGCGTAGACGCACACCAGCAGGACCACGATGGACAACGCAATGTTGAACGTGAAGAACACGTCCAGCAGGAACGGCGGCATCGGCAACATCATCATCGCCAGCATGACCAGCAGCAACAACGGCACGCCCAGATTGCCCCGACTTAAGTCGGCAACGTTTGTGCGAGCACTGTTGAATAACTGAGAGCGATCCACCGATTTTCCTCGTTCCTGTAAAGCAAACTTTTGACGCCAGAAGCAGGCGCAAAGCCGCTATTGCAAGAAACCCTCCAACTTTTGCGGAGTGTTGAAACAGAGGGGTTTATTCAGGGATTGTGGTGTTGCCTGGGCGGGCCTCATCACGGGCAAGCCCGCTCCCACAGGTTGTGTGTCGACGGGTGATTTGGCGGTTGTTCCTGCTCCTGTCGGGGCCGGCATTACCCGCACACAACTCAAGAATCGCGCCGCAGGTCCGGCGGAATCGGCAAGTCATCCTTGAGCGGGTCCGGGCGCTTGCCCCTGCCTGCCTTGTATTGGCGAATCTGATAGACATACGCCAGTACCTGGGCAACGGCCAGGTACAAGCCACCGGGTATTTCCTGGTCCAACTCCGTGGAGTAGTAGATCGACCGCGCCAACGCCGGCGATTCCAGCAGCAGCACATTATTCGCCACGGCAATTTCACGCATCTTCAATGCCAGGAAATCGCTGCCCTTGGCCACCAGCATCGGCGCCCCGCCCTTGTCCGGGTCGTACTTGAGCGCCACGGCGTAGTGAGTCGGGTTGGTGATGACCACGTCGGCATCAGGAATGGCCGCCATCATCCGACGCTGGGACATGTCGCGCTGCAGTTGCCGAATGCGCTGCTTGACCTCCGGTCGCCCTTCCTGGTCCTTGTGCTCGTCGCGCACCTCCTGCTTGGTCATCTTCAGTTTCTTGGCGCTTTCCCACAGCTGCACCGGCACGTCCACGGCGGCGATGATGATCAGGCCGCAAGCCATCCACAACGAGCTCCAGCCGACCACCTGCAGGCTGTGGATGATCGCCATGTCCAGCGGTTCGTGGGCGATGCGCAAGAGGTCGTCGATGTCCGAGGACAACACGGCCAGGGCCACGAACAGGATGATGAAGAACTTGGCCAGGGCCTTGAGCAGCTCTACCACGGCCTTCGACGAGAACATGCGCTTGAGCCCGGCGCCGGGGTTCATGCGGCTGAACTTGGGCGCCATGGTGCCGGCGGAGAACAGCCAGCCGCCCAGGGAAATCGGGCCGATCAGGGCCGCGAGCAACAGCGTGATCATGACCGGCTGGATGGCCAGCAAGGCAATCAGCCCTGAATGCAGGAGGAAGGCCCCCATGGACCGCTGGTCGAGGATGACTTCGCGCGACAGCGAGAAATTCATGCGCATCAGGTCCATCATTTCCTGGGCGAGCGCCCCGCCGAAGATCAGCAGCGCGGCCGAACCGGCGAGCATGATGGCCAGGGTGTTGAGCTCTTTGGAACGGGCGATCTCGCCCTTCTCCCGGGCGTCCTTTTTCTTTTTCTCCGTGGGGTCTTCTGTCTTGTCCTGACCGCTCTCGCTCTCTGCCATGGCTCAGCGCGCCCGTGCCAGTTCGCGCAACCACTGCAGGGCCTCGGAGGCCAGTGGTTGATACTGATTGATGATGTCGGCGAGCCCGACCCAGACGATGAACAGCCCGAGCACCAGGGTCAGCGGGAAGCCGATGGAGAAGATGTTGAGCTGCGGCGCGGCCCGGGTCATCACGCCAAACGCGATGTTGACCACCAGCAGCGCCGTGATCGCCGGCAATACCAGCAGCAATGCGGCCCCCAGGACCCAGCCCAGCTTGCCCGCCAGCTCCCAGAAATGGGTGACCATCAGGCCACTGCCGACGGGCAAGGTGGTGAAGCTTTCGGTGAGGATTTCGAACACCACCAGATGGCCGTTCATGGACAGGAACAGCAGCGTGACCAGCATGGTGAAGAACTGCCCGATCACCGCCACCGAGACGCCGTTGGTGGGGTCGACCATCGAGGCGAAGCCCATGCCCATCTGAATCGAGACGATCTGCCCGGCGACCACGAATGCCTGGAAAAACAGCTGCAAGGCAAAGCCCAGGATCGCCCCGATGAGAATCTGCTCGGCGATCAGCAGCAGGCCACTGAGGTCCAGCGCATTCACCGGCGGCATCGGCGGCAGGCCCGGGACGATCACCACGGTAATGGCCAGCGTGAAGTACAGGCGCACGCGAGTGGGCACCAGGGTCGTGCCGACAATGGGCATAACCATCAGCAGCGCGCCGACGCGAAACAACGGCAACATGAAGGTCGCCACCCAGGTGCTGATCTGGGTATCGGTCAGTTGCAGCAGCGACTGCATGGCTTAGCCAATGACCTGGGGAATACTGCCGTACAGCTGCAGGATGTATTCCATGAAGGTCTGCACCAGCCACGGCCCGGCAACGATCAGCGTGACCAGCATCACCAGCAGTCGCGGCAGGAAGCTCAACGTTTGTTCGTTGATCTGGGTCGCTGCCTGGAACATCGCCACCAGCAACCCCACCAGCAAGCTCGGGATCACCAGCACGGCCACCATCATGGTGGTCAGCCACAGCGCCTCGCGGAAGATGTCTACCGCTACTTCCGGCGTCATGGCGACACACCGCCGAAGCTGCTGGCGAGCGTGCCGATGATCAGTGCCCAGCCATCTACCAGCACGAACAGCATGATCTTGAACGGCAGGGAAATAATCAGCGGCGACAGCATCATCATACCCATGGCCATCAGCACACTGGCCACGACCAGGTCGATGATCAGGAACGGAATGAAGATCATAAAGCCGATCTGGAACGCGGTCTTGAGCTCGGAGGTGACGAATGCCGGCACCAGAATAGTCAGCGGGGCCTGATCCGGGGTGGCGATGTCGGTGCGCTTGGACAGGCGCATGAACAGCTCAAGGTCGCTGCTGCGGGTCTGCGCCAGCATGAAGTCCTTGATCGGCACCTGGGCCTTGGCCACGGCATCCTGGGCGGTCAGTTTCTCGGCCAGGTACGGCTGCAGGGCATCCTGGTTAACCCGGTCGAACACCGGCGCCATGATGAACAGGGTCAGGAACAGCGCCATGCCCGTGAGGATCTGGTTCGACGGCGTCTGCTGCAGGCCCAGGGCCTGGCGCAGGATCGAGAAGACGATGATGATCCGGGTGAAGCTGGTCATCAGCATGACAAACGCCGGGATGAAACTCAGCGCCGTCATGATCAGCAGGATCTGCAGGCTGACCGAGTACTCCTGGGCGCCGTCGGCATTGGTGCCGAGCGTGATGGCCGGGATCGACAACGGATCGGCGGCCAATGCCAGTGGTGCAGCCAGCAGCAAGGCCAGCGTCAAGACGATGCGTAGCGCACCCATTACTTCTTATCCTTCTGGTCCTTGCCCATCAGCTCCATCAGGCGCAGGGCGAACTCCGGGGTGGCTTTTTCCGAACTGGCCGGCACCTGCACCGGCTCCTTGAGCACATGCAAGGCGGTGATGCTGCCAGGGCTCAGGCCGAGCAGGATCTGCTCATTGCCAACCTGCACCAGCATCAAGCGATCACGCGGACCGAGTGCGCGCGAACCGATCAGTTCGATCACCTGGCCTTTGCCGGCAGGGCCTGCCTGCTGCACCCGGCGCAGCAACCAGGCGAGGAAGAAGATCAACCCCAGCACCAGCAGCAAGCCGAACACCAACTGCGTCAATTGCCCCGCCACCCCACTGCTCACCGCCGGCGTCGCGGCAGCCGTGGCCACCGGTTCGGCCGCCAGGACGCTCAAGGGCAATGCCAACAAAAAACCCAGGACCCTGTTCACTCAGCGCAGCTTCTTGATGCGTTCGCTTGGGCTGATCACGTCCGTCAGGCGGATGCCGAACTTCTCGTTGACCACCACCACTTCGCCATGGGCGATGAGCGTGCCATTGACCAGCACGTCCAGCGGCTCACCGGCCAGGCGATCGAGTTCGATCACCGAGCCCTGGTTGAGCTGCAGCAGGTTGCGAATATTGATATCGGTGCTGCCCACTTCCATGGAAATCGACACCGGAATATCGAGGATCACGTCCAGGTTCGGACCGTCCAGGGTCACTTGCTCGTGGTTTTTCGGCGAGGCGCCGAACTCTTCCATTTGCAGGCGATTGGACGGCGAGCTGCCGGAATCAGCAGCCAGCAGCGCGTCAATCTCGTCCTGCGAAGCATCACCGGATTCTTCCAGGGCCGCAGCCCATTCATCAGCCAGTGCCTGGTCGTCCTGGGAATTCATATCGCTAGCCATCATGTGTCCTCGGCGAGCGCCCATCTCGGATGGACGCCGTCAGTTAAAAACGAATAAAGACGCCGATCACCGGCGCTCGATCGGCTCGATCACCTGCAACGCGAGGTTGCCTTTGTGCGAGCCCATCTTGACCTTGAACGCAGGCACGCCATTGGCGCGCATGATCATTGTTTCCGGCATGTCCACCGGAATGATGTCCCCCGGCTGCATGTGCAGGATGTCCCGCAGGCGCAGTTGACGGCGGGCAACAGTGGCACCAATCGGCACGTCGACGTCCAGCACGTCCTGGCGCAGGGCGTTGACCCAGCGCTCGTCCTGATCGTCGAGGTCCGACTGGAAGCCGGCATCGAGCATCTCGCGCACCGGCTCGATCATCGAGTACGGCATGGTGATGTGCAGGTCGCCGCCACCGCCATCGAGTTCGATATGGAAAGTCGACACCACAATCGCCTCGCTCGGGCCGACGATGTTGGCCATGGCCGGGTTCACTTCCGAGTTGATGTACTCGAAGTTGACTTCCATGATTGCCTGCCAGGCCTCCTTCAAATCGATGAAGGCCTGCTCCAGCACCATGCGCACCACGCGCAGCTCGGTCGGAGTGAATTCGCGACCTTCAATCTTGGCGTGGCGACCGTCGCCGCCGAAGAAGTTGTCCACCAGCTTGAACACCAGCTTGGCGTCGAGAATGAACAAGGCAGTGCCGCGCAACGGTTTGATCTTGACCAGGTTGAGACTGGTCGGCACGTACAGCGAGTGCACGTATTCGCCGAACTTCATCACCTGCACGCCACCGACCGCCACGTCTGCCGAGCGGCGCAGCAAGTTGAACATGCTGATGCGGGTGTACCGCGCGAAACGCTCGTTGATCATTTCCAGGGTCGGCATGCGTCCACGGACGATGCGATCCTGGCTGGTCAGGTCGTAGCTTTTGACAGCACCGGGTTCAGAGGTGTTGTCGGTCTGTACCAGACCGTCGTCGACGCCATGCAACAGCGCATCGATCTCATCCTGGGACAGCAGGTCCTGCACGGCCATGTCGTGTTCCTACTGCAGTACGAAATTAGTGAAGAGCAACTGCTCGATGGCGACCTTGCCGAGTTCTTTCTGCGCCACTTCCTGGACGCTGGCGGTGGCCTTCTGACGCAGCATTTCCTGACCGACCGGCGAGGCCAGGGTGGCGAAGTCCTGCCCGGAGAACAGCATCACCAGGTTGTTGCGGATGACCGGCATGTGCACCTTGAGCGCTTCCATGTCAGCCTGGTTGCGACCCATCATGGTGATGCTCACCTGCATGTAGCGCTGGCGGCCGTTCTGGTTGTAGTTGGAAACGAACGCCGGCAGCAAAGGCTCGAAGACCGCCGCCTGCTTGCCCGCCACGGCGGTTTCGGCAACGACGGCAGGCTTGCTTTCGGGGCTGTGCATGAAGAACCAGGTCGCCCCCACGGACACGCCGATCGCCAGCAGCAACGCCACCACGACCAGGATGATCAGCTTGAGTTTGCCTTTGGTTGCAGGGTCTTTTACTGCTGCGTCGCTCTTCGCCATGCCAATAATCCGTCACTATTCGGGGTTTCACAGTTGCACGGGAAGGCAAGAGCAAGTGTTATGCCATGTAGGAAAAATTGAGTGGGGATGGAAGCGCAAAAGATCGCAGCCTGCGGCAGCCCCTGCAGGGTGTACACCATCCCACTGTAGGAGCTGCCGCAGGCTGCGATCTTTTGAAAGGGCACCGCCCAATTTCAGACGTAATAGTCGACTGCACTGGAGCCGATCACGCTGGTGGGTGCGGCCACTTGCGCAACCGCCGGGGCGAGGTCTTCATCCATGGCATCCAGACGACCGCCACCGGCTTCTGCGCGCCCAGCCTGACTCTGCTGGGCCTGTTGCTGATCCTGGCCCCGGGACTGGTCGGAGACATTGACGTCGACCTGCCCCATGCCCTGCTGCACGAACATCTCGCGCAGCCGGTGCATTTGCCCGTCCAGCGCTTCGCGAACGCCGGGATGGGCGCTCATGAAGGTCACCTGGGTCTGCTGGTCAGGCACCATGTTCACCCGGATGTCCAGGCGGCCAAGCTCGGCCGGCTGCAACTGGATATCGGCCGCCTTGAGGTTGGCGCTGGAGAGATACATCACGCGGTTGACCACTTCTTCGGTCCAGCCGCTCTGGTGCATGGCGATCGGCTGGTTTACCGGGATCGCGTTGGCGGTCTTGGGGGTGGCCGCCTGGGTCAGTGCAGCCAGGCGGCTGGCGAAATCTTCGACGCGGGTGTCGCTGGTCGAGGCTTTCAAGTCCTTGAGGCCATCATCGATCAGGCCGCTGAAGGCCTTCTCTCCTCCCTGGCTGGTACTGTCCTTGCCGGCTTGCACGTCCAGCATATTGGCCAGGCCGGAGGCGAAATTCTGCGCCGAAGTCGGCTCGCCGTCTGCCTGGGCCGGGGAAGCCTTGGCTTGCGCCTGACTGGAAGCGGACACATGCCCGCTCTGCTCCAGGGCCATGCGCACGGCTGGAAGCGCATCGAGGGGGTCGGCTTCAGGATCGAAATCAGGGTCGGCAGCGACGGCTGCAGCCGCCAGTGCTGCGGCTGTAGCGGGGTCGAGCGCAGGCTCGGTGGCGGCCACAGGGGCGGCGGGCTGCGACTCAACCACGGGCGCAGTTGCAGTTGCAGGGTCAGCCGCAACCGTTGTGTCGCCGGTCTCGCCACTGGCGACCTTATCGTCGACCTGCGCCGGTTTATCGGCGGGCAAGGATTTGCCGCTATCGGCAACTTGAGGTTTCGCGGCGGCAGACTTGTCGTTGCCCAAGTCCTTCTTTGCAGCGAAGTCAGGCGACTTATCGCGCACCGTCCGGGCAGCAGTGTCAAACCCGTCAGCAGGCCTGGTTCGCTCCTGCCGGGCATACACGTTAGCGAAGCTCGAGGCCTTGCCCGCCGGCTCGGCGGGCGACGCCAAGGGATTGGCGGATGCGGGTTGAGCCTTGGCCTTGGCGGCGGCCTGAAGCAGCAAATTCGGGGTAACGGGCATGGGACAGTCTCCGCCGCACTGTGGTCGATGATACAAGTGGGTGGATTACTGCAAAGGTCGAGCCAGGTTTGCTGAACTGACGCTAGACGGACCGCGTGATGTGACTGCCTGCGAGGGAGCGCTCGGCCTGATAGAGAGGAAGAACCAAGGCAAACTCGGAGCCGATCGCATGGACGAGTTTTTCCAGCTGGGCAGGTTCGGTGTTTCTGCCGTTTTTGGCGCGCTGCTCCAGCTCATTGCATAACTCTGCCAGGCGAACCGCCCCCATGTTGCTGCAACTGCCTTTAAAACTGTGGGCAGTTTCCATCAGCTGCGCGGCATCCTGCGTCCCGCGCAAGATAACCAACCGCTCTTCGGCGTCGGCAAGGAAGATATCCAGCAACATCGGATATTCATCTTCCATGACTTCCTGCAAGGCGCGCAAAACGTCGCGATTCAGATGTGGGGAATCCACTTGTTCACTCCTTGATCAAGAATGGGCAGGATTATGCCAGAGCCCCCCAGAAAAACTCCACGTGAGCACTGCGACCATCGTCGGACCACCGGGCATTACGCCCCAATTGTCGGACCAGGCTGATGCCACGTCCCGACAAACGGACACTGTCCAGCGGTCGCTCGATCACCCGCACCACATCAAATCCCTTGCCACTGTCTTCCACCCGAATGGTCAGGCAACCGCCCTCGCACTCCGGCACCACCTGCAGGTGCACGCGCACGTAACCTGCGTCCAGGGCATCCAGGCGCGTGTTGCGTTCCTGATAATAGCGGGCAAATCCCAGGGCATCGCGCTTGAGACTGGAATCGAGCCCGAGCACGCCGTGCTCCAGGGCATTGGAATACAGCTCCGCCAGCACACTGTACATCGCTCCGCTCTGGGCCCGCAGGCCGTGCACTTCGCTGAGCAGTTGCAGGAGGTAGGGCAGTGGATTGAAGCGCTTGAGCGAGTCGGCGCGAAATTCGAAGCTGACGGACCAGTCCAGCGGGCACGACTGCCCACTGTCGGAGTAGACCAGTGTCGGTGGGCGCATTTGCGCCGCGTCGATCAGGCTGACTTCGAGCAGACTGACATCGTCCCGGGCTTGCCCGCGAAAATCGCCCAATGCCTGCTCGATTTCCTGGAACAGTGCATCCGGCTGCCGGTTGGCGGCAAACACTTGCTGCAGGCGCTCCACTCCGAACAGCTGTTCGTTGGCATCGCAGGTGTCGATCACGCCATCGGACAACAGGAACACCCGATCACCCACCGCCATGGGCAGCACTTCGGTGCGATCGTCGAACGCCTGCGGGCTCAGCACCCCCAGCGGCAAATGCCTGGCCGGCAACGGCGTGCGCTCGCCAGTGGCGATCCGGTGCAGGTAGCCGTCGGGCATGCCGCCATTCCAGACTTCCACCGAGCGGCTCTGGAAGCTCAGGCGCAGCAACGTCGCGCAGCAGAACATGTCCACCGGCAGGATGCGCTTGAGCTTGGCGTTCATCTCGCGCAGGGTTTCCGAGAGCCCGTAACCCTTGGCAGTCATGCCGTAGAAGACCTCGGCCAGAGGCATGGCGCCAACGGCCGCAGGCAAGCCATGGCCGGTGAAGTCCCCCAGCAGCACGTGCATGTCACCCGCAGGGGTAAACGCGGCCAGCAGCAGATCGCCGTTGAACAACGCATACGGCGATTGCAGGTAGCGGATGTTGGGGGCGTTCAGGCATCCGGAATGCGCCACCTTGTCGAACACCGCCTTGGCCACGCGCTGCTCGTTGAGCAGGTATTCGTGGTGCCGGGCGATCTGGTCACGCTGCTCCAGCACCGTAGCCTGCAAGCGGCGCAAGCGGTCCATTGCCTTGATCTTGGCGGCGAGGATCACCTGGTTGTAGGGCTTCGCCAGAAAATCGTCACCGCCAGCCTCCAGGCAGCGTGCCAGGGCTTCGCTTTCAGTGAGCGAGGTCAGAAAGATGATGGGCACCAGGGTTTCCCCGGCCAGCGCCTTGATCTGTCGTGCGGCTTCGAAACCGTCCATCACCGGCATCATGGCGTCCATCAACACCAGCTGCGGGTGCTGCGAACGAAACGCTTCGACTGCCTCGGCGCCGTTGGCGGCGGTCAACACCGCATGGCCCTGGCGGCGGACGATGGTCGAGAGCAACAGGCGATCGGCCGCACTGTCCTCGGCGATCAGGATCGTCAGTGCTTCAAGCGGCGACTGCACCGAATTCAACTGATGTCGAACAGTTTGTCGAAATTGGAAATGGCGAGGATTTTCTTCACGTCGATGCTGCTGTTGACCACGCGAATGTCGGATTGGTCGCCGCCAGCGTGATCGCGCAGCAACAGCAGCATGCCCAAGGCGGAGCTGTCGAGGTAGGTGGCCTCCTTCAGATCCACCACCACAGCATTGAGATTCCTGTCCTCATAGGACTGGCGAAACTCCTGATGCTTGGCGAAATCGAAACGACCCTTGATCGATATCGTCAGTTTTTGCCCATCCGGGGAAACTTCTGAGACGACTGACATTGTTGGCTTCCTTGTCTTGGGGGAACTTGCTAGTACAAGGTGTAGCATTTGGTGGTGACAGGAGCAAGATCAAAAGGGGCGGAGATTAATAAGGGTTTTGCCGCGGCAGCCGCTGGGACAATTCATCCAGCAGCTTCTGCTCACGCTTGTCCTCCAGGCGGCGCGCCTCATCCATGTAGCGCAGCACCAGTTTGCGCAGCCCTTCCACTCGGGCATAGGCCTGCTGCCAGGTGTCGCGTGCCTTGTTCAGGTTGTTCTGGTGCCAGGCCAGGCTTTGCCGCTGCTGATCGATAGCAGTGCCCAGTTGCGCGAGAAACCCCTGATAGCCGAGCAACCACTGGCCGGACACCCCACTGCTGCCGCGCACGATCCATTGCTCCTGATAATCGAGACGGAAGGCTTCAAGGTCGGCGAGCTTGCTTTCGGCCAGGCGCACCTGGCCCTGAAAATGCCCAAGGCGCTGCACCGCGGCTTTCTCGACCTTCTCGGCCATGTCCACCACGGGCGCCAGGCGCGAAGCTCGACTCTGGGCCATGGCCGGTTAGCCGCCGGCCGCCGGGGCGAAGATCGAGCCAAGATAGGCTTCGCTCTCACCCAGGCTGATGTTGTCGTTCAAGCCCTGGCGCAGGTATTTGACCAGCTGCGGTTGCAGGGCAATCGCCAGGTCGGTCTCGCGGTCACCGCCGGCCACGTAGGCGCCGACGCTGATCAGGTCGCGACTCTGTTGATAACGCGACCACAGCTGCTTGAAGTATTGCGCCCGGGTCATGTGCTCCGGCGTCACCACCGACGGCATGACCCGGCTGATGGACGCCTCGATATCGATAGCGGGGTAGTGACCTTCCTCGGCCAGGCGCCGCGACAGCACGATGTGACCGTCGAGCACGCCCCGTGCGGAGTCGGCAATCGGGTCCTGCTGGTCATCGCCTTCGGACAGCACCGTATAAAACGCGGTGATCGAGCCCCCGCCCTTCTCCGCATTACCCGCGCGCTCGACCAGTTTCGGCAACTTGGCAAACACTGAAGGCGGGTAGCCCTTGGTCGCCGGCGGTTCGCCAATGGCCAGGGCGATTTCCCGCTGGGCCTGGGCGAATCGGGTCAGGGAATCCATGAGCAACAGGACATTCTTGCCCTTGTCGCGGAAATACTCGGCGATGCGCGTGCAGTACATCGCGGCACGCAGGCGCATCAACGGCGCATCGTCCGCCGGCGAAGCCACCACCACTGAACGCTTGAGCCCTTCCTCGCCAAGGATGTGCTCGATGAATTCCTTCACCTCCCGTCCGCGCTCGCCGATCAAGCCGACGACCACGATGTCGGCCTCGGTA
Organism: Pseudomonas sp. ES3-33; assembly: GCF_000952175.1. Taxonomy (NCBI): domain Bacteria; kingdom Pseudomonadati; phylum Pseudomonadota; class Gammaproteobacteria; order Pseudomonadales; family Pseudomonadaceae; genus Pseudomonas; species Pseudomonas sp. ES3-33. The sequence continues at coordinate 76,805 of NZ_JZRI01000050.1, read as the reverse complement.
AAGCGGGTCATCATGCCCAACAGCACACTCTTGCCCACGCCGGTACCGGCAAACAGACCCAGACGCTGGCCGCGCCCCACGGTCAACAATCCGTTGATCGAGCGGATGCCCACATCCAGCGGCTCGCTGATCGGCTCGCGCTTGAGCGGGTTGATCGTAGGGCCATCCATCGGCACCCAGTCCTCGGCTTTCATCCCGCCCTTGCCGTCCAGCGCACGACCGGCGCCGTCCAGTACCCGCCCGAGCATGCTCATGCCCATCGGCAAGCGACCGGCATCGGCCAGCGGCACCACCCGGGCGCCCGGCGCAATACCGGCGACGCTGCCCACCGGCATCAGGAACACCTTGTTGCCGGAGAAGCCCATGACTTCGGCTTCCACCTGCACTGGCTGGTAACTGTCGTCGTTGATGACCATGCAGCGGCTGCCCATGGCGGCGCGCAGGCCTTCGGCTTCGAGGGTCAGGCCGACCATGCGCAGCAGGCGGCCTTCCAGGATCGGGCCGCCGGTCAGTTGCGTGGCCTCGGCGTAACTGCCCAGGCGCTTGGCGAAGCTGGTGCGATCAAGGCGCATCAGGTTCGTCCGCCGCCGGGGCGACTGGCGGCGGATTGCGCCCAGACAGCTCCACGCTCAAGTCCGGGGCAGCAGGATGCAGGGCCTGTTCGTGAAGTTGATCGAACAGCTTGGCCATGACCCGCGCCAGGCGTGTTTCCACCGTGGCATCGATGCGACTGTGTTCGGTCTCGACCCGGCAACCACCGGGCAACAAGGTGTCGTCCTCGACGATGCGCCAGGTTTCTTCATGACGCTCGCGCAGGGCTTTGACCTGTTCAAAATCCTGCGGATTGATGTACAGCCGAACGTTCCCCACGCCCAGCGGCAAGAGCTTCAGGGCATCGCGCATGACGTGTTCAAGCTGGGTCGAATCGATCGCCAGTTCGCGCTGGATCACTTGTTTGGTGATGTGCTGCACCAGGTCGACTAAAGATTTTTCGATCTGGGTGTCCTGCTCGGCAATCGGTTCGAACAACTGACCCATGAGCTTTTCCAGCGCACCGACCTTGGCCGACAGCGCCGCTTCGGCTTCCTGGCGAACCTTGAGCGTCGTGCTGTGGAAACCCTCGCGCTCGCCCGTGGCGAAGCCTTCGTTGTAGGCCTCCTGGCGAATGCTCTCGAGTTCTTCGAGGGTCATTGGCTGGACCTCATCGAGCGGCACCTCCTCCATTTCCGGAGGCTCGGGCACAGGTTCCGGCTCGGGCGCGGGGACGTAGGGATCGAAACTGGGCAGGGACCAGATATCGACAGTGCTGACGTCCTTGGCACGGATCAGGTCAGTCTGGGACTCATCGTGTTTGGTCGACATGGTGACCTTAGATCATCTCTTCGCCGCCCTTCCCGCCGAGAACGATTTCTCCGGCTTCGGCCATACGGCGGGCGATGGTGAGGATTTCTTTCTGTGCGGTTTCCACGTCGCTGACGCGCACCGGGCCCTTGGCCTCGAGGTCGTCGCGCAACAGTTCGGCCGCTCGTTTGGACATGTTCTTGAAGATCTTCTCCTTGACGTTCTCGTCCGAACCCTTGAGGGCCAGCACCAGTACGTCGGAGGACACTTCGCGCAGCAACGCCTGGATGCCGCGGTCGTCGACATCGGCCAAGTTGTTGAACACGAACATCAGGTCTTCGATCTGACCGGACAGGTCTTCGTCGACTTCGCGGATCGAGTCCATCAACTGCCCTTCCATCGAGCTGTCGAGGAAGTTCATGATATCGGCTGCGCGCTTGATGCCACCGAGGTTGGTGCGCGAGGCGTTGGAGTTGCCGGAGAACTGCTTCTCGAGAATCTGGTTGAGTTCCTTCAGCGCCGCCGGCTGCACGGTGTTCAGCGAGGATACGCGCAGGATGATGTCCAGGCGAACCTTGTGGTCGAAATTGCCCAGCACTTCGCCAGCCTGGTCAGGGTCGAGGTACGCCACGACGATCGCCTGGATCTGTGGGTGCTCGTAGCGGATCACGTCGGCGACGGCGCGCGGTTCCATCCATTTCAGGCTGTCGAGGCCGCTGGTGTTGCCGCCCAGCAGGATCCGGTCAATCAGTCCGTTGGCCTTGTCTTCGCCCAGGGCCTGGGTGAGCATCTTGCGCACGTAGTCGTCAGAACCGACGCCCAGGCTGGTCTGGTCGCCGACGATGTCGACGAACTCGCTCATCACCTGCTCGACCTGCTCGCGGTGCACGTTGCCCATCTGCGCCATGGCCACGCCCACACGCTGGACCTCCTTGGGCCCCATGTGGCGCAACACCTGCGCAGCATCGGTAGAACCCAGGGACAGCAGCAGGATCGCGGCTTTGTCGACCTTGGACAGTTTGGCGGCAACGGCTCGGTTATCACTCATCTGCGTTAATCCACTCTTTCACGACCTGGGCCACACGGCCCGGATCTTCTGCCACCAGACTCTTGATTGCGTTCAACTGTGCATCATAGCCTTCGCTCGGGCTCGGCAGCAGGATGCTCTGCGGACCGCCAAGGCTGACGCGGTCGTTGGCCAGTTCGCCATCCAGGCCGCCCATGCCACCCAACTCGACGTCGCTGCCCATGCCGACCAGCTGCTTGCCTTTGCCGCCATTGGTGATGTTGTTGAGCACCGGGCGCAGCACACCAAACACCAGCACCAGGATGAACAACACGCCCAGCACTTGCTTGATCACGTCCCAGAACCACGGCTGGGAATAGAACGGCACATCGGCAATCACTTCGCTGCGCTCGGCGGAGAACGGCATGTTGATCACGCTCACACTGTCACCACGGCTGGCGTCGAAGCCGACCGCGTCCTGCACCAGACGGGTGAAGCGCGCCAATTCGTCGGCGGTCCACGGCGCGCGGCTGGTTTCACCGTTGGCCGGGTTGATCTTGACCTGATCGTCCACCACCACCGACACCGACAGGCGATTCAACCGCCCCTGCTGCTGCTTGGTGTGGCTGATGGAACGGTCGAGCTCGAAGTTCTTGGTGGACTGCTGCCGCTTGTCTGCCGGGTAAGGCGCCAGCATCGGCTGACCGGTGGCAGGGTCGATGATCTGTTGGCCGTTGGCGTCCAGCAGCGGCTGGCCGGGCTGCACCATGCCGGCAGAAGCGGTAGCGCCACCGGTGGTTGCAGGCGCGGACGCCGGCGATGGCGGTTGGTTGCTCAGGGCCCCCGGTACGCCTTGCGGACCATTGCTGGTGGTGCGTTGTTCGTTCACCGACTGCTCGCTACGCAACGCCGGCTGGTCCGGGTTGAACTGCTCGGAGGTCGATTCGACGGCGCTGAAATCCACGTCGGCGGACACTTCAGCCTTGTAGCGATCGTTACCCAGCACCGGTTGCAGGATGTTGTGCACGCGCTGGGTCAGCATGCTTTCCATGCGGCGGCTGTAATCGAATTGCTTGCCGGCCATGGTCAGCTCGGAATTTTCCGCCTGGTCCGATAGCAGGTTGCCTTTCTGGTCGACCACGGTGACCTGGGACTTGCTCAGCTCAGGCACGCTGGTCGCCACCAGGTTGATGATCGCCAGCACCTGGCCAGGCTCCAGGGAGCGGCCGGAGTACAGTTCGATCAGTACCGAGGCGCTCGGCTTGCGTTCGTCGCGCACGAACACCGAGCTTTTCGGAATGGCCAGGTGCACCCGGGCACCCTTGACGTTGTTCAGGCTGGAGATGGTGCGCGCCAGTTCGCCTTCGAGGCCGCGACGATAACGGGTGGCTTCCATGAACTGGCTGGTGCCCAGGCCCTGGTCCTTGTCGAGGATTTCAAAGCCGATATTGCCGTCGCTGGGAGTGACACCAGCGCCCGCGAGCTTGAGCCGCGCGCGGGACAGGTCTTCGGCCTTGACCAGCAAGGCGCCGGAATTGGGTTCGACGGAGTAGGCAATGTCAGCGGCCGCCAGGGTGTCCATCACTTGCTTGGCGTCCATTCCGGCGAGGCTGCCGTACAGCGGACGGTAATCCGGTTGCTGGGACCACAGAACCACGGCAAAGCCAATGGCCACGCTCGCTGCCAGCCCGACCAACAGGCCGACCTGACGCAACATGGTCATCTGGGAAAGGTTTTCCAGGAAGGACAAGCCGAACAGCGGCGGTTTGCCGTCTATTGCGCTGGCCTTGGCCGGAACGTTATCGCTGGCTGCTTCTGCCATGACTCAATATCGTCCTTAAACCGGCATCTGCATGATGTCTTGATACGCCTGGACCAGCTTGTTGCGCACCTGGGTGATGGCCTGGAACGACACGCCGGCTTTTTCCTTGGCGATCATCACGTCAGTCAGGTCGACACCGCTTTTACCGATCTCGAACGCGGTGGACAGCTGGCTGGACGCCTGCTGGGTTTCGTTCACTTTATTGACGGCCTGGCCGAGCATATCGGAGAAGCTGCTGCCCGGCAGTTGAGGCACGGCGGCAGTCGCTTTAGGCGCAGACATGGCGTCCATTTGCATGGCTCGCATATCCAGCATCAACCGATTAAATTCAATACCTTGGCTCATGTTCCACTCCCAATGACTACCCGCAATTTTTTGACGCTCACTCGGCGGGTATACAGGTGGTAGCAACAAGGGTGCCAGCTATGTGGGCACTGATCACAAATCAGGTTCTCTGGGATCAGGTGGCGAACAGGTAAGCTTCCACGTCCATCCCGGCATCGCGCATCTGCGCCAGTTTGTAGCGCAGGGTGCGCGGGCTGATGCCCAGGCGTTCGGCGGCTTCCTTGCGCCGGCCACGTTCGGTGCGCAGGGTGTCGATGATCATCTGGAACTCGCGTCGGCGCAGATCATCCCCCAGCGCCCCGGCGGACTCGGCCTCGACCAGGGGCAGCGGCGCCGCCAATGCCGGCAACGGCGCACAGGCAACCGGCCCGGCCAGGCAGAAATCCTGAGGCTGGATCAACCCGCCCTGCTGCAGGATCAACGCCCGCTGGATGGCGTTATCCAGCTCGCGCACATTCCCCGGCCACGGATAAGCGATCAGGCACGCCTGCGCTGCTGGCGAAAGCCTGGCCGCCGCATGCTTCATTTTATTGACGTGTTTGGCCAGCAGACGTTCAGCCAACGGCAGAATGTCGGCGGTCCGTTCGCGCAACGGGCGCCAGGCCAGCGGGAACACCGACAGTCGATAGTACAGATCCTCCCTGAAGCGCCCCGCCGCCACTTCCGCAGCCAGGTCGCGGTTAGTGGTGGCGACCACCCGGATATCCAGGGAAATCGGCTTGCGCGCACCCACCCGCTCGACCTCGCGTTCCTGTAACACCCGCAGGAGCTTGGCCTGCAACCCCATGGGCATCTCGGATATCTCGTCGAGCAGGATAGTGCCGCCATCCGCCTGCTCGAACTTGCCCGCCTGCGCGGCAATCGCGCCGGTGAACGAGCCCTTTTCGTGGCCAAACAACGTGGCCTCGAGCATGTTGTCGGGGATCGCCGCGCAGTTGATTGCAATAAACGGCTGGGTAGCCCGATGGGAGTGTTGATGGATGTAGCGCGCCAGCACTTCCTTGCCGGTTCCGGACTCGCCGGAAATCAGCACGGTGGAATCACTGCGGGCCACGCGAGCGGCCAGGTCCAGCAGCTGGGCGCTGGCCGGCTCGAACGCAATCGGCCCCTCGCCCTCGGCTGGGACACTGCCCAGGGCGTGCCGCGCCAGCAAATCGAGCAGCGCCTTGGGCTCGAACGGCTTGACCAGATAGTCCACCGCGCCCTGGCGCATGGCATCCACCGCACGCTCGACCGCACCGTGGGCCGTCATCAGCAACACAGGCAGCTGCGGCTGCCGCGCACGCAACAGGCTCAACAGTTGATGACCATCCATGCCCGGCATGTTGACGTCGCTGAGCACCAGGTTGAACGCATCCTTGGTGACGGCCGTCAGGGCCTCTTCTGCCGAGCCGACGGCGACGTAATCGTGCCCCGCGAGCAGCAGGGTATCGGCCAGCGCTTCGCGCAGAGCCCGGTCATCCTCGACCAGCAGAACCTTGATTGGCATTTGGGTTACTTCGCTCCCTGCTTGCGATGGACGTTTTCGATTGCGGCGGGGACCAGAGTCTCCGCGGTGCTCTCTCGTTTTTCGCGAGCGAGCTCGCTCCTGCAGGGGGGGTGTTCATTGGAAAACAGTGGCAGGATCACCTGCGCGCAAGTGCCGCGACCGGGTCGCGAGCGCAGCAGCAATTCTCCCTGATGCGCACGGGCGACTGCCTTGACCACGGTCAGGCCCAGGCCCGTTCCGGTGGCCTTGGTGGTGAAAAAAGGTTCGCCCAGACGCGCCAGCACCGCAGGATCGATGCCGCTGCCACTGTCGCTGATCGCCACCCGCAGGTGGTTGTCCCGGGCATAGAGATGCACCTTCAATCGCACGTCCGTGGCGCTGGCCTGGATGGCATTCTCGATCAGGTTGAGGATCGCCCCCACCAGGGTGTCGCGGTTGCACAGCAACTCACCGGCATGGCTGTCGCATTGCCAGCGAATCGGCAGACCCTGCACATGCGCCTGGGCCGCCGCCTGAAGCGACTGCATGAGCATTTTGGCGGTGATTCGGTCGGTCAGCGGCAGTTCGCCTCGGGCGAAAATCAGCATGTCGCGCACCTGATGCTCCAGCTCGTGCAGCCGCTCTTTCAAACGCCCGGCAAAGCGCTGCTGCGTGGCGACGGGCAGCGCCTGTTCGGTCAGGTGACTGGCGTAAAGCAAGGCGGCGGACAAGGGCGTGCGGATCTGATGCGCCAAAGACGCGACCATCCGCCCCAGGGACGAGAGGCGCTCATGCCGGGCCAACTGGTCCTGCAGGTGACGGGTTTCAGTCAGGTCGTTCAGCAGCACCAACTGGCCCGGCTCGGCATCCAGCGAGCGGGTCGAGATCGACAGGCGCCGACCGTCCTTGAGGGAAATTTCATGCCCATCGTCCTCACGCGGCGCAAAGCAGCGGGCAATCACCTGGCGCCACAACTCGCCTTCCAGAGGCAGGCCAAGTAACTCACAGGCCGCAGGATTGGCTTCGCGCACGATGCCCTGGGCGTCGATGACAATCACGCCACCGGGCAACAGATCAAGGAGGTTTTGCAGGCGGTTGGCCAGGCGTTCTTTTTCCGCCAGTTCCTGCATGCGCTGGGCGCTGACCACTTCCAGCTCGCCCTTGAGCTCGGTCACCCGGGCTTCGAGCATGCTGTAGGAGTCAGTCAACTGGCTCGACATTTGGTTGAACAGCGCAAACGACTGCTCAAGACCCAGCCGGCTGGCCTGCTCTACGGACGACAGTGGCCCCGAAGCATCAGGGACAGGAGACATCTGGGCGGCTTGGGGCATCGGGCACTCTCGCTTGGCTGACCGTCAGTTAAACGGAACGTTGCGAGGGATGTAGCAATACCCGTGCCTAAAAAAAACCGCCTATAAATGAATGACTTGAAAAACAGGCGTCAATCATCTGCCTGTTCATCACCATCACGCCGGCTCATGCCGTACTTGCGCATCTTCTCCACCAGGGTGGTTCGACGAATACGCAAGCGTTCAGCGGCGCGCGCCACGATGCCATTGGCATCATCCAGCGCCTGCTGGATCAGCCCTTGTTCCAGGCCACCGAGGTAGTCCTTGAGGTCCAGGCCTTCCGGCGGCAGCAGGGCATTGGCGGAAAAGTCCGGGGTATGGCCGTTGATGGCCACCCGCTCTTCCAGGTCGCTGCGCAGGCTGTCGACCAGTTGCTCGTCTTCGTCGTCGACGTAACGGAATTTCTTCGGCAGCTCGACCACGCCGATCACCCCGTACGGATGCATGATCGCCATGCGCTCCACCAGGTTGGCCAGCTCGCGGACGTTGCCCGGCCAGCCGTGACGACACAGCGACATGATCGCCGCCGAGTTGAAACGGATCGAACCGCGCTTCTCGTGCTCCATGCGCGAGATCAGTTCGTTCATCAGCAGCGGGATGTCTTCGACGCGCTCACGCAACGGCGCCATCTCGATCGGGAACACGTTCAGGCGATAGTAGAGGTCTTCGCGGAAGGTGCCGATCTCGATCATGCTTTCGAGGTTCTTGTGGGTCGCGGCAATGATGCGCACATCGGCGCTCTGGGTCTTGTTGCTACCCACGCGCTCAAAGGTGCGCTCCTGCAGCACGCGCAACAGCTTGACCTGCATCGGCAGCGGCATGTCGCCGATTTCGTCGAGGAACAGCGTGCCGCCATTGGCCAGTTCAAAGCGCCCGGCACGACTGGTGATCGCCCCGGTGAACGCGCCCTTCTCGTGGCCGAACAATTCGCTTTCCAGCAACTCGGCCGGGATCGCCCCGCAGTTGACCGGCACGAACGGCGCGTCACGACGCTTGGAGTGGTAGTGCAGGTTGCGCGCCACCACTTCCTTGCCGGTGCCCGACTCGCCAAGGATCAGCACGCTGGCGTCGGTGTCAGCCACCTGCTGCATCATCTGGCGCACATGCTGGATCGCCCGGCTGGTGCCGACGAGGCTGCGGAACAGATTGGGTTCGCGATGCCGACCGCGCTCGCGGGCCTGGTCGTACATCTCGCGATAGACCTGGGCACGGTGCAGGGAGTCGAGCAATTTGCTGTAGCTGGGCGGCATTTCCAGGGTCGACAGCACGCGTCGACGCTGGTCATCAGGCAAGTCGCTGGCAGAATTATCGCCCATCAACAAAACCGGAAGGAACTCATCCCAGGTTGAGAGTGTCTTAAGCAAGCCCAAAAGTGCACCAGGAGCATTGACCGTCCCGATAAGGACACAGATCACTTCACGACTAGACGATAGAGAGCCCACAGCCTGCTGCCAGTCATGGCTTCCGCAGGGCAAATTTTCTTCACCGAGAAAATTAAGAATCACCGCCAGGTCGCGGCGGCGGACGCTATCGTCATCAATCAGCAGAATTTTGGTTTCACGCCACATGCAATAGCAACTTCCCTAGTCAACTCGATGCCCGAAATGAGTGGGCAAGCTAGACGCTTGCAGACCTGTTAAGCCTATGAGACGCCTGAAATCAGTAAACAGCCACTAGTTAAGTCAAAAAACCGTGCATAGTCAAATATATGGCGCAGATGTCTGGATTAACTGGGGATTAATTAGCCAAACAGATGGTAAACCTTCGCCGCACTCTTCGCTTGGGTGATCTGCGACATCTCGTCTACTATCGCCTGACGCTCGCCCATCGTCGCCGTCAGTAAATCCTTGTACACCGCCAGCAGGCTTTCCAGATTGGTCCGCACGGCCTCCTCGTCGACCGGCGCTTCGCTGAGCACCTCGTCGACGCATTCCCGGCAGGCCGTATCCAGCTCGCCAATCGCATCCCAATCACGCTCGGCCAGCGCATCGATGAGCGCTTCGCGGGTTTGTTCAATCCGTTGCAATGCTTGACTCATGGCGTTGTTCCTCGAGAATTAAAGCGAAGACCATCAGGGCGCGATGGCATCCCATCCTTCCTTGATGTTGCTGAGCAACCCGGCGACCTCATCGAGAATGAGCGGATCGCTTTTGATGTTCGCCTCCGTCAGGCGACGCATCATGTAGTCGTAAAGACTGTCGAGATCTGCCAAAGGCGTTGGCGATTTCTCTGGGTCCAGCCCCTCACGCAAGCCACCGATGATCGCCACGGCCTTGCCGATGCACAGGCCCTTGCCAGCAGTATCGTTGCGCTCCAGCGCGCCCTTTGCCTGGGCAATACGATCAAGGCCGCCTTGCATCAGCATCTGCACCAGGCGGTGCGGGCTAGCCTCGGAAGTCTGCGCGTGCGAGTTAACGCTCTGATACTGGCGTAGGGCTCTCATAGGGTTCATGTTCGATTCCTTGAAAAACTGTAAACGGTCAATTATCTACCATGACTTTTTATCGACCCAAGCCGGCAGAACTTTAGTCTTGGAGCGGCGCGCCAGACAAAAAAACCCGGAGCGCCTGAGCACAGGAGTCCGGGTTGTCGGTCAGGCAATCATCAGTCGGCGTTGACTTTGTTCAGCGCGTTGAGCGTGGTCATGATGCTCTTGGAGCTCGCGTTCAACTGGGCAACCAGGGTATCCATCGCGGTGTACTTGGCGGTCAACGTGGTCTGCAAGGTCGCTATGCGGCGTGTCAGGCTTTCCTGATCGACCTTGAGCGAATCCAGGGATTCAGTCAGGCTGGTCTGGCGCTGAGCCAGGACTCCGTCGGATTTTGCAAACGCATCGGTCGCGCTGGTCATGCGACTGATCAGCCCAGTCTTGCCGGTAAACAGCTCGACAACCTGGGGACCAAACGCTTTCACGCCCTTGTCCCATTTGGCATCGTCAAGGGTCAACAACCCCGTACTTTTGTCAGTGTTGATGCCCAGTTGCGAGAGCATGCTCAGGCCGCTGTTGCCTGACCCAGCTTCAGCGGAAACCAGCTCATTGCGCACTGACGACACCAGGCTGCGCATGGTCGCATCACCGGTCAGGGCTCCAGCAGTCGTTGTCGCACCGCCAGTCGCGGTCGCCGTAGCAGTCACCTTGGTTTGTGTATTGATGGCAGTCATAAGCGCGTTGTAGGCCGAAACGAAAGCCTGGGCAGACGTTTTCAGCTGCGCGGTGCTGCTCGACACCGTAATCGTGGACTTGCCTGCTGTGATCAACTCCAGGTTAACACCGCTCACCACCGAGGAAATGGAGTTGGAAGCAGACTCCAATTTCACATTATCAAGTGTGTACTCGGCATTCTGCGGAACAGTGGTGACCACGTAATCCTTGGTCAGCTCCTCGGCACCGCTGAGGGTCAGCTCAGTACCTTTGCCGGTGGTGTTCGAACTCAAGACCAGACGAGACCCGTTGGCGTCGGTCAGAATGTTGGCACTGATGTTCTTCGATTTAAGCTGTTCGTTGATCGCGTCACGGGTTTCCTGCAGCGTGGCACCCGGCTCAATGATCACACCGTAATCATTACCCGATTGGGAAATGGTCAGGGTGGTTGCCTGCGTCCCGCTGTTCACTACGCTCGAAGCGCCACCGGCAAACACAGCCGTGGAGACCTTCGAGGCCGTGGCGAGCTTGGTCACTTCAAGTGCGTAGCTACCATTGGTAGCGGCATCGTTGACCGTGGTCTTGGCGATTTTCTCATCCGAAGACGCACCGGAAATGCTGCCGAATGCGGTGGCTGTATTGAGTTTGGCAATCGCTGCCCGGTAGGTGTCCAGCGCGCTCTTGATGATCGACAGACCCGACAGCGTGGTGCTGGTGGAAGCGGTCTGCTTGTCGATCTGGGCTTGTTTGGGCGCTTTTTCGGCTTCGACCAAAGCGGTGACAATTTTCTGGGTATCAATCCCTGACCCAATGCCACTGACGGTTGAACTTGCCATGTTTCTTCTCCTTCCCGGACGGTCGCCATGTTCTTGACGAGCGATTAACCTTTAACAGCCAGCATCAAAACCCGTGCCAGATCAGGCTCTTTCGTCGAACAAAAGGCTGCTTGCGTCGTGCAGGCTCGCTGCCAGTTTTAATGCTGCTTCTGAAGGTAGCTGGCGAATGACTTCACCGCTCTCTGTAGCAATGACCTTGACCACGACTCGACCCGTCGAATCATCGATGGAGAAATCCAGATTGCGCTTGGTCGATTGCACAAAGTCGCGGATCTCGGTCACTGCTTTTTCCAACTCTGCCCGCTTGGGCTGTCCCACTGGTGTAACTGTGCTCACATCGACAGATTGCGCCGACGGTTTTGCGCTGACTGTCCCTTGCACCGGATTCACGGGCGGGGCTTGATTCAACGTGACACTCATGTCCATTACCATCTCCTCACATGAGAAACCAACGGAATGAACAAAAGGGCGCGTTAGACGCGCCCTTCCATTTCAATCACCAGACGCTGGAATTACTGAAGCAGTTTCAGTACAGCGGATGGCAGTTGGTTAGCCTGGGACAGGATCGCGGTGGAAGCCTGTTGCAGGGTTTGTTGCTTGGTCAGCTCGGCAGTTTCGGAAGCGAAGTCAGCATCCTGAACGCGACCGCGTGCAGCGGTAGAGTTCTGAGCGATGCTTTGCAGGTTGGCTACAGTGCTGTCGAAACGGTTTTGAACGGCACCCAGCGCGGCGCGCTGGCTGTCGATCTGCTGGATGGCAGCGTCGAGAGCTTGTACGGATTGCTGGGAGCCGGCAGCGGACAGGATGTCCAGGTCGCCAACGGTGGTTTGGGTTTCGCTGGCGTTGGAGATACCTGCTTTTAGACCCAGGTCACCCAGGGAACCGGTGTTGCCTGCTGAGATCACGATGTCAGCCTTGCCGCTGAGCTGAATCTTGCCATCAGCGGTCTTGGTAGCGGTAGCACCGGCACTGGCACTGTTGATCGACGAAATAACAGCGTCAAGGTCGCTGCCCTTAGTGATCTTGATTTCGGTGGTGCCGATTTTCAGGGAGGTATCTGCAGTCATCTTCACATCGGAAGTACCGCTTTTCAGGCCCAACGTGGCGAGAGAACCGCTGTCACTTGCGCCAGTATTGTCTGCCAGGGTCAGCTTGGTGCCATCTTTGGAAGTGATGGAGATTTGACCATCAACAATTTTAGCGCTGCCAACACCGGCCACTGCTGCGATGTCGGCCAGAATCTTGTCCACGTCGGATCCGGCGGCGCCAGTCCAAGAAACGGCAGTGTTGTTAACCAGGATGCTACCTTTGGGAGGGATAGATGGGCCGTCGGTTTTGTTGCTAGTGGTACCAGCCGTCAGCCCAAACTTACCTACATCAGCACCTGCTATGGATACAGGTCCAGCAGGGTTGGTGATCGCGATAGGATCAGTAGCGGTCGCTGCAGCAGCAGTAAACGTGGTGCTGCCGGTGGCGGCGCGCACTTGAAGTTGAATTGCAGCAGCAACTTTGCTGCTATCGTTATCGGTAGTGGCCAACGTAATGTCAACACCGTTAACACTTAGTTTTTCAGTGCCCGTTGGAGCGAACGCGGCGTAAGCAACACCGGTAACAGTAGTGGACTTCAGAGTAGTGGTAGAACCTTGCACGCTAGCAGCCATGGCAGACATTGGACCGCCAGTCACTTCAGCGCTGCTGTAAGTGCCTTTCAGGCCCGAAGCGCTAAGGTTGCCCATGCCGAACGAAATGGTTTCGTTAGCGCTGGAGCCTACCTGGAAGCTGGTGTTCTGGAACGAACCGTCCAGCAGGTTCTTGCCACCGAAGGTGGTGGTGTTGGAGATACGGTTCAGCTCACCCGAGAGTGCGGTGAATTCCTGGTTCAGGGAAGTACGGTCGTCATCGCTGTTCGAGCCGTTCGCCGATTGCAGAGCCAGTTCACGCATACGCTGCAGGATGTTGGTGGATTCTTGCATCGCGCCTTCAGCAGTCTGGGCGATGGAGATACCGTCGTTGGCGTTTTTCACGGCAACGTTCAGACCATTGATCTGGCTGGTCAGACGGTTAGCGATCTGCAGGCCGGCAGCGTCGTCTTTAGCGCTGTTGATTTTCAGGCCGGAAGACAGACGGCTCATCGAGGTGCTCAGAGCATCGGAAGCCTTGTTCAGGTTTTTCTGAACGCCCAGGGAGGTGATGTTGGTATTAACAGATAAAGACATGACGAATTCCTCGTTGGTTGGGTGCTGCGGCTTCCGGCCCTGGCAACCGCCGGGTGTGGCCTAGAGAACCTTCGTAATAGTTATCGTCGTAAAAGCAGGTTGCTTGAGCGCTTTTTTGATTTTTTTTACTAGCACCGTGCCACTCCTTGCGATTCAAGCGCTTACATCGACACGCCAGAAAGCAAAAACGCCCATGACCTCGCGGCCATGGGCGTTTTTTTGGCGTTATTTAACTGGCGCGTCAGGGGCGGTGAATAATTGCCGAACCCCAGGAAAGACCCACACCGAAACCACTGATCGCTACGCGCTTCCAGCTGGAGTCGAACATGTGCTTTTCCAGCAGCAGCGGAATGCTCGACGACACGGTGTTGCCGGTCTCGACCATGTCCTTGATGAACTTCTCCGGCTCGCCTTCGAAACGACGAGCCACAGCGTCGACGATGGCCGCACTGCCCTGGTGGATGCAGAACGCATCGATGTCCTGGGATACCAGGCCAGACTCATCGAGCAGCTCGTGCAGATGCGCCGGCACCTTGAGCAGGGCAAAGTTGAACACCTGCCGGCCGTTCATATAGAACACGCCGTCGGTGACTTTCAGGTGCGGAGCACCGGAGCCGTCGGTGCCGAACTTGGCTTTGCCGAGCTGCCAGGCTGCATCTTCACCCATCCAGGTGGCCGTGGCGGCGTCGCCGAACAGCATGGTGGTGTTGCGGTCTTCAGGGTCGACGATCTTCGAATACGGGTCGGCGGTGATCAGCAGGCCATTCTTCAGGCCTGTAGCTTCCATGAAGCCCTTGATGGCGTAGATGCCATAGACATAACCCGAGCACCCCAGGGAGATGTCGAAGGCTGCGACGTTGGTCGACAGGCCGAGTTTGTCCTGGACGATGGCCGACGTGTGCGGCAGCCCTTCTTCGTCACCGTTCTGGGTGACGACGATCAATACGTCGATGGCTTGACGATCGAGCTGCGGATTATTGGCGAACAACGCGTTTGCGGCCTCGACACACAGGTCGGAGGTTTCCTGGGCAGCGTCCTTGCGCGGCAGGAACGCCGAGCCGATTTTTCCAAGGATGAATTCTTCATCCTTTTCGAACTTCGCACCCTGAGCATAGTTATCCAGCCCACTCGCTGGCACGTAGCTGGCAATGCTTTTTATGCCAATCATTGTGGCTTCCCAATACTAAATAGCTGGAGATCACCGCTCGCAAGACCGAGAGGTACTGACAATACTGGACTTCGCCGAGTGAAAAAATACGGCGCAGGCGCTCCGCCAATCCGGAAAACACGCCCGACAAGGGTCAGCCCCCTGCCCATCCTTTTTTACACAATACAGTGAAGATGCGCTTTATGACTCGCAGGTCACGCATTATGCGTGGCTTATACCAAACATCCAGTCACAAACAGGCGATCAACCGCCGACTGGAGGGTAAAAACGATCAACCTAAGGGAGGAAAAAGCGTCAACGAGACATCGCCGGCACCCTGGGGTGCCGGTAATCAAAGGAGGGTTACAGCTTGTTGAACAGGCTCAACTGGGCGATTTTGACGAACGCCAATTGCGAGGCTTGCAGCAGTGATTGCTGAAAGGCCAGGTCGATAGATGCTGTTGCCACGTCAGTATCGCCAATGGCGGCCTGGGTACTGGTGTTTACCAGGCCGATGCTGGTGTTTTCGGCGCTCTGGATGTCAATGGCACCCAATCGAGCACCAATCGACCCGCGAACGTTATCGATCTGCTCGCTGGAGTTGGACAGGTTACTGATCGCTGCATTCACCGCGTCCTTGAGCTTGATCTGAGCCAGATCATTGCCGTCGGCCGGGGTTTCGAGCGCCTGGCGCAACTGACTCAATGTATCCAGTGCACTCTGAGTTTTATGGCTGCTGGCACCTACTACGAATTGATCGTCTGCTGCCGGGGCGCCGGTGAAGTCGAGCTTGACCCCCGCTACAGTGATCGAGCCCGCAGCCAGCACCCCACCACCGATTGGCTTGCTGTCCGAGCCCATTGGCTGGGCAAAGACTTCGTAGTTTGTTGCATCGGTGAATTTGACCACCACGCCGCTGTTAGGAAATCCGTTGACGTAGTCAGATTGGCTGGAGACGCCGGAACCGGTGATCTGAGCAGTCGAGGTATTACTCGGCGTGCGTGAAGAGTTAAAGCTGTCAGGTTTGGTGCCCAGCGAAAAAATGTGATCCTTCACTTCTTCATCAGGCGTCATCGGCAACGTGGTCACCGGATCGATAGGCGCCTTTAGTCGCAGCGTGATGTCGAACTCCACTCCGCGCAAATTGATGGTCGAGCCACCCTGCTTGCTCGCATCGAAAGCGCCATTGCCGGACACTTCGGTGGTCACGTCGTTACCATCCTTATCAGCGATGGTGTAGTGAGTACTGTCGACGAACTTCAGTTCGTAAGGCTCGCCTGCAGCAAAGTTCTTGGTGTAGGCCGCATTCGATTTCATCAGGCCTGCCGACACTGAAACCGTACCGTCATTAGGCTTGGAAGGATCGAGTACCGCCTGGGTGCGACCTGAGTTCGTGGCCGACTCGAGGACGCTCTTACCGGTGTCGTTGGTCGCAATCGACAAAATGTCAGAGACTTGCAAGCTCAACTGGTTGTCATCACCCTGATAAGAGTAGGTGCCATCGTTGTTGCGCACATAGGGGGGAGTCAGGGTTTTCGAGCCGGAGAACATGTAGTTGCCGGACGGGTCCTTGCTATTGAGCAGGCCCAATACTTGCTCTTCGATCTCACCGATTTCGCTGGCAATCGACTTTCGATCAGCATCGCTGTAGCCACCGTTACCGGCCTGCAGCGCCAGTTCGCGACCGCGCTGAATCGAGGTATTCAGGCTTTCAAGGACGCTCTCCTGGTTAGACAGCGAACTCTTGATGCTGCCCATATTGGTACTGTATTGCCCCAGCATCGCCTTCTGCTGCTGCAACATCAACAACTGCGCAGCACCGACAGGATCATCACCGGCACTTTGAATACGCACGCCCGAAGTGATCTGCTCCTGAGTCTTCACAATCGAGGAGAAGTTGTTCTGGTACTTGGCCGCACTCGTCTCAAAGTACTGGGCTGTAGAAATTCGCATCGTCGAAGACTCCCTTAAAGACTGTTGATCAGCGTGCTGAAGGTTTCTTGCGCGGCCTTGATAATCTGCGACGACGCGGTGTAGTACTGCTGGAACTTGACCAGGTCGGCGGCCTCGTCGTCCAGGTTAACCTGGGACACGGAGGCGACTTCGGACTTGGCGCGGGCCAGGATCGCCCCGCTGGCGGTGCTGTCACCCAGGGCCTGGCTGGCCTTGGCACCGACCTGTTCCACCAGGCGGCTGTAGGCGGTGGTCATGCTCATGCCGGCGTTGCCGCCGCTGACGCCGACCGTGGCCTTGGTTTGCAGGCCCAACAATTCGTTGGCGTTGCGGTTGTCTTTCTTGCCGTCGACGTTGAAGGCGACTTCGTACTTGTCGTTCTTCGACGGTGAGCCGCTGACCGTGGTGTTGAAGGAAAACGATTTACCAGGGATCGCCGTGCCCGTCGCGTCGAGCATCGGCACGTTGATCGTCAGGTCGTTGCCCTGCCCAGGCACGATGGTGCCGGTGCCAATGCTCTGGCCTTTGGCGTTGAACACTTCGTAGCCCTGGCTGCCGCCGGCAGCGTCCTTGAAGGTCAGGGTCACCGGCATGGAATTCTTGATCCCGGCCTGCAGGTCGGCCAGGTCGGCGCCGGCGTAGATGTCCATTGGCACGGTCAGCGCGGGCGCGGTCAAGGCGCCAGTGCCGCCGTTGCCGGTGTTGCTGGTCGCGACCAGGGCGCCGGCAAAGGCCAGCTTGTTGGAATCGGTCATCTGGGTGGTGATGTTGCTGGCACCGGTGCGGGTCGGGATCACCTTGAAGGTATCGCCCGCACTCAGGGCAGCGCCGTTAAGATTGAGCTTGAACCCATCGATCTCGGCCGCCGGGTTCAGATCAAAACTGCCCATGCTTTTGCCGTCGGAGCGCTTGACCGTGTACTTGTCCGCAGCGGTGAACGTCACTTCGTAATCGAAGGCGGTCAACGCACTGGTGTTAGTGATGGTGACGTCGAGATTGCCCGAGCCCGCGCTATTGCTCGAGGCGGCGAGACTGCGCTGGCTGATCGCTGCGGCACTGTTGATGCTGGAGAACAGCGATGCGCCAAACTCGCCATTGGCGTCGAGGCCCTGGCCCAGCTGGCGGTTGATCTTGTCGGCGACCACGATGGCGGTGCGGCCCAGGTCGTTCATTGCCGGCACCAGCACGTCGTCGCGGTAGCGCAGCAGTCCGCCGATCTTGCCGCCGCTGACGACAGAGGTCACATCGCTCACTGAAGACGGCGATTTGACCTGGATAGTTACCTGGTTCTTGTCGATGCCGGTGCGGGCGGTCGTCAGGGTGTTGGACGTGTTGCCCAACACCAGCGACTGGCCGGTACCGAGGGATACGTTGTAGCTGCCGTTCTGTTCCTGGACGGTCACGCCGACCAGTTCATTGAGTGTGCGCACGGCTTCGTTACGCGCATCGAGCAGGTTGTTCGGGCCGCTGCCGTTCGAGCTGCCGGCCTGGGAAATCTGCTGGTTCAGCGAGGCGATGGAGGACGTCAGCTGATTGACCTTTTCGGTCATGGTGGTCAGCTGGCTGTTGATGCCTTCGTTTTGCTGCTGCATCTGCGACGACAACGCGTTGAAGCGGTTGCTCAGGGTCTGCGCATTGGTCAGCAGCAACTGCCGCGCAGCCGTGTCGCTGGGCGTGGCGGCCGAGGTCTGCACGGCGGCAAAGAAGCTGCTCAACACCGCACTGATGCCGGTGGTTTTGTCCGAGAACAGCTTGTCGAGCGGGTTCACCTGCTCAAGGTAGGAGTTGGCATCGTTGCTCAGCGAAGTGCTGGTCTGCAGCTGCTGATCGAGATAGGCGTTATATACCCGACGCACATCCGCCAGGGTCGTGCCGCTGCCGATGAACACCCCGCCATTGAGGTTCGAGGCATTGCTGGTCTGAATGGTCTGCTGGCGTGAATAGCCGGCGGTGTTGGCGTTGGCAATGTTATTGCCGACAGTCGCCAACGACACCTGACTGGCGTTGAGACCCGACATCCCGATATTGAGCAAACTCATGGTTCAGACCTTATACCTTGTGCCTATAAAGGCGTAGTGGAAACGCCCGCCGCAGCGTAGTTCTGATAACTCGTCATCTGCCTGGCTATTTGCGAAATCTTGCTGGCGTAGTTCGGGTCGGTTGCGTAGCCGGCCTTCTGCAACTCGCGTACAAATTGTTCGGGGTTATCGGCAGACTTCACGACATCTTGATAGCGATTGTTGGATTGCAGCAGCGTCACGAGGTCGTGGAAGCTGTCCTTGTAGGAGTCGTAGGTACGGAACTGCGCCGTCTCCTTGACCATCTCGCCGTTTCTGAATTCGCTGGTGATGGCCCGGGCTGAATCGCCCTTCCAGTTGCTGCTGGCCTTGATGCCGAACAGGTTGTGGCTGCTGCTGCCATCCTGGGCGCGCATGACCGATTTGCCCCAGCCGGTTTCGAGGGCGGCCTGGGCCACCAGGTAACGCGGATCGACGCCGATGCGGTCGGCGGCTTCCTTGGCCATGGGCAGCATGGCGTTGACGAATTCGTCGGCGGAGCTGAAGGCTTTCTTTGGCGGTGCCAGCGGGATCTGCGCCATGGCCCGGCCGTAGACCTGCAGGCGACCGCTGGCCGGTGCTTCGGTTTGGGCGGTCAGCCAGTCGCCGTTGTACAGCGAGCCGGAACCGGTCGGGCTGATCGCGGGCACGTCGATTTTGTTGATGGCGGTCGCCGCTGTCGTCGCAGTCGCAGCCGGCGTCGCGGCCGATGGCACCAGGCCGGCGAGCAGGCGGTCTGCGAGTTTTGGCGGCAACGCCAGGCGGCGCTGGTTGATCAGCGCCATGTCATTGCGATGCGCGCCCTCGCCTGCTGCCTGCGGTGCATGGATCGATCGCGACGCCCACAACGGGCGCTGGCCATTGAGGCGCGACAAGGGTCCGTGGGTGGCAGCCGTGCCGGCGGCAATTGGCGTTTCCACGGCGGCTTTGGCCTCGGCTTGCTTGGCGGCGGACGCTGCCGCCGCTTCACCCGGGGCCATGGGTTTGTTCTTCGACATCTGACGCATCAACACATCGGCCAGGCCGATACCGCCGCCTTCGCGGGACATGGAAACGGCCAGCTGCTGGTCGTACATTTCCTGGTACTGCTTGGCTTCGGCGGTGTTGAGCGGGTTGTCCTGGCCCAGCGCATTGGTGGCCGAGCGCATGGACTTGAGCATTTCACCGAGGAACAGCGACTCGAATTCCTGCGCCACTTTGCGCATGTTCGCGTCGCTGTTCTTGTCGCCGACCTTGAGCTGGTTGAGGCGATTCAAGTCCGAGTAGGACCCCGAATCGCTGCTGCTGACCACACCGCTCTTGTACATATCCATGGGCGCAGTCCTCAGATCACGATCAGGTCGGCTTGCAGTGCGCCGGCCTGTTTCAGTGCTTCGAGGATGGCCATCAAGTCACCCGGTGCGGCGCCGACCTGGTTCACCGCTCGCACGATTTCGTCGAGGGTGGTGCCCGGGCCGAACTTGAACATCGGCTTGGCTTCCTGCTGGGCGTTGACCCTCGAGCGTGGCACCACGGCCGTCTGGCCATTGGACAGCGGGCCCGGCTGGCTGACGATCGGGTCTTCGGTGATGGTCACGGTCAGGCTGCCGTGGGTCACGGCGGCCGGGGACACTTTCACGTTCTGGCCGATCACGATAGTGCCGGTGCGCGAGTTGATGATGACTTTGGCCACCGCCTGGCCCGGATCGACTTCGAGGTTCTCGATGATCGACAGGTAGTCCACGCGCTGGCTCGGGTCCAGTGGCGCACTGACGCGGATCGAGCCGCCGTCGATGGCCTGGGCCACGCCCGGGCCGAGCATGTTGTTGATCTTGTCGACGATGCGCTTGGCGGTGGTGAAGTCCGAACGGTTGAGGTTCAGGGTCAGGCTGTTGCCCTGGTTGAAACCACTTGGCACCGCCCGCTCGACCGATGCACCACCGGGAATGCGCCCCGCCGACGGGACGTTGACGGTGATCTTCGAACCGTCGCGGCCCTCGGCATCAAAACCGCCGACCACCAGGTTGCCCTGGGCGATCGCGTAGACGTTACCGTCAATACCTTTGAGCGGCGTCAGCAGCAAGGTACCGCCGCGCAGGCTCTTGGAGTTGCCGATGGACGCTACAGTGATGTCAATCTGCTGACCCGGCTTGGCGAACGCCGGCAAGTCGGCGCTGATCGACACCGCCGCGACGTTTTTCAACTGCACGTTGCCCGAACCCGGCGGCACCTTGATGCCGAACTGCGAGAGCATGTTGTTGAAGGTCTGCAGGGTGAACGGGGTCTGCGTCGTCTGGTCGCCGGTGCCGCTAAGCCCAACCACCAGGCCGTAGCCGATCAGTTGGTTGGAACGCACGCCAGAAATACTGGCGATGTCCTTGAGCCGCTCGGCTTGCGCGCTGAACGCAGCCGAGAGCATCAGGGCGGCCACCATCAGGCGTTTGAAGTTCAACATGCTCAACTTGATAGCCACCTAGAAAGGAAACAGCGGGCTGAGGAAGAAACGGTCGAACCAGCCTGGCTGACTCGCATCGGCAAAGGCACCGGTGCCCGAGTAGGTAATACGTGCATCGGCAACCCGGGTCGACGACACGGTGTTGTCGGTGGCGATGTCATCGGCGCGGACCATGCCGGCGATGCGCACCAGCTCATCGCCGGTGTTGAGGGTCAGCCACTTCTCGCCGCGTACGGCGATGATACCGTTGGGCAATACGTCGGCGACGGTCACGGTGATGGAGCCGGTCAGGCTGTTGCTCTGCCCGGACTTGCTGTCGCCCTTGGTCGCACGGTCGCCGGAATAACCGACGTCCAGGCTCAGGTCACCGCCACCGACCGGGTTGTTGGTGTTCAGGCCACCACCGAAAAACGAGCTCAGGCCAATGTCGGTCTTGCTGGTCTTGCCCACCTGGGAGTTGGCGTTCTTGCTGGCCTGGGTGCGCTCGTTCAGCGTGATGGTGATGATGTCACCGACGCGATACGCCTTGCGGTCGCTGTACAGGTTCTGTTCGAATCCGGCCTGGTAGATCGAGCCATTGTTGGCGGCAGCCGGCAGTGGTGTGCGCGGCAACACCGGGGCGTAGTAAGGGTCATTGGGCCGCGGCGCAGGCGCGACACAGCCCGCGAGTGCGGTGATGCCACTCAGTGCCAGAACAGATACGAAGCGATTCATGACCCTACCTCACGGTGTTGCAGGCGACCGCGTGGCCGCCCCATATTCTTGATTACAGATTCTGCGTTACGAACGAGAGCATCTGGTCGGCGGTGGAGATCACCTTGGAGTTCATCTCGTAGGCGCGCTGGGTGGTGATCATGTTGACCATCTCCTCAACGGTGCTGACGTTGGAGGTTTCCAGGGTGTTCTGCAGCGTGGTGCCGAAACCGGCGAGGCCCGGGGTGCCAACCTGTGGCGCGCCGCTGGCGGCGGTTTCCAGGAACAGGTTGTTGCCCACCGCTTGCAGGCCGGCCGGGTTGATGAAGTCGGCGGTCTGCAGGTTGCCGATCACCTGGGAAGCGGCGTTGCCGGGAACGGTGACCGACACGGTACCGTCACGGCCGACCGTGAAGGTCTGGGCGTCGTTCGGGATGACAATGGCCGGCTCCAGGGCGAAGCCGCTGGCATTGACGATCTGGCCGTTGGAGTCCAGGTGGAAAGTACCGTCACGGGTATAGGACGTGGTGCCATCCGGCTGCAGGATCTGGAAGAAACCGCGACCGTCGATAGCCATGTCCAGCGGCTGCTCGGTGGTTTGCAGGCTGCCGGCGGTGAAGTTTTTCTGGGTGCCGACGATGCGCACACCAGTACCCACTTGCAGACCCGACGGCAATTCGCTGTCCTGGGTCGACTGGGCGCCAGGCTGACGCTTGATCTGATACAGCAGGTCCTGGAACTCGGCGCGATCACGTTTAAAACCCGTGGTCGACACGTTCGCCAGGTTGTTGGAAATGGTGGTCAGGTTGGTGTCCTGGGCGGACAGACCGGTTTTGGCAACCCATAGAGCCGGAAGCATTCGATTCTCCTCGTGCGCCTGTTTTACGGCGCGACGTTCTGGTAATTAGCTGATCTGCAAGACCCGAGCCATGGCCTGGTCGTCTTCTTTGGCGGTGTTCATCATCTTGATGTGCAATTCGAACTGCTTGGCCAGGGCCAGCACCGAGGTCATTTCTTCCACGGCGTTGACGTTGCTCGACTCGAGGAAACCGGACACCAGCTTGACGTTGGCATCCGCCTGCGCCGGCTGACCGTCCTTGGTGTGGATCGAACCGTCCAGGCCTTTGGTCATGTTTCTGAAGTCAGGGTTGACCAGCTTGATGCGGTCGACTTCGGCCATCACGCGCGGGCCTTCGCCCATCGCCCGAATGCTGATGGTGCCATCCTCGCCCACCTCGATCTGTTGCTCGGGCGGCACGGCAATCGGCCCGCCATTGCCCATCACCGGCATACCGTTGCCGGCGCGCAATACGCCCAGGGCGTCGACGTTGAGGCTGCCGGTTCGCACATAGCTTTCACCGCCATCGGGGTTCTGCACGGCAATCCAGCCATTGCCCTGTACGGCAACGTCGAGGTCGCGGCCGGTTTCCACCAGCGAACCTGCGGAGAAGTCGGTGGCCGGACGCTCGGACATGGCAAACGCACGCGCCGGAAAGCTGTCACCAAACACCGGCATCGAGCGCGCCTGCTCCAGGTCTTTCTGGAATCCGTTGGTGGAGATGTTCGCGAGGTTGTTCGCATGAGCCTTCTGCGCCAGTGCATTCTGGCTGGCGCCGGTCATAGCTACATAAAGGTACTTATCCACACTCTTTCCTCTGCATGCCGGACGTTTGCCGCCCACCGCTGTACTGCTGAGCCATAAGCAATTTGCAGACCAACTATTTTCTGGCGGCGCGGGGCCCGGCAAACAGGGGGCTTGAGGGGTTTGGAGAGGAGTGAAGGAATGGGGTGAAGTCGAAAAACCGGCGGTGTTGTGCCGCTTCGCGGCAATAGAGCGAAAGATCGCAGCCTCGTTTCACTCGGCAGCTCCTACATGAATACCTGATCCCCGTAGGAGCTGCCGAGTGAAACGAGGCTGCGATCTTTTGACTTTAAGTGCTGCTGTCCTTGCCCACCTCATACTCACGCAGCTTGTTGGCAATGGTGGTATGCGAAACCCCCAGGCGTTTACCCAACTGCCGGCTGCTCGGATGTTCTGAATACAGACGCTCCAGCACCGCCTTCTCGAAGCGCCCGACAATCTCGTCCAGCCCGCCTTCCAGAGAAAAATCGCCAAGCGGCTGACGCACGCCGTAGTCCGGCAGGCGGATGTGCTCGGCCTTGACCGTGCCGCCTTCGCACAAGGACACCGCCTGGAACAGTACATTCTCCAATTGCCGAACGTTGCCCGGCCAATGGTAATGACTGAGCCGCTCCATCGCCGCCGGCGCCAGTTTCGGCAGCGGACAACCGATCTGCCGGCTGGCCTGGTCCAGGAAGTGCTCGACCAGGGGCGTCAAGCCGTCCAGGCATTCGCGCAGTGGCGGGATGTGCAACGACAAGACGTTCAGGCGGTGGTACAGATCCTGGCGGAACTCCCCGCGAGCGCACAGCTCCGACAGGTCGACCTGGGTCGCACAGATCACCCGCACATCGAGGTACACCTCTTCATCACTGCCTACCCGACGAAAGCATCCGTCCTGCAGGAAGCGCAGCAATTTCACCTGCAAGCGCGGGCTCATTTCACCGACACCATCGAGAAACAGCGTACCGCCGGCAGTCAGCTCCAGCAGCCCGAGCTTGCCTTCGGCACGGGCGCCTTCGAATGCGCCAGGGCCGTAGCCGAACAATTCGGTCTCGGCCATGGACTCCGGCAGCCCCGCACAGTTGAGCGCCATCAACGGCGACTGGCCGCGGGGACTTGCCAGGTGGCAGGCCCGCGCCAGCAACTCCTTGCCGGTGCCGGTTTCGCCTTCTATCAACAACGGTGCGTCCAGGGGCGCCATGCGCCGGGCTTCGCGGACCACGGCGGCCATCACCTTCGAGCTCTGGAAAATGCTGTCGAACCCCCGCAGTTCCTGCTTGCGCACGTTGTAGATGCGTTCACCTACCCGATCCGCGCGATGCAGCGTCAATACCGCGCCGGCCATGGCCTCGCTGTCGTCATGCTCCGATTGCAATGGCGCGATGTCGGCCAGGAACACGTCGCCCTTGACCTTGACCCGCAGCCCGTTGATCCGCGACTTGTTGGCACGTACCAGTTCCGGCAGGTCGAAATCCTCGGCGTAACGGGACAACGGGATGCCCGGCACCTCGTCCACCCGCACACCGAGCAGCTGTGCGGCGGCCCGGTTGGCCGCGACGATCGAACCGCCCATATCGATCGACAGCACCGGAAACTCCAGCGCGCCGAGCAGCGCATTGAGCTCCATGTGCCGGCGCTCGCTGGGCATCAGCCCTACGCGCTTGACGCCAAACACCCCGGGGATCGATTCGAACTTCGCCCGCAGCGCCTGGAACTGCAGGTTGATGAGGTTCGGGCAGTGCAGGTAGATCGCATTACCGTGCTCACCCCCGACTTCGCCACGCGCGACGTTGATCCCGTACTCCACCAGCAGGTTGAGGATGTCGCGCAGGATGCCGATGCGGTTCTGGCAGTGGACTTTGATACGCATATAAAGGCTCAAAAAGCGGTTAAGGAAATCATGCCAAGCTCGACCCGCTCCCACAGGGGGATTGCGGTGGCCGCAGGAGCGGTTTTTTGCTGCGACGCTCAGATAGTCGTAAAGATTATGTGACACCCACGGCGCTTTTCAAACCAGAAAACTCAACAGCCACGACACAACTGCCATTGCGTAACGAAAAGTTTACGAAAAGCACTGGTTTTTGCTCTCTACACCTCGCGCACGGGGCTGCACATCCGAAAATCCTGGGGTATTTGTAAGTCCATAGCTGGACATAACAAGAACGAATTTCCCCTAGCAGGAGAGCAGCATGAAGCAGACGCAATACGTGGCTCGTGAGCCCGATGCGCAAGGTTTTATCGATTACCCCGCCGAAGAACACGCGGTGTGGAACACGCTGATCACTCGCCAACTGAAAGTGATCGAGGGTCGTGCGTGCCAGGAATACCTGGACGGTATCGAAAAACTCGGTCTGCCCCACGACCGCATCCCGCAACTGGGCGAGATCAACAAGGTGCTCGGTGAAACCACCGGCTGGCAGGTGGCCCGGGTGCCAGCGCTGATTCCCTTCCAGACTTTCTTCGAATTGCTCGCCAACAAGCAGTTCCCGGTGGCCACTTTCATTCGCACTCGCGAAGAGCTGGACTACCTGCAAGAGCCGGATATTTTCCACGAGATATTTGGCCACTGCCCGCTGCTGACCAACCCCTGGTTCGCCGAATTCACCCACACCTACGGCAAGCTTGGCCTGCAGGCGACCAAGGAAGAACGGGTGTACCTGGCGCGCCTGTACTGGATGACCATCGAGTTCGGCCTGGTCGACACGCCCCAGGGCCAGCGCATCTACGGCGGCGGTATCCTTTCTTCACCGAAAGAAACCGTCTACTGCCTGTCCGATGAGCCTGAACATCAAGCCTTCGACCCGCTGGAATGCATGCGCACGCCTTACCGCATCGACATCCTGCAGCCCCTGTACTTCGTGCTGCCCAACCTCAAGCGCCTGTTCGACCTGGCCCACGAGGACATTATGGGCATGGTCAAGCAAGGCATGCAGATGGGCTTGCACGCACCAAAATTTCCGCCCAAGCCAAAAGCGGCCTGAGCAGATCCCGCTCGCGACTTGCGCGCAAAGATAGTAATTTCCAACAAGAATCGAATTCAGGAATACACCATGAACGCTCTGAACCAAGCCCACTGCGAAGCCTGCCAAGCCGGCGCACCTCAGGTCAGCGACGAAGAATTGCCGGTATTGCTCAAGCAGATCCCGGACTGGAACATCGAAGTTCGCGACAGCATCATGCAGCTGGAAAAAGTCTTCCTGTTCAAGAATTTCAAGCATGCGCTGGCGTTCACCAACGCGGTCGGTGAAATCTCCGAGGCGGAGGGTCACCACCCGGGCCTGCTCACCGAGTGGGGCAAAGTCACCGTGACCTGGTGGAGCCACTCCATCAAGGGCCTGCATCGCAACGACTTCATCATGGCCGCGCGCACCGACGAAGTGGCCAAGGACGCCGAGGGCCGCAAATAATGCATTTCGACTCGATCGGCCGGGTGCCTGGCGATCCGATCCTGGGGTTGATGGAGGCGTATGCGCAGGATCCCAACCCGCGCAAATTCGACCTCGGGGTGGGCGTCTATAAAGACGCCCACGGCCTGACGCCAATCCCGCAAGCGGTGAAACTCGCCGAGGCGCGACTGGTTGACAAGCAATCCACCAAGACCTATATCGGTGGTCATGGCGAGCCGGCGTTTGGCAAGGTGATCAACGAGCTGGTGCTGGGCGCCGACTCCCCGCTGATCGCCGGGCAGCGCGCGGGGGCCACGCAGACCCCAGGCGGCACCGGGGCATTGCGCCTCAGCGCCGACTTCATTGCCCAGTGCCTGCCGGGCCGTGGCGTGTGGCTGAGCAACCCGACCTGGCCGATCCATGAAACGATTTTCGCGGCAGCCGGGGTGAAGGTCAGCCATTACCCGTACGTGGGCAGCGATAACCGTCTCGACGTCGAGGCCATGCTGGCGGTACTACGTGAAGTGCCCAAGGGCGACGTAGTGCTGTTGCACGCCTGCTGCCACAACCCGACCGGTTTTGATCTGTCCCATGACGACTGGCGGCGGGTGCTGGACATCGTGCGCAGCCGCGACCTGCTGCCGCTGATCGACTTCGCCTACCAGGGTTTTGGTGATGGCCTGGAGCAGGATGCCTGGTCAACCCGACTGTTCGCCGCCGAGTTGCCGGAAGTGCTGATCACCAGTTCCTGCTCGAAGAACTTCGGCCTGTACCGCGATCGCACCGGCGCGCTGATTGTTTGCGCCCAGAGCGCTGACAAGCTGGTGGACATACGCAGCCAACTGGCCAACATTGCCCGCAACCTGTGGTCGACACCGCCGGATCATGGCGCTGCAGTGGTGGCGACCATCCTTGGCGACCCTGAGTTGAAAAGCTTGTGGGCCGACGAAGTGGAAGCCATGCGCCTGCGCATTGCGCAGTTACGCAGCGGTTTGGTAGAGGCGCTTGAGCCTCACGGTTTGCGCGAGCGTTTTGCCCACATCGGCGTTCAGCGCGGAATGTTCTCCTATACCGGCCTGTCGCCGGAGCAGGTGAAAAATCTTCGTGACCACCACAGCGTCTATATGGTCGGCACCGGCCGGGCGAACGTGGCCGGCATCGATGCAACGCGCCTGGACCTGCTGGCCGAGGCCATCGCCGAGGTCTGCAAGTAACCCTGGTTGCAAATAGCCCTGTTTGCAAAACAACCCTGTAGGAGCTGTCGAGCCTGCGAGGCTGCGATCTTTTGATTTTGAAGGGCAACGTCAAAAGATCGCAGCCTCGCAGGCTCGGCAGCTCCTACGCAGCTCTTACGCAGCTCCTGCAGTTAATCATCGCAAGATCGAGCGCCCCCCTGCGGCCATCTGTCGCAGAAATCCCAGATAAAACTCTAATTGTCATTTCTCCTGCTGTATCCTGCCCAGGCTTTGTAAAAGCGCGGATCTACCAGATCTATCAACAGACTTTGCGAGGAGCGCGAAACATGCACGAGATCCCTAATCTCCCCTTCCCAAGCCTGCACGAAACTGAGCAGACAACCACGCAGCAAGCCGGCGCCCAACAGCCCGAGCCGAAAGAAGCATCTGACAGTCGCAAGGCTGACAGCGAAGACTGAGACACCCGCAATGCCAGACCGTGTGGAAAGCGCTAACATGCGCTTTCCACACCGCCTGAACCCTGAGCCGCGCATGAACGACGACTTTAACGAGAACCAGGCCAGCGTCCTGATCGGCACCGCCGAGAAAATGATCGCTATCTGGAATCGCCTCTCCGCCGAAAAACAGGCTGCCCTGCTCGCCCGTTTCGGCACCCAGGAAAACGCCCTGGCCGCCTTGGTCACGACGCAACTGGTTGCCCCGGACACGACCAACTCAACCCCGC
Organism: Pseudomonas sp. ES3-33; assembly: GCF_000952175.1. NCBI lineage: Bacteria > Pseudomonadati > Pseudomonadota > Gammaproteobacteria > Pseudomonadales > Pseudomonadaceae > Pseudomonas > Pseudomonas sp. ES3-33. The sequence continues at coordinate 48,066 of NZ_JZRI01000050.1, read as the reverse complement.
CCGGCAAATAGTTTTACTTTTTCACGACCTGCGCGCCCTCCCACCGCTATCATAAGCAGCCTATCTATCCTGCTTTGCCGTGGACCTTTACCCATGTCTGAAAACCAGCGCCCCCTGGCGGTCACGCTGCAAGTTGTCTCCATCGTCCTCTTCACCTTCATCGGCTACCTGAACATCGGCATTCCCCTGGCGGTACTGCCGGGCTATGTCCACAGCGACCTGGGCTTTGGTGCCGTGATCGCCGGGCTGGTGATCAGCGTGCAATACCTGGCCACCCTGCTCAGCCGACCCTACGCCGGCAAGATCATCGACAACAAGGGCAGCAAGCTGGCAGTCATGTACGGCCTTGCCGGCTGCGGCCTGAGCGGCGTGTTCATGCTGATTTCAGCCTGGACCCAAAACCTGCCGATGGTGAGCCTGATCAGCCTGTTGATTGGCCGCCTGGTGCTCGGCAGCGCCGAAAGCCTGGTCGGCTCCGGTTCGATCGGCTGGGGCATCGGCCGGGTCGGTGCGGCGAATACCGCCAAAGTCATCTCCTGGAACGGCATCGCCAGCTACGGCGCACTGGCTGTCGGCGCGCCGCTGGGTGTGCTGCTGGTGAGGGAGTTGGGCTTGTGGAGCATGGGCGTGAGTATCGTGCTGCTGGCGGTGATCGGCCTGGCCCTGGCATGGCCAAAGACCGCCGCGCCGATCGTGATCGGCGAGCGCTTGCCGTTCATGCACGTGCTGGGGCGAGTGCTGCCCCATGGCTGTGGCCTGGCGTTGGGCTCCATCGGGTTTGGCACCATCGCCACCTTCATTACCCTGTATTACGCCACGCAAAACTGGAACAACGCCGTGCTGTGCCTGAGCCTGTTCGGCGCCAGCTTCATTGGCGCGCGCCTGCTGTTCGGCAACCTGATCAACCGCCTCGGGGGCTTTCGCGTGGCGATCGCCTGCCTGTCGGTGGAAACCCTGGGCTTATTGCTGCTGTGGCTGGCACCGGATGCACACTGGGCCCTGGCCGGCGCAGCGCTTAGCGGATTTGGCTTCTCCCTGGTGTTCCCGGCGCTGGGCGTGGAAGCCGTGAACCTGGTGCCGGCTTCGAGCCGCGGGGCAGCAGTGGGCGCTTATTCGTTGTTTATCGACCTGTCACTGGGGATCACCGGGCCATTGGCCGGTGCCATCGCCGCAGGGTTCGGCTTTGCCTCGATCTTCCTGTTCGCCGCGCTTGCCGCCCTTGGCGGTCTGGCCCTGAGCATCTATTTGTACAGCCAGGCGCCGAAGTACCGGGATCAACGGGACGCCCGCTAGAAGTCGACCTTGCCGCGCCCGGCCTTGATGCTGCCGCGTTTGGTCTTGGACTCGAGGCGACGTTTTTTCGAGCCAAGGGTCGGCTTGGTCGGGCGGCGCTTCTTTTCGACCTTGGTGGCGCTCTGGATCAGCTCGACAAGGCGCTCCAACGCATCGGCGCGATTGGCTTCCTGCGTGCGGTACTGTTGGGCCTTGATGATGAGCACGCCATCGCTGGTGATGCGACTGTCGCGCAGCGCCAGCAGCCGCTCCTTGTAGAACTCGGGCAATGAAGACGCGGGGATGTCGAAGCGCAGGTGCATGGCGCTGGAGACCTTGTTGACGTTCTGCCCGCCGGCGCCCTGGGCGCGAATGGCCGTCAGCTCGATCTCGGCATCCGGCAGGTGCACGTTGTTGGAAATCTCCAGCATGGTAAAAGTGTCCGTATTCAGAAGGTGCAGGATACCCTGTGGGAGCGAGCTCCCACAGATTATGCTGCTCACCTGCAAAAAAACCCGGCACATGGCCGGGTTTGTTGTTTCTGCGTACCGCGTTACTTCACGGCAGGCTGCAAGGCATGCCGTGCGCTGCGCTTGTTCTTGATGCCATAGCAGATCCACATGAAGGCAAGCCATACAGGGATCGCGTACACCGAGACCTGGATGCCCGGGATCAACAGCATCACGCCAAGGATAAACACCACGAACGCCAGGCAGATGTAGTTGCCGTACGGGTACCACAGCGCCTTGAACAGCGGTGTCTGGCTGGTTTTGTTCATGTGCTGGCGAAACTTGAAGTGCGAGAAGCTGATCATCGCCCAGTTGATCACCAGGGTGGCTACCACCAGCGACATCAGCAGCTCAAGCGCGCTGTGAGGAATCAGGTAGTTGAGCAACACCGCGATCAGCGTGACCGCCGCCGAGGCCAGGATCGAACGCACCGGCACGCCGCGCTTGTCGATCTTCGCCAGGGCTTTCGGGGCATCGCCCTGCTCGGCCATGCCCAGCAGCATGCGGCTGTTGCAGTAGGTGCCGCTGTTGTACACCGACAATGCCGCCGTCAACACCACGAAGTTGAGGATGTGCGCCGCCGTGTTGCTGCCCAGCATCGAGAACACTTGCACGAACGGGCTGCCGCTATAGGAATCGCCGGAGGCGTTCAGGGTTTCCAGCAGGCTGTCCCATGGGGTCAGCGACAGCAGGATGACCAATGCACCGATGTAGAAAATCAGGATCCGGTAGATCACCTGGTTGATGGCTTTCGGGATCACGGTTTTCGGCTTGTCTGCTTCTGCTGCGGTGAAGCCAAGCATTTCCAGGCCGCCGAAGGAGAACATGATGATCGCCATGGCCATCACCAGCCCGCTGACACCATTGGGGAAGAAGCCGCCGTGGGACCACAGGTTGCTCACCGACGCCTGCGGCCCGCCGTTGCCGCTGACCAGCAGGTAGCTGCCCAGGGCAATCATGCCGACGATCGCCACGACCTTGATGATCGCGAACCAGAACTCTGCCTCGCCGAACACCTTGACGTTGGCCAGGTTGATCAGGTTGATCAGGACGAAGAAACCGGCCGCCGAGACCCAGGTAGGGATGTCCGGCGCCCAATAGTGGATGTACTTGCCGACGGCAGTCAGCTCCGACATGCCCACCAGGATGTACAGGATCCAGCAGTTCCAGCCCGACAGGAAGCCGGCGAAACCACCCCAGTATTTGTGCGCAAAGTGGCTGAACGAACCGGCAACCGGCTCTTCGACGATCATTTCGCCAAGCTGGCGCATGATCATGAATGCGATGAAGCCGCAGATGGCGTAGCCGAGGATCATCGAAGGGCCGGCGGATTTAAGCACCCCGGCCGAGCCGAGGAACAGTCCGGTACCGATCGCCCCACCGAGGGCGATCAGTTGAATATGGCGATTTTTCAGGCCGCGTTTCAGCTCGCCTGAATGCGAGTTTTGTCCACTCATGAAAAGGGTCTCACGCAAGGTTTGATGATGTTCAGTAGACGTGCTGCTCGGGTTGCGATTTCAAGCAGCGCCGATCAAACCCCAGCGCAAGCACCAGGAGTTCAGCGTATTTACAACGTTCATGCGTCACCTGTTTGTTTTTATCTGTGACGAAATCGAACCCGACGCGCTTGTGGCGCAACGGAGTTAACAAGGCGGATAGCCCTGAGGTTTGCGCTGGTGCGCAGGAAGTCACAGTTAAAACGCGGCGCATTGTACACCTGTAACCCCCTGCTGCCAGACCCGCTGGATCAGCGTGTCATTTGCCGGGATTGCCTGTGTCCGCCCCGGCAGTGCCGGACGGCTGCAAAAACTGATTCAGACCTTTGCAGGTCATCGACGGGGACGACAGGAAAATCGCCCCTCGGAGAGAGGTGGAGTTGGGTCACGGCGTTCATTGCGCCTCCTTGTTTTTATTCACCTGCACGGCAGGCATGGGGCGCATCTGATCCTGCTATGGAGGTTGAAACAAGCGCGATAGAGGGCTTGGGAATCCATAAGGTCTGGGCTAGCGGAAGGATTTCCTTACACCCGGCGGGAAGTAGCTGAAGCACTGGGTAATTCGTCAAGATCTCGTTACAGCGTGTAACGACGGATTTCCAATCGACATGCTTTGGTGTCTTCGCCGGTGCCATCGCGGGCAAGCCCGGCTCCCACAGGCATATCCGCCGAACACAAATGCTGCGTCTACCTCCAGCACCCTGTGGGAGCGACGGTGCGACGTGCTCGCGAAGGCGGACTGCCAGGCGCCGCAGCATTTGAGCCAGACAAAAAAAAACGCCACCCCGAAGGATGGCGCTTTTCACTGACGGCTTACCGCTTGAAGCTTACCGCTGCTTCACTCCGGCTTGCGACGCCCGAAGCCCGGACGCTGACCCGAACCGGCCGGCGCGCCACGGCGCTTGCCTGATGGCGCATCCTTGTCGACCAGGACAATGCCCGGACGCTTTTTCGCGGCTGGCTTGGCTGGACGCTTGGTGTCCGCTGGACGATCCGCCACTGGCGTACCGCGACCGGCGGGAGCGCCGCGATCACTGCGACCACCGGCTGGCGCGCCACGGCCTTCACCGCGCTCGGTACGGCCATTGGCCGGACGCGGCGTGCGTGGACCGCGCTCGCCATCGGCGCGAGGAGCCGCCGGCTTGCGGGCCGGACGTTCGCCTTCGATGTGCGGCTCACGGGCCGGACGCGGGTTGGCAGCTGGAGCACCGGCGGCTGGACGCAGGGTCCGTACACGCTCGGTGGTGCCCATCGGACGCGACGACTTGCGCTGCATCCGCTCGAGCTTGTCCTTGCTCTTGGCGTTCATCTGCGGCATGGCCACAGGCGTCAGGCCAACCTCGGCACTGAGGATGTCGACTTCGTACTGACTCATTTCGCGCCAGCGACCCATCGGCAGGTCGGAGTTGAGGAACACCGGACCGAAACGCACGCGTTTCAGGCGGCTGACCACCAGGCCCTGGGATTCCCACAGACGACGAACTTCGCGGTTACGACCTTCCATCACCACGCAGTGGTACCAGTGGTTGAAGCCTTCGCCACCTGGCGCCTGCTTGATGTCGGTGAACTTGGCCGGGCCGTCTTCGAGGACAACCCCGGCTTTCAAGCGCTCGATCATCTCGTCATCCACTTCGCCACGCACACGTACCGCGTATTCACGGTCCATCTCGTAGGAAGGATGCATCAGGCGGTTGGCCAGCTCACCGTCGGTGGTGAACATCAGCAGACCGGTAGTGTTGATGTCCAGGCGGCCGATATTGATCCAGCGACCTTCTTTCGGGCGCGGCATCTTGTCGAAAACGGTTGGACGGCCTTCCGGGTCGTTGCGGGTGCAGATTTCACCGTCGGGCTTGTTGTACATGATCACGCGGCGAACCGACTCGGCGGCCTCTTCGCGCTTGATCACCTTGCCATCGATGGTGATGGCGTCATGCAGGTCGACGCGCTGACCAAGGGTGGCGTCTTTGCCATTGACCTTGATGCGGCCATGGCTGATCCAGGCTTCCACGTCACGGCGCGAGCCTACGCCGATACGGGCGAGGACCTTCTGCAGTTTTTCGCCTGCTGGGCCGATTTCCTGGTCGTCTTTCTGGTCGTTGATACTCATCTGGGCACCTCCCGGTGTGGTCTGTTCAGGAAGCGCTGATAAGGCGTCCTGAAGCGTTGTCTATCTGGTACTTGGGCGAAGGGATCGCCGAAGGGTCGCGAATCATACGCGCATGCGCGGATTTACGCATCAGAGACTAGCGCAGGCAGACCAGGTTATTTGCTTTTGCGCCGAGCGGTAGGGCCGAGCGCGATCAGGCGTAACGCGGCTTCGGCGAGCACGGTGCGCTTGTCGACCTTGTCGAGCTTCTTCCACGACTTGATCTCGCGCTTGCTGCGGCCGCAGCCGATGCAGATGTCGTCGGTGAATTTGCAGACGCTGATGCAGGGGTCTTTGGTTGAGCTCACTTGAGGCCTCAAAAATTAAAGTCAAAAGATCGCAGCCTGCGGCAGCTCCTACATGACCGGGTACAAATTGATACCGGTGGCAAACGCGGTCCTGTAGCTGCCGAAGGCTGCGATCTTTTGGCAGCACCTCAGTCTTCGAATTCGCGGCGTTCAGCTTCGATGGCTTCGGCCAGAGCGCGGGCTTCGGCTTCCTCGTCACTCAACTCAGATTCGGGCTCCGGTTTGTGCTGTTCGAGGGCAGCGACGGCGGCCAGTAGTTTTTCGCGAGCTTCGGCAACGCCAAGCACATCGTCGCCCGGTTCCTCTTCGAGTGTGGCGTCAGGCTCGGCGTGAAGTTCAACTTCAATCGCAGGTTCTGGCTCAACCTCAACCTCAACTTCCATCTCAGGCTCAATCTCGGATTCAGATTCAGGCTGATCCTGAAACTCATCACTTTGGGTCACCGCACCATCGCGCAACAGATCGTCGAAATCGGTCTTGAGCCCCTCCTCCATGGTGTCCAGCTCCAGCAGCAAGGTATGGAAACTGGTTTCCTCCTTGGGCTCCTCCGGTTCGGCACTGGCGTCGGCCAGCTCTTGCAGGCTGGCAGGTACGGGGGCGTCGTCGAAGTCGAGCACCGGGTCGGGCTCCAGCTCGCGCAGCTCTGCCAAGGGTGGCAGATCGTCCAGATTCTTCAGGTTGAAATGGTCGAGAAACGCCTTGGTGGTGGCGAACATCGCCGGTTTGCCGGGCACGTCACGGTAGCCGACGATGCGGATCCACTCGCGCTCAAGCAGGGTCTTGACGATGTGGCTGTTGACCGCCACACCCCGCACGTCCTCGATTTCACCCCGGGTGATTGGCTGGCGATAGGCGATCAACGCCATGGTTTCGAGCATGGCGCGGGAATAGCGCTGCGGGCGCTCTTCCCACAGGCGCCCGACCCACGGCGAGAATTTTTCGCGGATTTGCAGGCGATAGCCGGAGGCGACCTCCTTGAGTTCGAAGGCACGACCATCACAGGACTTGGCCAGAATCGTCAGGGCCTTCTTGAAGACCGGTGGCTCCGGGCGCTCGGCCTCTTCGAAGAGTTCGAACAGGCGTTCAAGCGATTGCGGCTTTCCCGAGGCCAACAGGAAGGCTTCAAGCAGTGGTGCCAGCTCGCGGGGTTCAGTCAGGTTCATGATTCAACTCGTTATTCGGCTCGGGCCCGCACGTGGATCGGCGCGAACGGCTCATTCTGCACCAGCTCGACCAGGGATTCCTTGACCAGTTCGAGGATCGCCATAAAGGTCACCACCACCCCCAGGCGCCCTTCCTCGGCGGTGAACAGCTCGACGAAGGGCACGAACCCGCCGCCCTTGAGCCTTTCCAGTACATCGCTCATGCGCTCGCGGGTGGACAAGGCTTCGCGACTGACCTGGTGACTTTCGAACATATCGCCCCGGCGCAGCACCTCGGCCATGGACATCAGCAACTCCGCCAGGCTGACGTCCGGCACCAGCTTGCGCGCCCGCGCCTCGGGGGCATCAAGCCTGGGCACCACGACATCACGGCCAACCCGGCTCAGGCCATCGATGCCTTCGGCTGCGGCCTTGAACCGTTCGTACTCCTGCAGGCGCCGGATCAGTTCGGCGCGGGGATCGTCTTCCTCGGCCTCGATCGACTCCGCCCGAGGCAAGAGCATCCGCGACTTGATCTCGGCCAGCATCGCGGCCATCACCAGGTATTCGGCCGCCAGCTCCAGGCGCACCGACTGCATCAACTCGACATAGCCCATGTACTGGCGGGTAATTTCCGCCACCGGAATGTCGAGAATGTTGATGTTCTGTTTGCGGATCAGGTACAGCAGCAAATCGAGGGGGCCTTCGAAGGCTTCGAGAAACACCTCGAGAGCATCCGGCGGAATGTACAGGTCCAGCGGCATTTCCATTACCGCCTGGCCATAGACCATGGCGAAAGGCAGCTCCTGTTGGGCGCCGGCCTGAGTGTCGACGGGCTCTACTGCCGACATCTAGGCTTCGGCCATGAACGGCGCAGGGTCGCCGCAGCCGACGCGGATCACTTCCGGCTCGCCATCGGCAAGACTGATCACGGTGGAGGCCTTGATCCCGCCGACGCCGCCGTCGATGATCAGGTCGACCTGATGCTCGAGCAGCTGGCGCATTTCGTACGGGTCGGTCAAGGGATCGGTGTCACCCGGCATGATCAGCGTCACGCTCATCAGCGGCTCGCCCAGCTCTGCGAGCAAGGCCAGGGCAATCGGATGACTCGGCACACGCAGGCCGATGGTGCGCTTTTTCGGGTGCAGCAACAGCCGCGGGACTTCCCGTGTCGCGTTGAGAATGAAGGTGTAGGGGCCCGGAAGATGGGCCTTCAGCAGGCGAAACGTACCGGTATCAATCTTGGCGAACAGGCCCAATTGCGAAAGATCGCTGCAAATCAGCGCAAAATTGTGCTTTTCATCCAATTGACGCAAGCGACGCACACGCTCAACCGCATTCTTGTCGCCAATCTGGCAACCAATCGCATAGGACGAGTCCGTGGGGTAAATCACCACCCCGCCTTTGCGGATGATCTCGACCGCCTGTTTGATCAGGCGCGCTTGCGGGTTTTCCGGATGAATCTGGAAAAATTGACTCACATTCTCTACCTGTTCAGACGGCGGCAATAATTGGGTCATGTTTGAATCGAGACCAAAGTGGCGGCAGATCCTCCGGAAGCGGGCGATATTCGCCGATCTCGGACCAGCCTCCAGGGCCATGGAAATCACTGCCGGCGCTGACCAGCAGACCGAACTCACGAGCAAGAATCGCCAGGCTGCCGACCTGTTCGGCGGGCTGATGGCCATTGACCACTTCTATGGCGTGGCCGCCTGCTTGAATATAGTCAGAAATCAGCCGACGACGCTTGCTGCGAGTGAAATCGTAGTGCCATGGGTGCGCGAGGCTGACCCAGGCTTTCGCCGCGCGCAGGGTTTCGACCGTTTCTTCCAGGGTCGGCCAATGCTGCTTGACGTCCCCCAACTTGCCGGCACCCAGCCATTTGCGGAACGCCTCGGCGCGATCCTTGACGAAACCTTCGCGCACCATCCAGTCGGCAAAATGCGGACGGGCCGGCGCGTTGCCACTGTCGCCCAACTCCTGCTGGATGGCCCGTGCGCCTTCGAGCGCGCCCGGCATGCCCTTGAGCGCCAGCTTGCGGCTTATTTCCTCGGACCGTAACCAGCGGCCATCGTGCAACCGGGCGATAGCTTCGACCAGCGATGGCGCATTTACATCAAACCCGTAACCCAACACATGAATGGTCGCGCCGCCCCAGGTGCAGGACAATTCGACGCCATTGACCAACTGCATGCCCAGCGCCGTGGCGGCCGTGCGGGCTTCATCCAGCCCTTCAAGGGTGTCGTGATCGGTCAAGGCCAGGACTCGCACGCCTTTCTCGAACGCACGCGCAACCAGAATCGCCGGCGCCAGGGCGCCATCGGAAGCCGTGCTATGGCAGTGCAGATCAACATTCACGGGGAAGTGTTACCTCAAATCAGCTGGCGCTATCGCGCGCCCATATGTTTGTTATTATGCCGCCACATCCTGCTTCTGGCTGCCACTGTGAAACAATTCATCGATTTCATCCCGCTTCTCCTGTTTTTCATCGTCTACAAACTTGATCCACGGGTCGTCGACATCGCCGGCCATGAGTTGACTGTAGGCGGGATCTACAGCGCCACCGCGATGCTGATCATCAGCTCCCTGGTGGTCTACGGCGCCCTGTTCATCAGCCAGCGCAAGCTGGAGAAGAGCCAGTGGCTGACCCTTATCGCCTGCCTGGTGTTCGGGGGCATGACCCTGGCGTTTCATAGCGAAACCTTCCTGAAATGGAAGGCACCGGTGGTCAACTGGTTGTTCGCCCTGGCGTTCATCGGCAGTCATTTCATCGGCGACCGCCTGCTGATCAAGCGCATCATGGGCCATGCATTGACCCTGCCAGACCCGGTCTGGACTCGCCTGAACATCGCATGGATCGGCTTTTTCCTGTTCTGCGGAGCCGCCAACCTGTTTGTCGCGTTCACGTTCCAGAACTACTGGGTCGACTTCAAGGTTTTCGGCAGCCTGGGCATGACATTGTTGTTCCTGGTCGCTCAGGGCATCTACCTGTCGCGCCACCTGCACGACACCGATACCACAACGCCAAAAACCGAGGACTGACATGCTTTACGCAATCATTGCCACAGACGTCGCTAACTCCCTGGAAGCTCGCCTGGCCGCGCGGCCTGCCCACCTTGAGCGCCTGCAACAGCTCAAGGGCGAAGGCCGAATCGTACTGGCCGGGCCGCACCCGGCGGTCGACAGCAATGATCCGGGCGCTGCAGGGTTCACCGGCAGCCTGATCGTCGCCGAGTTCGACTCCCTGAATGCCGCCCAGGCCTGGGCCGACGCCGACCCCTACATCGCCGCGGGCGTGTACGCCAACGTTTCGGTCAAGCCGTTCAAGCAAGTCCTGCCTTAGTTTGTCCCCCACGATGAACCTTCCCGGGTTCATCGTGTTCTCAATCGCTCATCCTTCCCGTTTACCTGCCGACAACCTGCCCAATAACCGATTGGAATCAGGCGGGAGTTGCGCGGTTGGCCCTGCTGTGCGGTATCTTCGCCATCGGGGCAAGTCGAAAAACCTCGGCAATGGCTAAATTGAGTGATTCATGAGCGAGCTGTTATTAATTGATGATGACCAGGAGCTGTGTGAGCTCCTGTGCAGTTGGCTGGGCCAGGAAGGCTTTCAGGTCCGTGCCTGCCACGATGGCCAGAGTGCCCGCCGGGCCCTGAGCGAAACTTCTCCCGCAGCGGTGGTGCTGGACGTCATGTTGCCGGACGGCAGCGGGCTGGAGTTGCTCAAGCAGTTGCGCAGCGATCATCCGGACCTGCCGGTATTGATGCTTTCGGCCCGTGGCGAACCCCTGGACCGGATTCTTGGGCTGGAACTGGGTGCCGACGACTACCTGGCCAAACCCTGCGACCCGCGGGAACTGACCGCCCGCCTGCGCGCGGTGCTACGGCGCAGTCATCCGGCGGCGGTGTCCAGCCAGGTGGAACTGGGCGACCTGTGCTTCAGCCCGGCGCGAGGCGTGGTCAGCATCGACGAACAGGAGTTCACCCTCACGGTTTCCGAAAGCCGCCTGCTCGAAGCGCTGCTCAAGCAACCGGGCGAGCCGCTGGATAAACAGGAACTGGCGCAGATCGCCCTGGGCCGCAAACTAACCCTTTACGATCGAAGCCTGGACATGCACGTGAGCAACCTGCGCAAAAAGATCGGCCCCCACCCCGACGGCCGCCCGCGCATCATTGCGTTGCGCAGCCGTGGGTACTATTACAGTCTCTGAAGCCCCCTACGATCGACATAAATCGCGCTCTCGGTAGGAGCTGCCGGAGGCTCGGGGGCGGGGCGGTAGATCATGAGTCCTGGAGATCAGGTGGTTAACTGGTTTGTCAGGCCGGGCCAAAATTCTCTTTACACAGGCTTTACGCTCCACTGACCGCCGCTTACCTTGGTCTCGATAATCTGTACTCATCCGGAACGTACCGGGAACGAGACAAGGAGATTCACCATGCGCAAGACTCTTATCGCTCTGATGTTCGCCACCGCCCTGCCGACCGTTGCCATGGCGATGCCTGAAGGCGCCGGCCCGATGGGTGGTCCGATGGATGGCCCGCGCCACGGCGGTCAGATGCACGGCGTGCACGGCAAAGGCCCCTACGGCCAACTTGACCTGAGCCGCGAACAGCGCGAGCAGATCCGCAAGATCATGGGCGAGCAGATGCACGAGCGTAAGCAAGTGGTCGACAAGTACCTGGAGAAACTCTCCCCGGCCGACCAGAAAGCCATGAAAGATGAAATGGCCGCCAACCACAAGAAGGCCGAAGCGGACGTCCGCGCCCTGCTGAAACCGGATCAGCAGAAGCAATTCGACGAGATGCAGAAGAAAAAAGCTGAACGTCGCGCCGAATGGGCCGAGTTCAAGGCGTGGAAAGCGCAGCAACCGCAAAAAGCGCAATAATACGCTGACCACAGACCCAACGGCCCCCACCGTTGGGTCCTGTTTTTTGTAGGAGCGAGCTTGCTCGCGAAAATCGTCAACGAAAACGCGGGATATCAGACAGCCCACGTCGTACCTGCGTTTTTCGCGAGCAAGCTCGCTCCTACAGTGTTAATTCGTGTCTGCTGAGGACTTTCTGTGCGTTCACTGTTCTGGCGTATCCTGGCCAGCTTCTGGCTAGCCATCGCTCTGGTTGCAGGGCTTTCCATACTGCTGGGGCACATGCTCAACCAGGACGCATGGATCCTCAGCCGCCACCCGGGCCTCAACACCCTGGCCGAACAGTGGACGCAAACCTTCGAAGCCCAGGGCGAAGAAGCCGCGCAAGACATCCTTGAACAGCGCAAACGCCAATACCATATCGACGTCCAGGTGCTTAACGAGAGCGGCGATCCGGTGGTTCGCGGCACTTTCCCGCGTCGCGCCGCAGCGTTCGAAGCACGCCAGAACGACGGTGATCGACGCCTGCCCTGGCGGCGCCTGACCGACGAGTACACCAGCGAAAAAACCGGCAACACCTACTTGCTGATCTACCGCATCCCGCACCCGGAACTCGACTCCTGGCACCGCGAAAGCCTGCTGTGGCCCTTGAGTGCGCTAGGCATCGCGCTGGTGGTACTCACCCTGTTCAGCCTGTTCGTGACCCTGTCGATCACCCGCCCGCTCAGCCGCTTACGCGGGGCCGTGCATGACCTGGGGCAAACCACCTACCAACAGAACAGCCTGGTCAAACTGGCCAATCGCCGCGACGAATTCGGCGTACTGGCCAATGATTTCAACCGCATGGGCGCGCGTCTGCAAAGCCTGATCGGCAGCCAGCGGCAATTGCTGCGCGATGTATCCCACGAACTGCGCTCGCCCCTCGCCCGACTGCGTATCGCCCTGGCGCTCGCCGAGCGGGCCAACCCGGAAGAACGGCAGAAGCTCTGGCCTCGCCTGACCCGCGAGTGCGACCGACTGGAGGCGCTGATCAGCGAAATCCTGGTCCTGGCGCGGGTCGATGCCGACAATGCCAGCGCCGAAGACGTTGATCTGCATGCGCTGCTGCAAACCCTGCAAAAAGATGCCCAGCTGAATTCGCCGGAACAGCCCGTAAGCCTGGAAGCCGACTCGGCGCTCAGCCTCAAGGGCTGGCCAACGATGATTGAACGTGCGGTGGATAATCTGCTGCGCAACGCCCAACGATTCAATCCGCCCGGGCAATCGATAGAAATGCGGGCGACCCGGCAGGGCGAGCGGATGGTGATCAGCGTGCGCGATCACGGCCCCGGCGTGGAGGCCGTGCATCTGAGTCAGCTGGGAGAGCCGTTTTATCGGGCGCCGGGACAGACTGCCGCAGGGCATGGCCTGGGTCTGGCGATTGCGCGCCGAGCGGCGGAGCGGCATGGCGGGAGTCTGATGCTAAGCAATCATCCGCAAGGCGGGTTCATTGCCAGTCTCGAGTTGCCGTTGGTGCCAGGGGCCGTGGTCCAGCCGTAGCGATAGCGGTGTTGTCGGAAAGATCGCAGCCTCGTTTCACTCGACAGCGCCTACAGAACGCGCCGTCTTTGAAACGGGGCTGCGATCTGTCGATGTTCAGCGCTTGCCCGGCCAGGCGCTGACGAACTCATCAAGGTTCACTTTCTCCGCCACCCGCGGTTCTTTCTGCGGCGTGCCCAGGTAGAGAAACGCAATGACTTCCTCCCCCTCCGCCAAACCCAAGCCCTTGGCCACGTGGGGCGAATACGCCAGGTCGCCAGTGCGCCACACCGCGCCAATCCCCTGGGCATAGGCGGCCAGCAGGATGCCATGGGCCGCGCAACCCGCAGCCAGCAGCTGCTCGGATTTCGGATACTTCACGTGTTCCTGCAATCGCGCGATCACCACGACCACCAGCGGCGCTCGCAGCGGCCCGTTGCGCGCCTTGTCCACCGCGGCTTCAGACACTTCGCTGTCCTGTTGCTTCGCCGCCTCAGCCAGCAGCTCGCCCATCTGCTCCCGTGCAGCACCCTCGATGGTCAGAAACCGCCAAGGCTGCAAATGACCGTGGTCCGGTGCGCGCATGGCTGCGGCGAACAGGGCCTCACGCTGCTCGGCGGTCGGTGCCGGTTCGAGCAGTCGGGGAACGGAAACACGGTTGAGCAAAGCGTCGAGAGCCTGCATCGGCCACCTCCAATGAAAAATGTTTGGCTATTCTAGCGGTAACTGCCGCAGGGATGCCGGTTTACATGCCCTGCCCCGCAGGTAGAATGGCGCCCTTCCCTATTCAGCCCGAGCGGACTTCATGGCGTTGCCGACCTTACGGATCATTGGTTTCATCATCGGCATCTTTCTGATCACCCTGGCCATCGCCATGGTCGTGCCCATGGCCACGCTGGTGATTTTCGACCGCACCAGCGACCTGCCGTCGTTCCTCTGGGCCAGCATGATCACCTTCGTCGCCGGCCTGGCGCTGGTCATCCCCGGTCGCCCCGAACACATACACCTGCGCCCGCGGGACATGTACCTGCTGACCGTCAGCAGCTGGCTGGTGGTGTGCATATTCGCCGCGCTGCCGTTCCTGCTGACCCAGCACATCAGCTACACCGACTCATTCTTTGAAAGCATGTCCGGCATCACCGCCACCGGGTCGACAGTGCTCAACGGCCTGGACAAGATGTCCCCCGGGATCCTGATGTGGCGCTCGTTGCTGCACTGGATCGGCGGCATCGGCTTTATCGGCATGGCAGTGGCGATCCTGCCGTTGCTGCGCATCGGTGGCATGCGCCTGTTCCAGACTGAATCCTCGGACCGCTCCGAAAAAGTCATGCCCCGCTCGCACATGGTGGCGCGTCTTATTGTTGCAGCCTATGTCGGCATCACCATCCTCGGCAGCCTGGCCTTCTGGTGGGCCGGGATGAGCCCCTTCGATGCCATCAACCATGCGATGTCGGCCATTTCCACCGGGGGCTTCTCGACCTCCGACCTGTCCCTGGCCAAGTGGACACAGCCCGCGGTGCATTGGGTGGCGATCGTCATCATGATCCTCGGCAGCCTGCCATTCACCTTGTACGTGGCGACCTTGCGCGGCAACCGGCGCGCCTTGATCAAGGATCAGCAGGTTCAGGGTTTGCTCGGGATGTTGCTGGTGACCTGGCTGGTGCTCGGCACCTGGTACTGGTGGACCACCCAGCTGCACTGGCTGGAGGCCCTGCGCCACGTGGCACTGAACGTGACCTCGGTGGTCACCACGACCGGATTTGCCCTGGGAGACTACAGCCTGTGGGGCAATTTCTCGCTGATGCTGTTTTTCTACCTGGGGTTTGTCGGTGGTTGCTCAGGCTCGACCGCTGGCGGGATCAAGATCTTCCGCTTTCAGGTCGCCTATATCCTGCTCAAGGCCAACCTTAACCAATTGATTCACCCGCGCGCAGTGATCAAGCAGAAGTACAACGGACACCGGCTCGACGAAGAGATCGTGCGGTCGATCCTGACCTTCTCGTTCTTCTTTGCCATCACCATCTGCGTCATCGCCCTGCTGCTTTCGCTGCTGGGAGTGGACTGGATGACCGCGCTGACAGGCGCAGCCAGTACCGTGTCCGGCGTCGGCCCGGGGCTGGGTGAGACCATTGGCCCGGCGGGCAACTTCGCGACGCTGCCCGACGCCGCCAAGTGGATCCTGTCGTTCGGCATGTTGCTGGGCCGACTGGAGATCATCACGGTGTTTGTGTTGTGTATTCCGGCGTTTTGGCGTCACTGACCGGCGCAGGCGTGCCCGCCAACCGTGCCCGGTACTCTCCCGGCGTGGCGTCAAACCAGCGGCGGAACGCGCGGAAAAAGTTGCTGGGGTCGGCGAAACCCAACAGGTAGGCAATTTCCAGCAGGGTCATGCTGGGCTGGGCCAGGTACTGCTCGGCCATCTCGCGGCGAGTATCGTCGAGCAAGGCCTGGAAACTGGTGCCCTCTTCCTGTAACCGGCGCTGCAAGGTGCGCTGCGACAGGTGCAGCGTCTGCGCTACGGTGTCGCGCTTGGGTTCGCCCTGCGGCAGCAGCCGGCACAACACCTGACGCGCTTTGTGGGTCACTCGGCTTTCGGAAAACCGCGCCAGGTACTCGCCGGCAAACCGGTCATGCAACGCCGCCATCGCTTCATTGGCCGTAGGCAGCGGCGCCTCCATGTCGGCGCGCTCGAAAATCAGCGCGTCATAGGGCGCGCTGAATACCAGCGGGGCGTGGAATGTTTGGGTATAGGGCTCAAGGTTGACGGGGTGCTCACCCTGGAACATCACCTTGCGGGGTTGCAGGGTTCGCCCGGTCAGCCAGTTGCACAGCCCCAGGGCGCAGGCCAGGGAAGCCTCGGCGCTTTGCCGGGTCGGCGGCAGATGGTCGCCATGCACCGTCAGGATCAGCGCATAACCCTCGTCCAGCAGGCGGAAACTCAGGTCGGCACTTTCGGCGATGATCCGTTGATAACGCACCAGGCGCTGAAAACCTTCAACCAGAGTCTGGCTCGACATCAAGGCGTAGCCCGCCACATGAAAGGATGCCGGCCGCACCACTTTGCCCATGTTCAGGCCGATCGCCGGGTTACCCGACAGCTCGACCGCGCGTTGCCACAGTCGTGTCATGGAGTCCTGGGTAAAGCGCCCATCCGGGTCGGTCAGGGCCGCGTAGTCCAGCCCCAGCTGCCTGAACAGGACCCGACAATCCAGGCCGTCCATTTCCAGTGCCTTGACAATCCCCATCGCCCAGCTTGCAGAAGTCGTTCTTTCGCTCATGGCGTTTACTGTCTTGGTGAGCCGTCTACGGCGTCAGGTTTACCGAAGGATACTAAAGTGGCGCCTATTGTCACTGGCTGATGCCAATGATCACTCTAGACTTAAATAAGCTACCCGCAGAACAACTTGGCGCCAGAACAATAACCACAGAGACCGTTGTCGTGGAAAACATCAAACGTTTCAACAGCTTCGCCGAGTTCTACCCGTATTACCTCAGCGAGCACAGCGACAGTACTTGCCGACGATTGCACTTCATCGGCACCACCCTGGTTATTTTCATTCTGGCCATGACCATCGGCAAAGGCGCCTGGCTATTACTGTTGAGCCTGCCGCTGGCCGGTTACAGCTTCGCCTGGGCCGGGCATTTCTTTTTCGAGAAAAATCGTCCCGCGACCTTCCAGCATCCCTTTTACAGCCTGCTCGGCGATTTTGTCATGTACCGCGACATGATCCTGGGTCGCGTGCCGTTCTAGGAATCACCCGCTATTCGAGGACAGTCGATGAATGCCAATGCCCGCTTCACCCACATGCAGGACGGCACCCAGGAAGACTGGGCAATCATCGCTGCCGACTTCAGCGCCTACGCCAGGCAGTTACCGAAACGGATCGTGGCCCACCTGACGCTGCTCGAGGGTGACTTCGGTGGTTTTCCCGTGGATCGCCTGACCCACTCCCTGCAAACCGCAACACGTGCCTGGCGCGACGGCCGTGATGAGGAATATGTGGTGTGTGCGCTGTTGCATGACATTGGCGATACGTTGGGCTCCTATAATCATCCGGACATTGCTGCGGCGATCCTCAAGCCATTCGTCAGCGCCGAGAATTTGTGGATGGTGGAAAAGCACGGGATTTTCCAGGGTTACTACTTTTTTCATCACTTGGGTATGGATCGGCATCTGCGCGAGCAATTCAGTGGTCATCCGCAGTATCAGGCGACCATTGATTTCTGTGCCAAATATGATGCGGCGGCGTTTGACCCCGCCTACGAAACGCTGCCGCTGAGCTTCTTCGAGCCGATGATGGAGCGCCTGTTTGCGCAGCCGAAGAACTCGATCTACAAGGCTGCGATCTTTTGATCTTTTGATCTTTTGATCTTTTGATCTCAGGCAGGCTCACCCACCTTCTGCGCCGTCATCTGCTCTTCCCGCGCCTGTGCGTCCGCCAATCGATACAACTCGATCGAGCCGTCCCAGTGCTCGATCAGCGCCGTGCACGACTCAACCCAATCCCCGCAGTTCAAGTAATCCACGCCGCCCACCCGGCGGATTTCGGCATGGTGAATGTGCCCGCACACTACGCCGTGCAACTCGCGCTTCACGCACTCGTGGGCGATAGCCTCCTCGAAATCACTGATAAAGCTGACCGCGGTTTTCACCTTGTGCTTGAGGTAGGCCGACAACGACCAGTACCCATATCCATAGCGGGCGCGCCAGTGATTCAGCCAGCGGTTGAGCGTCAGGGTAAATTCGTAGGCCGAGTCCCCAAGAAACGCCAGCCAGCGGTGGTAGCGGGTGATCACATCAAACTGGTCGCCGTGGATCACCAGCAGATGCCGGCCATCCGCCGTGACGTGCACCGCCTCGTCGACCAACTGGATATTGCCCAGGATCAACTTCGAGTAACGGCGCAGGAATTCATCGTGGTTGCCCGTCACGTAGATCACCTCGGTGCCGCGCTTGCTCATGGTCAGCAGGCGGCGGATGACGTTGGTGTGCGCCTGGGGCCAGTACATGCCGCTACGCAGCTTCCAGCCATCGATGATGTCGCCGACCAGGTAGACCTTGTCCGCGTGGTAACCCTTGAGAAATGTGCTCAGGTGCTCGGCCTGGCAGTCCCGGGTGCCCAGATGCACGTCGGAAATCCACAAGGTCCGCACCCGCTGCTTGCGACCGGGTCTGGCGAGCTCGGCACTGGTCATTGGCAACGCTCCACGATGGTTTGGGCAACTGTGCGCCGGGCGGGTGAATCGCCCATGACAATGACGCGTCAGTCCTGTGACAACGCCGGGAGGCCAACGCGGTGTAGAATGCCCACCTTGCCCGGGAGACCTGCGATGAGACCGATCCTCACGCTCCGCCAATACACCAAGGACCTGATCATCCACAGCCACGACCATGCGCAGTTGGTGTTCGGGTTGTCGGGTGCGCTGGATTTCGAGGTGGGCGGGCATGGCAGCCAGGTGATTCAGCAGAGTTTTGTGGTGGTGCCTTCCGGTTTTCATCACGCCTGCAACAGTGCCAATGGCAGCCGTTGCCTGGTGCTGGATATACCGAGCGATCAATGGGTGGCGCAGTCCCTGGGTGAGCATGCCGACGCCAGCCGACGCCTGCTCGACAGCGCCGCACGCCTGCCCCTCGATGCCGGGCAGAGCCAATTGGTGAGCTGGCTGGCGGGCAGCCAGGTCGACGACCCGCTGATCGCGCAACAGGGTGCCGTGCTGTTGCTGGCCACTCTCAATAACGTCAAACCCGAGGTCATGGGGGGGCGTCGCCTGCCCTACGCGGCGTTGAATGCGCACATCGACCAGCACGCGGCTTATCCCCTGCAGGTCGCTGACCTCGCCCGCATCGCCGACTTGTCCAGCGCCCGCCTGCATGCCCGCTTCGTCGCGGAATGCGGGCAGACGCCGATGGATTACATCCGCAGCCGCCGCCTGCACCGGGCTGTCGAGCTGTTGCGCGACACCGTGCTGCCTATCGGCGAAATCGCCAGCCGGGTCGGCTACAGCTCGCAAAGTGCATTCGCCGCCGCGGTGTTGCGCGAGTTCGGCGCCTCTCCGGGAAAACTGCGACGCGAGGGCGGCGACAAAAGACGCTAGTCTGGCGACAGACGTATACGGCTCCTCCACGGTCTACTGTAGGAGCTGTATCGGCCGTGCTCACACATCGATCAAGGATCTGCAATGACTCCCCGTACCGCCCTTGGCGCCCTGCACATTGGTGCACTGATGTTCGGCCTGACCGGCGTGTTCGGCAAACTCGCGGCAGCCTCCCCGGCCGTAATCGTTTTTGGCCGCGCGGCATTCGCGGTGCTCGCCTTGGCGGTGTTTGCGCGGTTCGCCAGTGCCACCCGCTGGCAACCTCTCGAAGCCGTGGATTGGCGCCGATTGTTACTCAGCGGCGTACTGCTGGCCGGGCACTGGGTAAGCTTTTTCATCGCGGTGAAGGTTGCCGGTGTGGCGATTGCGACGTTGGGATTCGCCAGTTTCCCGGCTTTTACCGTGATCCTCGAAGGACTGATCTTCCGCGAGCGAATTCGCGCCAACGAAATTCTCCTGGTGGTGCTGGTGAGTATCGGGTTGGTGCTGGTCACGCCTGATTTCGACCTCGCCAGCGGCGCCACCACCGGCCTGCTGTGGGCAGTGGGTTCGGGCTTGCTCTTCGCTTTATTGTCGTTGACCAACCGCGCCAGTTCCTCACGGATTCCGCCGGTGCAGGCCGCGCTGTGCCAGAACGTGGTGGTCGCGCTGTGCCTGCTGCCGGTGGCCGCACCGCAATTGAGCGAAGTGCGCGCCCTGGACTGGCTGTGGATCAGCCTGCTCGGAATCTTCTGCACCGGTGTCGCTCACAGCCTGTTCGTCGCCAGCCTGGCGGTGATCAAGGCTCGCACCGCCGCAGTGGTGTTCGCCATGGAACCGGTATACGGCATCACCATGGCCTGGCTGCTGTTCAACGAAAATCCCACGCCACGCATGCTGCTCGGCGGCGCGTTGATCATCGTGGCGATTGTGGTCTCCAGCCGTCTTGCCGGCGGGTCAGACAAGAAAACCGTTGCTGCAGAGGCAGCCTCTCACTGAGTCCGGTCGTTGTGACCGAGGTCGCGGTCGGGATCAATCTGATCCCGGACCCGCTGTTTCAACACCTTGGCCTCGGGAAAACCGCCGTCACTCTTGCGCTCCCAAAGCTGCACGCCATCACAAAAAATATGGAATACCCCACCCGTGCCGGGCACCAGCGACACCTTTCCCAGGTCGTCACCAAAGGTACTGAGCAGTTCCTGGGCCAGCCAGGCTGCGCGCAGCAACCACTGGCACTGGGTGCAATAGGTGATGACAATTTCCGGTTTGCTGGCAGGCATGATTGACGAGACTCCAGAGGCGAGGGGCGCCGCTATAATAGCGACCTTTTCCGCTGGTCCCGAGATTCATGATGCGCCATCTTCTGTCCTGCCTGCTGCTCTGCTTGCTGCCCATGATCGTCCAGGCCGCCGAGGCCCCCCGACCAAAAGTCGGCCTGGTGCTGTCCGGTGGCGCAGCCCGAGGCCTGGCGCACATTGGTGTGCTCAAGGCGCTGGAGGAGCAAGGCATCCAGATCGATGCCATCGCCGGCACCAGCATGGGTGCGGTGGTGGGCGGGTTATACGCATCCGGGTACAAGATCGATGAGCTGGAAAAGCTCGCCCTCAACATTGATTGGCAGCAGGCCCTGTCGGATGCGCCGCCCAGAGCTGACGTGCCGTTCCGGCGCAAGCAGGATGATCGCGACTTCCTGGTGAAGCAGAAACTCAGTTTTCGCGACGACGGCAGCCTCGGCTTGCCGCTCGGGGTCATCCAGGGCCAGAACCTTGCCTTGATGCTGGAAAGCCTGCTGGCCCATGCCAGCGATACCCGGGATTTTGACAAGCTGCCCATACCCTTCCGCGCGGTCGCCACCGACATTGCCAGTGGTGAGAAGGTGGTGTTTCGCAAGGGTCACCTGCCTCAGGTGATTCGCGCCAGCATGTCGATCCCGGCGGTGTTCGCCCCTGTCGAACTGGATGGGCGCCTGCTGGTGGACGGCGGCATGACCGATAACATCCCGCTGGATGTCGCCAGGGAAATGGGGGTCGACGTGGCGATCGTGGTCGACATCGGCACGCCCCTGCGCAACAGCAAACAACTGACCACCGTGGTCGACGTGCTGAACCAGTCGATCACCTTGATGACCCGCCGCAACTCCGAAGAACAGCTCGCCGCCTTGCACCCGGACGACATCCTGATCCAGCCGTCACTGGCGAGTGTTGGGGTGACCGACTTTGGTCGTGCCGAAGAAATGATCGAGGCAGGCTATCGCGCAACCAGGATTCTCGATGCACGCCTGGCGCAGCTCAAGCCGTCGCAGCCGCTGGATCCGGAGCTGAGCGCCGCCCGTGAGCCCAGTGAGCGCACGCCGATCATCACCGCAATCAAGGTCGAGAATGACTCGAAAGTCGGCGATGATGTCATTCGGTACTACATTCGCCAGCACATTGGTCAACCACTGGACCTGGGACGCCTGCAAACCGATATGGGCACCTTGTATGGCCTGGACTACTTCGAGCAGGTGCAATACCGAGTCGCCCACAAGGGCACTAACCACACCCTGATCATCACTGCCCGCGGCAAGCGCAGCGGCACGGATTACCTGCGGCTGGGCTTGAACCTCTCGGACGATATGCGCGGCGACAGTGCGTTCAACCTGGGCGCCAGTTACCGCGTCAACGGCATCAACCGCCTGGGTGCCGAATGGTTGACCCGCGCGCAGATCGGCGACCGCCAGGAACTGTACAGCGAGTTCTACCAGCCACTGGATGTCGGATCGCGATATTTCATTGCGCCCTACGCCGCCTTTGACGCGCAGAACGTCGAAGCCACTCTGGACAACGATCCGATCGCCCAATACCGGGTTGAGCGCTACGGCTTTGGCCTGAACGTAGGCCGCCAGATCGGCAACAGCGGCGAAGTGCGCCTGGGTGTTGGCGAAGCCTGGGGCAAGGCAGACGTGCGCATTGGCGACCAGGACCTGCCCAGCGAAAGCTTCAACGAAGGGTTTTATGAAGTGAAGTACTCGTTCGATTCACTGGATAACGTCTACTTCCCCCATGAAGGCGAAGACTTCGGCCTGGCCTTGCGGCAGTACGAACCCGGCCTGGGCTCGGACAATCGCTATCGACAATGGGAAGTCGCGCTGGACAAGGCCCTCAGCCACGGCCCGGACACCTTCATTCTCGGCGGCCGCTACGGGCGCACGCTCAATGACGCCAATGTGGTGACTTCCAGCTTCCTGCTCGGCGGAGCACGGCAGTTATCGGGTTTCAGGGAGGATGCGATTTCCGGGCAGAACATCAGCCTGATGCGCGCCGTCTACTATCGACGCCTGACACCGCGCTCGTACCTGCCGCTCGATTTCCCGCTGTATGCCGGTGGGTCACTGGAACGAGGTCGGGCGTGGAACAACGACAATGAGTTCGACAGTGGCTACATCAATGCCGCCAGCGTATTCATCGGCTTCGACACGCCCTTGGGTCCGCTGAACTTCAGTTACGGCTTTAACGATGCCGATGAGCAGGCCGTGTACCTGAACCTGGGGCAAACATTCTGAAGCCTGTGGGAGGGAGCCTGCTCGCGATTGCGGCTGGTCCGTCGCTATTTATGTCGACTGACCCACCGCTATCGCGAGCAGGCTCACTCCCACATTGATAACGACACATGCACTATCAGCGAATGCCGGCCAACAAACTCCGCGCGGTCTGCTTGAGTGGCTCATCGGCATCCTTGAGCAGCTCGTTGAGCAGCTCAATCGCGCTGTCCAGATCGCCGTCATCAATACAGGTCTGAGCCTGTTCGAGTTTGCCGGCGTTGTCCGGTTCAAGACTGAAGGGCTCAATTTCCAGCGATGAGTCCGGGTCACCGAATTCGGCGAGGAAATCGTCGTCCAGCCCCTGGGAATCCGCTGGCGCATCCCACTCCAGCTCGGGTTCGCCCAGTGACGGCTCCTCGGGCATTTCGAACACCTCGGGCAAGATGTGGAGGTTGGAGTGAAACGCCGGCTCTTCTGGAAGTGCGGGTGGCGGCGGAGCGCTGTCGAAGGGGCTGATCAGGTCCCAATTGGCGTCCATCGACAGGTCATCCAGATTCAACTGGAACTCATCGCCCTGGGCAACAACGGGCGCTGCGGCGATCACTGAAGCGACAACCGGCGCAGCAGCCAGCGGCGTCACGTTGTGCATTTTCGGGTGTCGGCTGCGAATGTCCTGCAGGGCCTGTGGGTCAAATCCTGAGTCGCGCAGCTGGGTTTCCTGGGCGTCATAGGCCGCCACATCGCCTTGTTTGCCGAGCACTTCCAGCAGTTGCACGGCTAGATCAGTGCGCTGTGGCTCTTTGGCCAGCGCCTCGCGCAGCAAACCGGCCGCCTCGGAAAATCGGCCATAGGCCATGTAGATACCCACGCCCTCCAGCACGTCGCCCGACGGCGCATCCTCTTGGTGATCAGCCGCCGATTTGGCCGGCGGTGCCTGCATTCCTACAGGATCATCAGCCACGGACTCAGGCCGGGAAGCAGGCACGGGAGCCTCCTGCGCCACCTCATCCGCCTGTTGGCGTTGGCGTTGGCGCCGCATGAACAAACCCAGGAGTACCAGGACCGCCAGGGCCAGAACGCCGAGAATCATTGGCCATTGATTGGCATCAGGCTGTTCAACGGCGACTACCGGCGGTGCCACGGCAACAGGTGCCGCGGGCGGTGCCTGTTGCAGTTCGGCCAACCGGGTTTGCAGTTCGATCACCTGCTTCTTGTGGGCGGCAATCTGTTCGTCCTGTGCCTGCAGCCGCGCATTCAGCTCAGTGATGGTCGCTTGCAGTTGTTGGTTTTGCAGGACGCTGGCAGCCAACTGCTCTGCAGCGGGGTCAATTTCCGCTACCGGGGCAACAGCCTCGGCCTTGGGCGCAGCAGCTTTTTTCGGCGCTGGCGCTGGCGTGGCTGCCGCAGGCTTGACTGCAGGAAACGGAGAGTTTGGCGTGGTGGCGGCGGGTTCATCGACCACAGGAACAACACCCGGCGCGCCAGGAGGATCGATCAACACCGTGTATTCGCGCAGCACCCGCCCATTGGGCTGATTGAGCTGCACCAGGAAATTCAGGAAGGGTTCATTGACCGCTTTATTGGAGCTCACCCGGATCAGGCTGCGATTGCCCTTGAGGATTGGGGTGAACTTCAGGTCGTTGAGAAAAAACACGCGTTCAACACCCGCGCGGCTGAATTCGTCCGCCGTAGCAAGGTTGACCGACAGGTCGCCCTCTTCGAGCCCCGCCGCGTCCACCAGCGCGATGTCTGCCCGCAACGGCTGATTCAGCGCGGAATGCAGGGTGATTTCACCCAACCCCAGCGCAGGCGCCAATGCCGAGTAACACACAGCGCCACCCACCAGCAGCAGCCTGGTGCCACACCGCAAGACAACGTGCAAACTCTCAAGCATGAGCATCCCTTAGATAACCAGAACCAACCGTACGCGTTCGCACATCCGGTACGAACGCGATAATGCATAGTAGTTCTTTATAGTCCGCCCAACGGGCGATCTCAAAAGTCCTGCACGAAGCAACGAGTCAGGATTTTTCCAGGTTGGCCAGGATATGCCCGTGAACTCGCATGCATATCTTCAATTCCGCCTCATCAACGCCTTCAAACAGTTCCTGGCGCAGCTGGTTGGCAATGGTTTCAATCTGTTCAATCAACGGACGGGCCGGGGCGCAGAGGACGATTTTCTTCGCCCTGCGGTCTTCCACCACTGCCTGGCGCTGGACCAGACCCTGACTTTCGAGGCTGTCGAGCAATCTGGCCAGGGTCGGACCTTCTACGGCAACGCTTTGCGCCAACTCTCGTTGGGTCGGCGGCTCTCCGAAACGCGCGAGGTGCAATAGCACCAGCCAACGGGCCTGGGACAATCCCAGGCCCGCCAGGCGACGGTCCAGTTCGGCTCGCCAGCCACGGGACACCTGCGCCAACTGCATGCCAAAGCGGTGTTGATCGGTTAACGGCATAAAAAACTCATGGTTAGACTGAAATAGAGAAAACCTAATTATTAGTCAGCTAAGCATGGCCGATGACATGACGCAAGGCTCGCTTTGTACTGAATCGTTACATCAAAGCAAGGGTTGTTTCAAATTTCGAATTCCGACTGCAGTGCCGCCCGGACGCAGTACAACACGCCCTCTGGAACCCGTCCGGCAAATATTGCTGCGATCTCCACAACCGGTGGCAACTCGCCTTCACCGTCGAGAAAAGCATCCTGTATTTCGCCCATCAATTCCTCAGGCAAATCCAGTGCCTGCTCCAGGGACAACTGTTGCTTGCCAATCGCCTCGGCAAGCAGGGTGTACACATTCTTTTCCGAACACTGCAACTGGCCGGCGATCTGCAGTGGCGTCATGCCTGCGCGGGCCAGTGTGATCAACTCGTGGCGCAGGTCGGCCACCACTTTTGGCGCCTCGGCCTGGCCGCCCAGCACTTCGAGGAATGCCTCCCCGTAACGCTCCAGCTTGCGCGCGCCGACGCCGCTGACCCGTGCCATCTCGGCCATGGAGCCCGGTTGGCTGCGCAGCATTTCCAGCAGGGTCGAATCCGGGAAGATGACGTACGGTGGCACCCCGTGCTCTTCGGCAAGCTTGCGACGCAACGCGCGCAAGGCTTCCCACTGCTCGCGTTCCTCACCACGAACCAGCTGGCTCGCCTGGCTCTTGCTGCTTTTCGCAGTCGTTTGCGGCTTGAGGTCGCGGCGCAGCTCCAGGGTCACTTCGCCCTTGAGCAGCGGCCGGCAAGTGGCGCTCAACCGCAGGCCGCCATAACCTTCGAGGTCGATGTCCGCCAGCCCGCGGGCAACCAGCTGGCGAAACAGCGATCGCCATTCGCTCTCGCCCATCGCCTTGCCGACACCAAACACTGACAGGTGCTGATGCCCAAAGCTGCGGACCTTTTCATTGTCCTTGCCCAGTAACACGTCCACCAGATGCCCCACACCATAACGCTGGCCGGTGCGGAAGATCGCCGAAAGGGCCTGGCGAGCCGGCTCGGTCGCGTCCCACGTCTGCACGCCATCGACACAGTTGTCGCAATGGCCACACGGCTGCGGCATATCTTCGTCGAAATAGGCCAGCAAGGTTTGCCGGCGGCAGCGGGTTTCTTCGCAGAGCGAAAGCATGGCGTCGAGCTTGTGCTGCTCCAGGCGCTTGTGACGCTCGTCGCCTTCGGAGTTCTGCAGCATCTGCTTGAGCATCACCACGTCTTGCAGGCCGTAAGCCATCCAGGCATCAGCCGGCAGGCCATCACGCCCGCCGCGGCCGGTTTCCTGATAGTACGCTTCCAGGGATTTGGGCAAGTCCAGGTGCGCGACGAAACGCACGTTGGGTTTATCGATCCCCATGCCGAACGCCACGGTGGCCACCATGATCAGGCCTTCCTCGTTGAGAAAGCGCTTCTGGTGATGGGCGCGGGTTTCGTTGGGCAGCCCGGCGTGATAAGGCAGCGCCGGAAACCCCTGCTCGCTGAGGAATACCGCGACTTCGTCGACTTTCTTGCGCGACAGGCAGTAGACGATACCGGCGTCGCTGCGCCGCTCGGCCAGGAACGCCAGCAACTGCTTGCGCGGCTGCTCCTTGGGGACGATGCGATAGAAGATGTTCGGGCGGTCGAAACTCGACAGGAAACGCTCGGCGTCCTGCAAGTGCAGGCGATCGACGATTTCTTCGCGGGTGCGTTTGTCGGCGGTGGCAGTCAGCGCGATGCGCGGGACGTTGGGGAACAGCTCGGCCAGTTGGCCCAATTGCAGGTATTCGCGGCGGAAATCGTGACCCCATTGCGATACGCAGTGTGCTTCATCGATGGCGAACAGGGCGATTTCCAGGCTTTGCAGGAATGCCAGCATCCGCGGCTGAACCAGGCGTTCAGGCGCGAGGTAGAGCATCTTCACCTCACCGCGCTTGATGCGGTTGGCCAGGTCCCGTTGCTGTTCGGCGCTCAGTGTGGAGTTCAACGCAGCGGCGGCAACACCCAGTTCTTCGAGGGTGGCGACCTGATCGTCCATCAACGCGATCAGCGGCGAGACCACGACGGCCAGGCCTTCGCGCAGCAATGCCGGTACCTGGAAGCACAGGGACTTGCCGCCGCCGGTAGGCATCAGCACCAGGGCGTCGCCACCACTGGCCACGCGCTCAATGATCGCACCCTGGCGGCCACGAAAGCTGTCGTAGCCGAAGATGTCCTTGAGGACGCGTTGAGCCTGTTCGAGCATAAAAACTCCAAAAATCACCGAAACATCCCTGCAAGGCTGGTTCAGAATCGCGCGGTCTGCACTGAACAAATCGTAAGTGCGGATTGCATGACGCTGTCCATCTCAGCCATGACGCCGGCAGGGCATCGCAAAACGCGGGAGTATACCCGACCCCTCCGGTTCAAAGGGTGCCGCTTGGTAGACACATTGGGACAAACACTTCATTGGTGGGTGCTGTGGGTGCGGCGGGTGGTGTTGTTGGTGTGTAGGAGCTGTCGAGTTAAACGAGGCTGCGATCTTTTGATCTTGCTTTGTGTGCATATCCATTGCTGCGGTAATGGCTGCTTAGGGTTCCGCCCTTACGGCGGGTCACTTTCGAAGAGCGCGAAAGTAACCAAAGCGCTCTTGCCCCACCACTTGGCACCTCGCCTAGGCTCGGTGTGCCCTCACTCCGGCATTGCTCCGCGGGTCGCCGCGATGGGCCATCCCTGGCCCAGCGCGGCTAAACCGGCATCCTTGCCGGTTTCCCCGCTACGCAATGCCTGCGTTCGGCCAGCGTGGTTAACGGGGCGTCCGCGATCAAGAACCGAGCCGTGGCGGCCTTCGGGCCGACCAAGGCATCAAGCTGGCGCGCTTCGCTTGTTGGGTCGTGAACCTTTTCTGGATATGAAATGACACCTGTGAGGTGGTATCCGAGGAAGGCGAATTCCTTGGGAAGTGATCCCTCTGGAAAGATATCTCTGTGGAGCGATTGATATCTGTGGGAGCAAAGCTTGCTCGCGATGACGGTTTCGCATCCAACATTGATGCTGAATGTCACCCCACTATCGCGAGCAAGCTTTGCTCCCACAAGCAACAGCAACAGCTACAGCTACAGCTACAGCCCAGAGGGTGTGCACATCAGAGCAGCGCAGCGCGCCGGCGTGATGCCTTGGTCGGCCCAGAGGCCGCCACGGCGAGGCTCTTGATCGCAGGCGCCCCGTTAACCACGCTGGCCGAACGCAGGCATTGCGCAGCGGGGAAACCGGCAAGGATGCCGGTTTAGCCGCGCTGGGCCAGGGATGGCCCATCGCGGCGACCCGCGGAGCAATGCCGGAGTGAGGGCACACCGAGCCTAGGCGAGGTGCCGAGTGGTGGGGCAAGAGCGTTTTGGTTACTTTTGCGCTCTATCAAAAGTGACCCGCCGTAAGGGCGGAACCATAAGGCGCCGTTACCGCAGCAATGGATATGCACACAAAGCAAGATCAAAAGATCGCAGCCTCGTTTCACTCGACAGCTCCTACAGGAGAAACGTTATGGCCCGCTGTCACGGCAGAAACGAATATGTACCCTCAAGTGTTGCCCCACAAACACCAATCCAAATAAAAGAACCCCCAACAGCAAACTTCACAATCGAACACCCACCCAAAGAGCGAAAAGAAGCACTGGCACACTTACTGCTTAGACCCAACCCAAGCATGACTATACGAATAGAAAGCCCAGACAACTCTATCTATTCATTGGGGATTAACTTTGATGCAATCAGTATTCCGGGGAGAGCTACACACGTTAGCGCACGCCATCCGCCAGGCCACCTGGTTAACAACAGTAGGACTAAGCTCCGCCCTGTTGCTCTCAGGCGCCGCCCAGGCAAATGAACAAACCACCACTGGCTCAACCGAACCACAACTGCAAACCGTCACCGTAAAAGGCCAGCAAGCCACACCCGCCGAAACCGCAAAAACCCAGCTCGACCAAGTACCCGGCGGCACCAGCATCGTCGACAGCGAACAAGTGTCCAAAGGCCGCACCGCCACCCTGCAAGACACCCTCGCCTACCAACCCGGCGTATTCGTGCAATCCACCGGCGGCAACGACGCCGCCAAAATTTCCATCCGCGGCTCGGGCGCCAACACCTCGCCCGGCTACTTCCGCGAAGGCATCAAATTCCTCTTCAACGGCTTGCCCATCACCGGCCCCGGCGGCACACCCTACGAATTCCTCAACGGCTCCGGGGTCAACTACACCGAAATCCTGCGCGGCGCCAACGCCTTCCAGTACGGCGCCTTGAGCCTGGGCGGCGCGATCAACTTCGTCAACCAGACCGGCTACACCGCCCCGGGCCTGCGCCTGCGGGCAGAGGCCGGCAGCTATGGCTACAACAAACAAAGCGCCAGCTTCGGCGGAGTCGAGGGCGACTTCGATTACTACATCAACGCCGACAACTATCGCAGCGACGGCTTTCGCGACTACAGCCTGTCAAAAAGCCAGGGCGTGGTCGCCAACTTCGGCTACACATTCAGCCCCAAACTCGAAACCCAGCTGATGCTGCGCTACCGCGACGAGTACCACAACGACCCGAGCGCCACTACCCTGGACCAGGTCAAGCACCACAGCGACCGCGCCAGCGCCACCGCTGCCTCCAGCGGCGCCGGCAGCCGTCGCCCAGGCAGCGTCTGGGCCGGCAGCAAGACCACCTACACCTTCGACGACGACGCCACCTTGTCCGTGGGCCTGGCCTACTACGAGTACGCCCACAACAACAGCCCCAACAGCCCGAGCAACCCAAGCTTCTGGACCTGGCACGACCTCAGCGCCGTGATCAACTACGACCGCACTGATCAATGGTTCGGCCACGAAAGCCGCTCCAGCATCGCCTTCACCTCCACCGAACACCTCAAGGGCGAAGTCGACTCCGCCTTCGCCAACAAGCAGACGCGCAAGCGGGTGGACTACGGCTCGTCCTTCGACCACGTGTTCTCGCTGGGCAACGACCTGGAACTGGTCGACGACCTGTGGCTCACCACCGGCGTGTCCGCCATCAACGTGCGTCGCCACGCCAACGTCAAGGAGTCGCTGGTGGCCAACACCACCGCCTTCCCCACCGACGTGACCTACGACAACTGGAGCCTGGCGCCGCGGATCGGTGTGCGCTACCAGTTCAATCCAGACCTGCAGGTGTTCGCCAACGTCAGCCGCTCGGTCGACCCTCCGGCGTCCTGGGAATATTCGGGCTCCGGCCCCACCGCGCCTTATGTGCGGCCGCTGGTGGAACAGAAAGCCAACACCGTGGAGGTCGGCATCAAGGGTTCCGCGGGGATTTTCGACGGCAGCCTGGCGCTGTATCGCTCGTGGGTGAAGGACGAGTTGCTCAACGTCCAGTTGATCGGCGCCACGCCTACTGCTGCCGCCGTCACCGGCGCGTTTAACGCAACGCCGACGATTCACCAGGGCGTTGAAGCCGGTTTAAACACTCGCCTGTGGGACAACGACAGCGGCGAGCAGGTCTCCCTGCGTCAGGTGTACACCTACAACGACTTCTACTATCGCCATGACCCAACCTTCGGCGACAACCAACTGCCGGGCATTCCCAAGCACGTGTACCAGGGCGAAGTGCAATACGAACATCCGAGCGGCTTCTACACCGGGGTCAACGTGCAGTCGGCCTCGCGCACGGCGGTGGATTACGCCAACAGTTTTTATGCGCCCTCCTACACCATTTTCGGCGCGAACGTGGGCTACGAAACGCCGAACAAGGACTGGAAAGTCTCGCTGGACCTGAAAAACCTGGCGAACAAAAAATACGTCACGGCGGTGCAGCCGCTCTACGACGCCAAGGGCCAGGACACCGCATCCCTGTACCCGGGTGACGGGATCGGCGCCTATGTGGCGGTGGAAATGCGCTACTGATGTCGGGACCGGGGCTTGGATCCAACTCGCCCCACTCTGCCTGGTTCGCTGCTAACCTCAGGTCAGGGACGAACTGGACAGAGGGAGACGTATGGGCCATACACCCAAGCACGGCTGGACCTGGGCCTACCAAAAACTTCGCGGGCTGCACTGCTCGCGCTTCACTGCGCTGTATCGGGCGACCCTGTACGCCGTACGCGGCGATACGGGGACGCTCACCAGCGACGATAACTGGCAGAAGATTCGTCTGCGCCGTTAAACACCACCGATAAACACGCTGAGCCGCCTCACGCACCCGCGCAGGCGGCGCCAGCTGCCACGAAAAATCGCACCCTACCGTTCGTCCACTGGCCAGCACCTATGGCCGGGGCATCCTTCCAATGCTGTGTTAACCACTCGCAAGGAAGATTCAACATGATGAACAGAAAAATTGCGGTGCTCACGCTTGCAGGCGTCATGTCTGCCTTCTCGCTCAACGCTTTCGCGGCCGGCGAATCCACCAGTGGCACGCCGTCGGCGGATGGCACCAGCCAGACCCGCGACCCGGCGCCTAAAGCCACCAACGCCGATCCGGATGCTGCCTCGCTGCCCCAGGGCGCAGACGGCGACACCACCGACAACGGCCCAACGCCCAGCGGTTCCAAGGCGGGCGGTGCGGACAAGGCCGGTGGCGGCAGCAGCAGCGGTGGCAGTGGCGGTAGCTGATCGCAGCTCAGTTTGCTGCGAACACTATCAGTCACTGCACAAACAACTGTGGGAGCCAGCAGTCACTGCAAAAACAACTGTGGGAGCCAGCCTGCTGGCGATGAACTCAACAACGACGCGTACATCCAGAATGCACGCGTCATCGTTGAAGTCCATCGCCAGCAGGCTGGCTCCCACAGGTATTACTCCAGCATTCAACAAATCAACAACACTTCGGCCCGGCCTTGCTCCCGTACCGCGCCTCCTGCCGCTCCCTGAAAAACATCTCGTAATCCATCATCGGCTGGTCCGGGTGCCGGGTCTGCATGTGCTCGACGTAGTTGTCATAGTCAGGCATCCCCACCATCAACCGCGCCGCCTGCCCCAGGTACTTGCCCAGCCGATTCAAGTCATTAAACATGCCGCCCTCCTCAGGCCTCTGGCAGCGCCTGGTACGGTGCTTCCTTATCGGTGCGTTCCTTGCTACCCCAGGCGGCAATACCGACCTTCAGGGCAAAGAACAGGATGCTGAACACCACCAGCAGGAACAGCGCCGTCAGCGTTGCATTGGTGTAGGCGTTGTAGATCACGTGCTGCATCTGGTTGATGTCCTTGGCCGGCGCCAGAATCTGCCCGTTGGCCAGCGCATCGCTGTACTTCTTCGCCAGCGCGAGGAAACCGATCGCCGGGTTGGCATCGAACAGCTTGATGAAACCGGCAGTCGTGGTGCAGATCAACAACCACACCGCAGGCAGCATGGTCACCCACACATAACGCTGACGTTTCATCTTGATCAGCACCACCGTCGCCAGCATCAGCGCGATACCCGCCAGCATCTGGTTGGAGATACCAAACAGCGGCCACAAGGTGTTAATGCCACCCAGCGGATCAATCACGCCCTGATAAAGCAGATACCCCCACATCGCCACACAGCCAGCGGTGGCAATCAGGTTGGCGGCCCAGGACTCGGTGCGCTTCAGCGACGGCACAAACGAGCCGAGCAAGTCCTGCAGCATGAAGCGCCCGGCACGGGTACCGGCGTCCACCGCCGTCAGGATAAACAACGCTTCAAACAGAATCGCGAAGTGGTACCAGAACGCCATGGTGTTTTCACCCGGCAGCAACTGGTGCAGGATTTGCGCGATACCCACCGCGAGGGTCGGCGCACCACCGGCACGGGCCAGGATGGTGGTCTCGCCGATATCCCGGGCCACCGCTTCCAGCGCGTCCGGCGTGATCGCAAAGCCCCAGCTGCTGACCGTCTGCGCAACCGTCACCGCATCGGAACCGACGATCGCCGCCGGGCTGTTCATGGCGAAGTACACACCCGGTTCGATCACCGAAGCGGCGACCATGGCCATGATCGCCACGAAGGATTCCATCAGCATGCCGCCGTAACCGATGTAACGGGCATGCCCCTCGCTGGCCAGCAACTTCGGCGTAGTGCCGGAAGCGATCAGCGCATGGAAACCCGACACCGCACCGCAGGCGATGGTGATAAACAGGAACGGAAACAGACCGCCTTTCCACACCGGGCCAGTGCCGTCGATGAACTGGGTCAGGGCTGGCATTTTAAGGTCTGGCATGGTCACCAGGATGCCGATCGCCAGGGCCAAGATGGTGCCGATTTTCAGGAAGGTCGACAGGTAGTCGCGGGGTGCGAGGATCAGCCACACCGGCAGCACCGCAGCGACAAACCCGTAACCAATCAGCATCCAGGTGATCTGGATCCCGGTGAAGGTAAACGCCTTGGCCCACACCGGATCAGCAGCAATCTGGCCACCCAGCCAGATCGAGCCCAGCAGCAGCAACACGCCCACCACCGAGATCTCGCCAATGCGGCCCGGGCGGATA
Source organism: Pseudomonas sp. ES3-33 (assembly GCF_000952175.1). NCBI lineage: Bacteria > Pseudomonadati > Pseudomonadota > Gammaproteobacteria > Pseudomonadales > Pseudomonadaceae > Pseudomonas > Pseudomonas sp. ES3-33. Next base: position 14,327 of record NZ_JZRI01000050.1, on the reverse strand, counting down.
TAGCGCATGTAGATGCCCATGAACATCGCGATCGGCACGGTCGCCATCACGGTGAACATGCCCCACGGACTCTCGGCCAGGGCTTTGACCACGATCAGCGCCAGCACCGCGAGGATGATGATCATGATCAGGAAGCAGCCGAACAAGGCGATGGTGCCAGGGATGCGGCCCATTTCCTCACGGACCATATCGCCCAGGGAGCGACCGTTGCGGCGGGTGGACAGGAACAGCACCATGAAGTCCTGCACCGCACCGGCCAGCACCACACCGGCGATCAGCCACAGGGTACCGGGCAGATAACCCATCTGCGCCGCCAGTACCGGACCCACCAAAGGCCCCGCGCCGGCGATGGCCGCGAAGTGGTGACCGAACAGCACGTGTTTATTGGTGGGAACGTAGTCCAGACCATCGTTGTTGAGCACGGCAGGCGTGGCTCGGTTGGGGTCAAGCTGCATCACCTTTTTGGCGATGAACAGGCTGTAGTAGCGATAAGCGACGAGGTAGATGGCGACTGCTGCGACTACGATCCACAGGGCGTTGATGGCTTCGCCGCGGCGCAGGGCCACGACACTCAGCGCGAACGCTCCCAGGACAGCCACGGCAAACCAGGCAAGGTGTTTAGCCAGACGGGGCATATGCGTCTCCTGCCGACAGCGCATGGCTGCGGCGGTAATTTTTATAATTGTGTCCGCTGTGCGGAGCGGGCCCAATATCCGCGCATGCCGTCCACAAATAAATCCGCAGAACTACGTACAACCGGACTACGTAGTTCTACGTAGACGCCCCATCGTTTAGATGCCCAAGCCCACCCCTGTGGGAGCCCTAGGTGATCATTAGAAATGAGAGCGATGTCATTAGAAATGAGAGCCCCGTCCCGCGCCCCCGCACCGACAGTATTCTTGGTATATTTGCCCATTTTTTTAGTGTCCAGAATCCCGCGAAGACAGAAAACATGGCCTCTTCGTCGCACTCGGATGGAATTCATGTAATTTCCGTCGGATGCGTCACAAAGATGGATTCTTAGTCGTGAGTAGCTCGCTACGCCTGCCGTCAGAACTACGACTTTGCGAGCACGGCTCTCTTATACGGCTGAGCAACCGAGGCCGTTCGATATCAGACTTTCGGCGCACGAGGCGGTGGGCACAGTAGCTTGAACGGGTGATATCAAAAACTTAGCACGGCCAATCAATCGGCTCATGGACGCTAAGCTGATTCACCTTCCAATTCTCCTGCTGTACGAAACACGCTGCTGGCGAGCAGCGGGAGAATTGTCTGACGCCCGAAGCGTCACCATTGCTATGGATTAATTATAAACGCCAGAGTCAATGATTGCCGTTCAAGCTTCGCCCTATTCCGCTGTGAAAATACGATTCCAATCTCGAGCCACCAAAGTCCGACACGCGATCTCTGCTCCCCCGAAGCAGCGTCTTGAAACGGTCTGCATGTTTGCTTCTGTTACATAGAAAATTGATTCACCATTTTCATTGACCAAAATGCCACCCGCACCTCGCAACAACGCATGTCCTGCGACGACGTCATGTGCAGAAACCGCGTACAGAGAAATTCCGCAGACGCCATCTCCTGCGGCGACTTTTGCAAGCCTGTAGGCAATTGAGGGCATAGGAACAATGCTGCCGGGAGCACAGAGTTCGCGATTGATCTCAGACTTGTAAACCGCAGCGGCACTCACCATCACGCGAGTGCTGCGCGACAACGCCATTTCAGAAAGCTTCGTTACTACTGGTTGTCCATTGCGCAACAAATCGGGTAGTCCCTCAGACCAGGCGATGCAATCAGGCGAGCCCTCAACAGTGACTGGTGCGTAGACCACGCCCAATACCGGAATTTGCTTATGCAGAAGGCCGACAGAAATGGCAGACCCTTTGAGACCTTTGAGAAAATCACTCGTACCGTCGTTAGGATCGACGACCCAACACCAGGAATGTCCCGTGAGGCTATGTCCGGTTTCCTCGCCCCAGAAGTCACAAGAAAAAAGTCCTAGAAGTTGCTGGCGTAAAACGCGTTCGATTTCTATGTCTACTATGGCCTTATCGCCCTTCCCTCGTGGTCCATTTACCCTCGCCCATTCCGCAATAAGTAGCTGCCCCGCGCGGATAACTACCTCGATAGTCTGAGTGAGTAGCATTGGAAGATTTGATTTGTGCATGGGGCTCTCAATATCGGAAGAAATACTGGGACGCTTGATGAGGGTTAGGCTGTCAGCTAGGCAATTCAGATTTGTCTATGCATCCAGAGGGCATTATCTGCCCTCATGTGATGGGTCGAAAATAGGCGTGTGCAGCCGCGGTCACCTTGAGGATTAGGGTTATGCTAGCCGCCCGCAAGGCGCCCAGTAGGTTCATGTTCTATTCCGAATTGCGAGGCCGCATCAAGAAATCTATGTGGTGCTTCATTAGATCTATTTGCCATCATGCGCTGAGCTTCGGCCTCAAATTGAGCCTTTAAAAACCACTTAGACGTTTTAACTTTACGTCTTCCTTTCATGGCCGCTTCTCATGAACGCTGTTGGGTAAGGGGGCTTCGTCGGCGCGTTCGTCGTGACCTTTCGCCGGCGGCGATGATTGATGTGGAGGTCGATAAGTTTGAAAGCCGAAAGTATCCGTACCCTCCTCCTCGGTTTGATCTGCAAAAAGGTCCTTTGGGATTGGGCTACGGTACCAATGGGGAGTCGCCAACTACTCAGGGGCATCCTCCTCATCAGGTAGATTTACCGCGTTGACCATTCGAGTGATGACGACCGACAACCAGGTTTGATGGGCAACAAGCTCTGGATCAACGTCACCATCCGCATTGGACGTTTCATAGAGTGATCTCCAGCACTGGATATCTGCTGGGTCGACCTTAGCGTTGTCTCTGAATACAGCTTTTGAAGCAAGCCGGTAGGCGTAGGTATCCAAGCAAGCGCCATCAGCAAACCTTAGCTCGACTCGGCCAAAATCAAGCACATTATCAGCGATCCATCGCGGAGAGCCGTTAAGTTTTGGGGGAATTGCCAGCAGGACGCCAACGATCGCCTTTTCTGAATCAGGCCGATCCAATTCGTTGAACAGGTCGATCAGATGTTGACCGGAGAAGCGTTTGACTATCTCTATGCCCTGCTCCGGCTGCGTAACGTTCGCCACTGCGACCATTAGCATGGTTGAAGGACTGTGCTCATTACTCGTCGCAGATACCTGACGGGCGCTTATCTTAAGTGCGGGCATAAATCTTTCTCAAAATGAACACTATAGATTGTAGCCCTATAGAGTTCAAAAAGGCTTCATCGTTCCTTTTGTGGATTAAGCAAAATGGAACTCAGGGAAGCATTTGCCATTGCGTTACGTAACACGCGCGTTCGCCACGGCTTGACCCAAGAAGACTTTGGAATTGTGAGTAGCAGGACCTATCTCAGTACGCTTGAGCGAGGCCTGAAAAATGTCACATTGGAGAAGGCTTCCGAGCTCGCGGAGAGAATGGACGTCCATCCGCTGACTCTCCTTGTCGAGTGTTTTCTGCTCCTTGATCCAGCGGCTGATTTTGACTCGTTGATTGAGCGCATTCGGCACGAGATCGAAGCAGGTCTAACTGGCTAGAGACCAGAAGGGTTCAATACAGATGCAACATCCGATAACTGTCAGCCCCGGATATTGTACGATGCGTCTTGTCCTCTCATGCAATGCCCATTCAACAACGCTTTGGTTCACTCGGTGTAGATCACAGAGACTCAGGCGCTTGCAATCAGCGATAAAACCCGCGGCTCAACAAATGACTTTTTCTGTACCGCATGGACACCATTCTTGATCGAGACGATTTCGGCCATCAGGGACAAGGCTATTTCCGGTGGAGTATGACTACCAATATGTAAACCAACGGGTCCATGCAATCGCCCGACTTCGTCTTCTGACAACCCCAGTAAAAGGAGGTTTTCTCGACGTTTGAGTGTGTTGACTCGTGAGCCAAGCGCACCGATATAGAAAGCGTCGGATTTCAGTGCGGTCAGTAATGCCATGTCATCCAACCGTGGATCATGAGTCAGCGCGACGATGGCGGTATGCGCATCAGGGAAAATAGCTTGCACTGCATCGTCAGGCATTCCTGGAACAAAACGGGCCCCTTCGTCGTCCCAACCATAGGCAAACTCTTCTCGCGGATCGCAGATAAGGACGTCGAAATCCAGCATTCGTGCAATAGAGGCCGCGTAGCGCGACAGTTGCCCAGCGCCAATCAACAGCAGACGCCAGCGCGGTCCATAAACAGTCTTCAGCCGTTTTCCGTCGAATTCAAGGATATCATCGCGCGTTGCGCCACCCAGTTTTGACTGACCTGTGCTTATCGACAGTTCACGACTCACAATTTCGTGGTTTTCGCAGCACGTCAATAATTCTTCGACCCAGGACGCATCAGTTATCCGTTCCTCGGTTAGCCGTAACGTGCCTCCGCACGGCAGTCCAAAGCGGGCCGCTTCTTCCCTGCTCAACCCGTAGGTGATCAGCTGCACGGGAACATTGAGCGTTAATTGATCTCGTTCCGACTGACGACGTGCGATCAGATCATCTTCAATGCACCCTCCGGACACTGATCCGATCACCATGCCGTCTTCGCGCAAGGCTAACATCGCGCCCGGTGGACGCGGAGCACTCCCCCACGTCTGTATGACGGTGTAAAGCCAGACACGATGTCCGTCACGGCGCCATTGCAGTACATTTTTCAAGACATTGAGGTCGACGCTGTCCATGGGGCCTCCGGACATGATTGAAGGTAGGGACGGCAATCAAGCGTGCGTAGTTGCGGTATGCCCCAGCGCGGCCAACACTTTTGGCTCGGTGAAAGGGATCGACCGCAGACGCACGCCCGTAGCGTCGAACACCGCGTTACCGACCGCCGCACACACCACTGTTGCGGCAATTTCACCCACGCCCAGCGGAGGTTCCGTGGGGCGTTCGATCAATTCAATTTCGATCTCCGGAACTTCCGGAAATGTCAGGATAGGATAGGACGCCCAGTCCCGACTGGTAACAGTGGACTGATCAAATTTGAGCTCTTCGCGCAAGGTACGACTTAGTGTTTGTACGATGCAGCCTTCAATCTGGTTGCGAGTCCCATCGGGATTAATCACAAGCCCGCAGTCATGAGTGACGTAGAACTTGCGCGCCAGGATCTTGCCGGTTTTTCGGTTTACCTCAACCTCCGCCACCATGGCCACGTAAGTTTTCGACAAGTCATATTTGACGTAGGCCAATCCCCTCCCCCTTACCGTATCGTCGGTACCGACCGGGCGAGGATAAGTTCCTGCCTGCCACTTCGATATCGCCGCCAAACGTTGCAACACCTCGGCACCACGCAGGTCGGTCGGATCGATGCTTTTGAGACGAATCGTCATCGGATCAATTCCTTCGACTGCAGCGATTTCGTCGAGAAAACTTTCGTTGGCAAAAGTGTTCTGCATCCGTCCGGGGGAGCGAATCCAGGCAGGACGAAACGGCGTATTGGCCAGGCGATGACCTTGCGTGAGGATATTGGCGAAGCGATAGGGAATGCCTGAATTACCCATCACGCCGCCTGGCGAGATGAAGTCTTCATGGGGCATGCCGCTCAGTTCGGCAGCAATCAGCGCTACCGTGCCCGGTTTGCCGTCCGGCACGAAAAAGTCGCTTTGCCAAGCAGTCAGATGGTTATCGGCGTCGAAGCTGGCCTGCATATCGATGAGCGTCGGAGGGCCCTTCGGGTCCCATCCGTGTTCATCGGCACGCATCCACTGTACGCGCACCGGCTTGTCCATGATCTTCGCCAGCAAAGCTGCATCTGCCGCAGCGTCCTCATGACCATTGCGACCGTAGCAACCTGCACCCTCGAGGTAAATGGCGCGCACGTTTTTTGGATCAAGCTTGAACATTATCGCTAACTGCCGACGCAGAGCGTGCGCGCCTTGGGATGCAGTCCAGCAAGTCAGATCTCCGTCCTTGAACTGGGCAATGGCGCACGACGGGCCGATGGAGCCATGGGTATGAATGGCGAAATCGTAGGTGGATTTCAACATGCGATGGGCGCTACGCAATGCCGCACCGGTATCGCCTAAGTTGCTGGAGACTTCGGTATTCGTCACGGGGGTAGCACGCACATGCTCCCAAAGCTTTTCCTGCTCAGGCAATCCAGTCCATTGCGTCCACAAAGCGTTGAGGGTTCTCGCAGCCGGGATCGCTGACCATTCCGTCTTTCCCACTACGGCCAGGAAATTGCCTTCGCGTACGACTTTCAGCAGTCCCGGAATCTCCTTGACCGCCCCCTGATCGACGCTGACAAGCGTCGCCCTCATGGCGGGCGGTCGAATGACTCGTGCATGGAGCATCCCCGGAACCTTGAAGTCCTGCATGTAAGTAAAGTCGCCTGTGACTTTGGGCGGAATATCTCGGCGAGCGGCGGATTTCGCTTCGGTAGCGTTTCGGCCAGAGCCTCTTCATCTAGTACCTCAAGGTACTCACGCACGGCGCGGGTGCTCAGGGATGGATCGCTCCAGTTGACCGGTTCATCTCCCGGTACGCCGCGCTGCTGACTCGCATCCGCTTTGATGATGCTGGCGTCCACGGCAAAGCCTTCGCCCTTGACCAGACCGGCGTCCATGCAGCGACGCAGCACTTCATTGAACAACCAGCGAAACAGATCACTGTCCCGAAAACGGCCGTGTCGATTTTTGGAAAAGGTCGAGTGGTTGGGGATTTCGTCTCAAGGCTCAACCGGCAGAACCAGCGATACGCCAGGTTCAAATGGGCATCTCAGTTCGGGATCAATCGACGGACGCCCAATCGGGCTATAGATATCGGCGAGGTAATGGCGCAGGTCGCTCAGATCGAGACATTGATCAATGCTGCGCAGAAGGTGATTGGCTGGAATGTGATCTTCAAGGTTGAACGAGTAAAACAGCCGCTCCTGCCCACTCGATAACTGTCCCATCATGCTGCGTGCTTCCCTGCTGGCCAATGCAGAGATTTTGCCGCAGGCCAGACAGAAGAGCTACTTTTTCAACAGAATCGGCCAAAAGCAGACGTCGGATGCTTTTAGGAAATCGGGGCGATCCAGTATCGTCCTTTCAGGTTTTCCATCACAGTGAATGGTTTGAAAATGGAGCTGAGCGAACCTGATTGATTAGATTCCAATAGCAGATTTTCGCATTATGTAGTTCGGGGAAAGATGTTCGACATGACCCAATCCCCGGAAGGGGATCCTCCCGACATCTGTCGCCACTGGCCAACATCGAGCCAAGAAGGTCATTAATTCAGCACCGTGCGACCGATTTCCTCAGGTATGTCTTTTCGGCAAACATCTCATTCCCACCAATGTAGCCTCCACAGCCTGATCCAATGGGGTATGCGGCTCATGCCCGAGCGTGGCCAGCAGCCGCGAGTTGGTCATTTGCGCAGGAACACGCCACATGTACCGCAATTCCAGCATCTCGCGAAAGGTTGCCATGAACGGTGAGGCCAATCTAACGAACCACCAGGGGAACCTACGTAGCTTGGGCTGCGCACCACCAGACTTATTCACGACTCTACAGATTGCTTCAGCCATCTGGTTTCCGTCATTGTCCCAATGACCATTCATGTGAAATACCGCGAAGGGCAGTAACTTTCCACGACATTCCAGCAGCATCGCCATTGTGCGCGCGGCATCTGGAAGATAGGCCCACTGATGACCGACGCCTGGAGCTCCTGGAAGGCTTATGTGGTTAACGGGCTGACCTGGTTTAACTAAGGCCTGAGCAAACCAACTTTGCACCGCTTTTGGCCCAAAGAATTCCCCCGCCCTGAGGATAATCACGCGACATCCTCGCGTGGTAGCAGTGCGCAAACGTTCTTCTAGCTCCACGCGGATGGCACCTTTACGAGAAACCGGTTTTTGCGGAGAGTGCTCATTTACGAGTGGAAAAGCGCTGGGGCCGAAGTTATATAGCGTGCCTGGTAGAACGATGGTTGCGCCCAGAACCTTGGCTGCAGCAATGGTGTTGTCCAGCATTGGCAGTACAAGCTCAGCCCAGCGTAGATAGCCCGGGGGATTAACTGCATGGACGATCACTGAACAGCCCTGCGCCGCTGCCATCACCGTATGGCCGTCCATCGCGTCGCCAATCACCCAGGTTACTCCGTCGCGTTTCCCTGCAAGGTTCGCCTCGCCACGTCGCAATGCATGTACGTCCCAGCCGCGTTCGCACAGCTGGCGCATCACCTCGCCGCCGATTCCCCCCGTGGCCCCCAATATCAATACTTTTTTGGTATCCGCCATGGCGAATCTCCTGCCTCAATTGCAACTGAGTGAATCTGAGCGAGTTTCGATAGACCACGAAAACGCCGTGGACTTATTTTCCCTACTGGGTACTCGCTGACTGGAAGAAACATGCATCATGCAAGCGACGGTCAGGGAGTAAAGATGACCCCGCTCCAGGCCAGAACCCTATGCTGCAGCCAAAGATGGGCAAGACATGACCCTCAAGCAATCGCAATCGGACACCACCCCAGTCGTTCAGTGGGAAGCGCACGCGTGCCTGCCTTTGATTCCCGGGCAGGACATGTCCTGCCTGACAAGGTATCGCGACGCCGGCTTCCATCATGTATCGATCAACGTGGGCATGGACATGACCCCGTTTATTACCGTTATGCGAATGATCGCGGGGTTTCGTCAATGGCTGGCTTTTCACAGTGAAGACTTCGTACTCGTGACCACCACTGACGATATTTACCAAGCCCGCAGTCATGGAAAGCTGGCAGTTTCTTTCGATCTCGAAGGTTCCAATATGCTCCATCAGGATCTCGCCATGGTCGAGCTATTTGCGACTTTAGGCGTTCGCCAGATGTTGCTCGCCTACAACCGGGACAACAGCTGCTCGGGCGGCTGCCATGGAAAAGGGACCGGGTTGACCCCCCTTGGTCGCGAGGTTGTTGGCGCTATGAATGCTGCCGGGATCATTGTCGACTCCTCCCATGCGAGCAAACGTTCAAGTCTCGAAATTATGGAAATTTCACAGCGGCCTGTGATTTTTTCCCACACTAACGTTAAAGCGATTTTCGACCATCCGCGAACAATCGATGACGAGCAAATCTTCGCTTGTGCGGGTCAAGGCGGCGTCATTGGCCTCACCGGTTTAGGTATTTTCATGGGCGATCCATCCGCATCGGTAGCGGCATACGTTCGTCAAATCGATTATCTGGCCGAACGTATCGGGACAAGCCACATAGGCTTGGGCCTGGATACCGAGCTATATCCGGAACACAAAGATCTGCCAGAGGGTGAAAGCGAGGACGACTGGTGGCCACATGAGCACTACGAGCAAATGAACGGTCACAAACAGTTGCAGCCGGAAATGCTTGGGGAGGTTGCGCAACAATTGACCCGCCTGGGTTACGCACCCTCGGAGATCAACGCCATTTACGGTGAAAACTTCATGCGTATCGCCAAATGCACATGGCCGAGATCGCTGAACTGACAGGCGCGAGTGTCCACTTAAAATAAAAGATTCAATCTGTGGCCGAATAGGGAATTGGATGCCAAATGTAGACTGCAGCACGATGTTCGACGTGGCCAAATCCTGGAAAGGATATGTGTGCGCCCCCGACCAGATACCCTTCTTTGCCTGCTTGTTCTAAAGCTTTAAGTCGCGAACTGGCAGCATCGGTCGCGTTCACGTCGTATTGGATCGTAATGTCAGGATGGTCCAGTTGCACTTCGGTCGAGTGAACGGTGTCACCCCAAAGCAATAGCTTCTGCCCCTTGCTTTCGATCATGTAGCCAGTGTGGCCCGGCGTGTGGCCGTGCAATGGAATTGCGCTAACCCCAGGAAACAGGTTGACCGGCGCGGTGAATGTTTTCAACTGACCTGAGTCGACATAAGGGCCTACCGTTTTACGCGACTGCTCGAAGGTGGTTTTACGGTCGGCAGGGACTTTGGCCTCTTCGGCCTGACTCAACCACAGAGCAGGGTCTGCCTTATCGACATAGACGGCAGCTTTGGGGAACACACGCTTCCCCGCTACGGTTAAGCCACCCGAGTGGTCTGCATGAATGTGAGTAAGCAGGATCGTGTCGATATCTTCCGGCTTGTAACCCGCCGCTTGAAGATTGGCAACCACTTTCCCCGAGCCCGGACCAAACAACTCACCAGCGCCCGTATCCACGAGGATGCGTTGCTTACCCGTATCAATCAAAAAGCAGTTGATGGAAAGCTCGACCGGTAGCGCTTCATGCGCGGCGGCGTAAGCGGCACGCACTACAGCAGGTTTGCTCATGATCGAAGCGAGATCCCTGGGCGCTGTCCCGTCAGACAAAACCGTGACCTTGAAATCCCCGAGAGGAATTCGGTAGTAGCCAGGCGCCTGTGCCAGCGGAGTTGCGCTGGCTGAACCAGCGGCCAAAAAAAACACGGCGACTGAAGACACTATAAAACTGTGGAGTATGTTCATATACAAGCCTCATCTTTTTGCGGAATTTAAATTAAATAAATTCCCAGATATATTGCTCATTGTCTTTAGTAATACGACCCACTGAAGACTCGGTGAAGTGGCTGGTGAACACGGTAATATGATCGGAAAGACTGTGCTCAAGAAACCATTTTCGAGACTCACGAGCTGCTGATTGGCTCATACAGAACATTGAATTCCAATCAGTAAATGCAATTTGTAGCGGGCTATGCATGACATCTCCACAGAACAACGCAACCTCATTGCCTGATTCAATGGCGATACTCATGTGACCAGGGCTATGACCTGGAGTGGGATAAAATCTAATCCCTGGCAGGAACTCGCCACCTTGATTGTCGATGATTTGCAACTGACCTGCATCACGCACCGGACGGATACTGTCTTCAAAAATCATCATTCGTGGAGCAGCCGCTGGCGTGTCGTAAAAGTCTAATTCAGCTTGGGAACACACATGAACTGCATTCACAAAAGTCGGAACCCATACGCCATCTTTCAAAACCGTGTTCCAACCCACATGGTCGGCGTGAAGATGAGTATGAAGTACATAATCAATATCTTCAGGACGTTTCCCTGCCAGTGTTAGGTTTTCCATCCATGGACTATTCAATTGGTGAAATATACTGCTGAAAGGTCGATCTTTAAAATTGCCAGAAGCCGTATCAATCAACAGTCTATGGTGTGGCGTCTCAACCAACCAACTGTGAATACTCATTTCAACAGCGCTGTCCTGTGTTATTCCCGCAGCCGACGCAAGCGAACCTAGCAACTGTGGAGTGGCATCAGGAAAAAGCTGAACTACTGATAGCGTACTAAAAAGCTGCTCGGTAATTTTTGTAATCCGAAGATCACCAATTTCATAAAAACCAGAACTATTCATGTTTCTCCTTCTTCGCAGCCGGTAGGCAACACGCTGCTAAATGAGTTTCAACGTTAGGAGGTTGGGAAGCTCGCTGTTCCTTTTGTGCGCGATCGAGATCGACGTCTCAACCACCAAACACCCAGCAGCACTACTATAAGTGCACCCCCTGCCATGCCAATTCTTGCCCATAGGATAAGGTTCGATGCTGGCCCTCCTTGGCGGACAGTCGCTACAATTTCCGAAGTAACTTTTACAGACAGTTGTCCATAGTTCGACAGAATATAGTTCGCCAATGAGACAATCTGAGTGTCGCTAAGGGCGTTGAGGTCTGCGGGTTTCCCACCGAAGCCGGGCATATAAACTTGGCCTTTCGTGGTCGTTCTATCGACGCCGTTTAGAATGGTAGCCACAAGGTTGTTGGCATTAATAGAACCGGTCGCCGAATTATGGAACAAACTTGGATAATATCCATCTCTAGTGCCTTGGGCTTTGTCCAGATGACAGCTTGCACAATTACCTTGGAAAAGCTGGGCGCCAGTAGCCGTTTCTTCCAATGAGGTTGAAGACGTCACACCGCGAAAAACTGCCGTTTCGGAACTGGCTTTTCCTTGTGAAAACCGATTATTCGATTCGCCTTCGTCATTTATAGCCGGGACGCGCCTGATGTACGTGGCTATCGCGCTTAAGTCCTGATCCGTAAGATACTGGAAACTGTCTTCAACCGCTTCTGCCATACTTCCAGCCGCCTGGGCTTTTCCATGGAGTTTGCCAGTTCGAAGATATTCGACTAATTCTGTATTACTCCAGATGCCTATCCCGCTAATCGGGTCTGATGTAATATTTGGCGCGTACCAGGCTCCCACCAATCCACCACTCATTGCCGAGCCGCTTTTTTTCTGCATCAGCAGGCCCCGTGGGGTATGGCATTCTGCGCAGTGTGCCGCCCCTTCAACCAGATACCTGCCGCGATTCCATTCACTGGACTGCCCCGGGTCATCCTTCATCGGCCGACCGGGCAAGAACAGCAAGTTCCATGCTTTCATGGACATGCGAATATTCATTGGGAATGGCAGCGAGGTTTTTGGCGCCGGCGTGTCCACCGCTTTGACACCGTCTTTGAAGTACGCATAAAGCGCTTTTATATCAACATCGCTGAGTGCCGAGTAGGACGCATATGGCATTGCTGGATATAGATTCGCGCCATCCCTACGAATGCCTTTACGCAAGGCCGAAGAGAATTGTCCTTCACTATATAAGCCGATGCCTGCGGAATTGGATGGGGTAATGTTGCTGGCAAATATCTTCCCGACGGGAGATACAATAGCCAACCCACCCGCAAATTCCGCCCCCCCTTTAACTGTGTGGCAGGCAGCACAATCGGATGCAATTGAAAGGTATTTTCCACGCGCTATCAGGTCTGTTTGTGGTTGCTCGCCGGCCACGCACGTCCCACTGGCGACGCACATCACTACGGCACTGTTCATAACCCAGGATTTAAAGGAATACATGATCAAGCATTCCTTAATTGGGTAACGATGGCGTCCGCAGACTTGAGCGCTAACGCCGCCATCGTTAGCGTACTGTTACCGCTTCCGGAGGTAACCATCGCTCCCCCCCCCGGTAAAAAAAGGTTGGAATGATCGTGTGCTCTACAGTCGAGATCGACCACGGATGTGGCAGAATCTCGACCCATGATCGTCCCTCCCATGATGTGATCACTTTGAACAAATTCCGTCGTCACCTGGAAATGAGTTGCCCCCAAGGCTTCGGCCAGTCTTTTAGCAATAGGCACCGAGTATTCCTGTGCAGATCTCCGAACATAGGCGCCGACGTCGTAGTAAATATTAGGTTTGGGTATGCCCAGCCAATCTTTTTTGTTGGAAAGTGTTAGACGATTGTCAGGATCTGGCAGCAGCTCGTGCTCTATCGCTATTTCTGCGGTGCACGCTGACAGTCGACGTATCTCCGTATCCAACGCTTTGCCAACCAGTCCTTTTTCCAGAGCGGCGAATGCGCCAACTCTGCTACGAGCCATATTATTGAAGCGAAACAGTGCCCCACCGTGACGGCTCCGAAAATCGCCTTGAGAAGTTTCAATAATACTGCTGCCTTGTACTGGACCCACTCCAGTCCAAGCGGGCTCTGCAAGTTCAAGAGCGACCACGAGTTTTGGTTGATCCATCATATTTCTTCCCACTTGGCCAGAACTGTTAGCGAAGCCTTCGGGGTTTTGCTCATTTTTAGACATCAGCAGTATTTTAGGTGACTCAATACCGTTGCAAGCGACGACGAATAATTTGCCACTTATCCGATGGGAAACTTTGCTACTGTCAAAATAATGTGCAGCCACAATTTCATTTTTCGCGCCTGCCTCGAGTCGGTAAACAACCGAATCGCACATTATCTTGCCGCCCTTGGATTCAATTCTTGGGAGCGTAGCCGCGGCATCATATTTGGCGGCAACTGGACAGACAGGAATGCAATTATTGTTGCCGCAGCAAGGTGGCCGTCCGTCGTAGGCAACTTCGCTGTTGCGCGCTTGCGCTGAGGGGTGATTGCGCAACCCTATCGATGCCGCGGCCTCGGTAAATCGCTGCTCTCCAGGCCCAAAAGGAAATGGGCCCATCGGGTAAGGTTTTGAGCGAATGGGCGGCCACTGCAGTTCAGGATCAGAAGGACCTGCAACACCCATCGCGTACTCTGCACGAACGTAATACGGCTCAAGTGTCGCGTAATCCAAGTCCCAGTCTCGGCCCACCCCGTACAAACTTTTCAGGCGCATATCGTCAGGTGTCAAACGCCAACAAATGCCAGCCCAATGCCAGGTTGCACCGCCCGCATACCGGACATACCCTTGCTGGTATGCACGGGCATTCGGCCCCTCAAGTTGCAGGTATTCTGCGGCTTGCTCAGGCGTAGCAGACTCGACGTGTGGCGCCCAAGGTTTAGGTGGATAAGCGGCGTTAAAACGGGATCGCGCAGACGGTGAAAGATTTCTGTAATTC